>PBOD01000147.1 GCA_002724215.1 Gemmatimonadota bacterium | reverse complement strand
CTGAGCCCATCGAGCAGGAAGCCGACTTCGCTGCCGATTTTGCCCCGGCGCAGCGTGGCGAAGACATCCATCTGCGCCGCGCTGCGATAGTGCCCGGGACTCCAGTAGGAGAGACCGCTGAAATTCCAGATGGGCATGCTGCCGTCAAAGCCGTCGAAGCGATGGTGCCAGCGGATGTGGCCGCTGGCAGCGACCGCGGCCAGTCCGGCATCGCCGTCGGCGGTCTCCCGGGCGAAGAGAAGCTCCAGGTTGCCGTCGAGATCCAGGTCGGCGGCAACGACGCCCCAGTGCTGGGGGGCGTTATTGGTCTGGCCATAGCCCTGCATCCGCCAGCGCACACGGGGGCCGATGTCGTAGGGACCAGGCGCTTCGAGACAGAGGACTTCGCGACTGCCGGTTTGCACTACGACTTCGGTTGTGCCGTCTCCGTCGAGGTCGGCGACTACCGGTGTGCCGGCCGGTGTGCTGGGGCTCCTACTCCACTGGTGCAGCACACCGCGAGCTCCTTTCAGATCGACCGGCGCGGTGGCACCCGGTGCCTGCAGGCGGACCAGGGTCTGGGGCGCCCCCGCAATTTCTGCTACGCCCATCACTTCTACCGACCCGCTGCCAGGGCCGTGCACCGACCAGAGCTGGCGTGGCTCGCCACTGCTGAGGGCGATGGCCTGCAGGATCTCGCGCTGGCCGTCTGGCTCGACGACGAAGAAGTCCTGGTGGCCGTCGCCATCGACGTCGCCGGTGGTGGCGGTGCGCAGACCGTCGGCGGCGCTCGTGCTGGCATTCAGCGGCAATTCTTCGCGTGGACGAGTACTGAAACGGCCGCGGGCCTGTGCCCAGCGCAGGTCGGGCCCGTCGCGGGCGAGCGTCCAGATCTCGAGCGGAGCGTAGGTTGGCAGCGCCTCACCGGCGGTGTGTGAAACCAGGAGTTCGACCCCGCCATCGCCATCGAGGTCGGCCATCCCGTGCAGATAGCGCCGGGCGTAGTTGTGGCGCGTGATACCGGTCGATGCATCGACGACCATCAGGTGCCACTGGTCATCGCCGCCGCCATCGTAGAGGTTGTAGACCAGATCGCGCCCGCCATCGCCATCTGCGTCGAGCAGATTGAGGGGGCCGACACGGACGATTTTGGTCGATTGCGACGGGTCGGGCTGAATTTCGCGCAGCCACTGCAGCGTGAGGCGCTGGCCGTCGTTGTCGATGACTTCGGCGTGCATGCTGAAGTCGGCGATAACGGCGAATTCGGGATAGGGATCGGCATCGATATTGGCGGCCCCAAACCAGCCGTAATTGCGGAAATCGTGGTAGCGGAACTGCATCTTGGTGGCGCCGGTGGCGCCGTCGAACACCAGTATTCTGTAGTGCGTCGCCACGGCGATATCGAGCTGTCCATCGGCATCGGCATCGACGACCAGCACATTCGGCGCCCAGGTGTCGTTAAAGGCCTCGGTTTGCCAGACCACCCTAGGTTCGCCATCATCGTAGGCGGTCAGCCAGCCGCGCTGCTCTCTGGTGCCGCCGTCGCTGAAGGAGTCGCCCATCTCGAAGCGCTGCAGGCCCGGCACCCCGGGCAGGATCTGGGCCACCTTGAAGCGATGGTTTAGTGGCATGCTGGTGAGCGTGCCGTCGCCGCGCAGGTCGAAGTGCTGCGGCCCGATGCCCCACTGGTGCCCGTGGTTGGCCAGATAGCCTGGACTTTGCTGGTTCGGAAAGGGCAGGTCGAGTGCTGAGGGTCCGGTGCCGGGTGCGACCGCCAGATAGCCTTCCCACACCGCGATGTCGAAATGCCACGCCTCGGTCGGCGCCGCGCGCATCTGGCCGCGACCCGGGGCATAGCCACTCATATGGCGGTCGCCGCGCAGCTGCAGCCAGCCGGCGGACCGGGCGTCGGCGGCGCCGGCTGCCAGCACCGTGCCGAGCAGGGCCAGGTGCAGCGCCGCTGTAAGGAGGGCGGAAGACCTAGCGGGTGTTGGCGGCGTTCGTGGACAGCGTGGCCAACACCCGCTGAAAAGTCCGTGAAGATCGGTGTGCACCCGCGAGGCCAATGCGCTCCGCCGATCAGCGCAGCTTAAATCCAGCGGTAGGAACGGGCGCCGCGGCTGGACGCGCGGGCAAACTTCCACGCCGTCAGCCATTCTTCCCGCTCATGGACCACCAGCTCTGGGCTTTCCTGGCTGCGCACGTAGAGGCCGGGCAGGTGCGGGCGCCCGTTGGGCATGCGGGCGTCGTTCCAGCGCAGGTCCATGCTCCAGCGGATCGAGTNCGAGTGGTTGGGNTGGCTGCCGTGGGGGGTACGGCAGTGGATGGCGAGCAGGCCGCCGCGCTGGATGGGGATNGTGACCGGGTCCCAATCGGGCAACTCGGCCGGGTCGACAGTGAAACTGCCGCCTTCCGGCTCGGGCGGGCGGATATGCGGGCGGATCGGCTCGTTGTGGCAGCGCGGGTAGACCATCAGCGTGCCGTTTTCCTCATCGGCGTCGACGAGCGGAATCCAGGTGGTGACGATCAGGGTGTCGTCGGCTTCGGGCAATAGCACGCCGAGGTCCTGGTGCCAGGCGGTCGAGCGCGCCCACTCAAAGTCTGAAAGGTGACCGGCGTAGTCGTCGGTAGCTGGGAGCTTGGCGCGGATGTGCTGGCAGGAGTTGGCGTAGATCTCGGGGCCGATCAGCGACTCGACCAGATCCAACAGGTTGTCGTTGTGGAGAAAGTCGAAGATGCCCTGGCCGAGGTTGCCGGGGATATTGATGTCGGCTATGGCGCTGGGGTCGGCTTTAGCGAGCGGGACGAGGCGCTGGGCAAAGGGCAATTCCGCGTAGTCGCGATCGATCTTGCGCTCTTGCAATAAGCGCCGTGCGTTGCGGTCGACGATTTCCTCAAGCTCGGCCTGGACCGGGTCGAGATCTGCCGCCGCGAGCGCGTTGGGCACGTGGACATAGCCTTCGCGGTGGAAGAATGCGACCTGCTCGGCCGTGAGCGCGGGCATCGCAAAGGCTCAGAATGCGCCGATTACCGAGACGCGGTGTACATCGCCCAGATCCGAAAAGGAGCTATAGGCGTAGTCGATGGTGTAGCGGTCCATGGCAAAGCCCGCTCCGGCGCTGACGCCGAGCGGATCCTCGCCATCGATCCCGGTTTGTTGGGTGCTGTAGCCAGGGCGGATGTAGAGCCCGCCGGCGAGCTGGACCTCGAGACCGAAGGAGAGGTAGGGATCGTTGTCGTTGGGCAGGTTGAAATCGGCCAGCAGCAGCATCGGCACCGGCATGTGCGCTAGGCGGTGCGATAGCCCGAGGCGGATGTGCACTGGTAGCGAGTCTTTAAAATCGCCGGCGTAGCCCGTGCGGACAAAGCCCATATTGGCGATGGTTGCGCCCAGATGCATGCCCTGGAGCGGACCGCGGGCAAGGAGGCCGATGTCGAAGATATAGGCGTCGGAGGCGTATTCGTCGATACTCGAATAGACGGCCTTGAGGTTAAGGCCGGCAGCGAGCCAGTCGGGGCCGAGGCGCTGGGCGATGGTCAGATAGGTGGCCAGGTCGGCAGCGCCGAAGGTGCCCAGATCGCGCCCTTCGGTATCGGTGCGGCGCAAGTCGCCGTGGGATACATAATTGGCGCTGATGGCGATGACGCGGCGCTCGTTGGGGAACGCGACCGAGACAAAGCCGGCCTGCGAGTCGACCAGATAGCTGTTGAGCGACAGGGCGGCAGTGCGTTTGGCAACGCCGTAGAGACCGGCGGGATTCCAGGCCGAGGCCTCGATGTCGCCGGAAACAGCCGTGTAGGCGCCGCCGAGGGCGGCGGAGCGGGCGCCGATGCCGATCTTGAGGAAGTTGAAGCCGGTGGTGCCGGCGTTGGAGTTGATGGCGGCGGCGGGGTCTGTGGCCGCCAGCAGCAGGCAGGCGGCGAGAGCACAGTATTTCATCGCGAGATCTCCGATTCCTTGTATACGCCTCAGGCAGCGCACTGTTCCAGCGCGTGGGCCATGCGCAGCAGCCGGGCTTCTTGCAATGGCGGAGCCAGCAATTGCACACCAATGGGTAAGGCGTCTGCACCTGTGGCAAAGGGCACCGAAATGCCGGGAATGCCGGCGAGATTGACCGAGGCGGTGTAGATGTCGTTGAGATACATTTGCAGCGGGTCGTCCAATTGCTCGCCGAGGCGAAAGGCAGTGGTCGGGGCCACCGGCGAGAGCAGGATGTCGCAGGCGGCGAAAGCCCTGGCGAAATCCTCGCGGATCAGGGTGCGGACCTGCTGGGCCTTGCGGTAATAGGCGTCGTAATAGCCGGCGCTTAGCGCGTAGGTGCCGAGCATGATGCGGCGCTTGACCTCGGCGCCGAAACCCTCGCTGCGGCTCTGGAAGTAGAGCTCCTGCAGGTCGGTGCTGTCTGCGGTGCGGTGGCCGTACTTGATGCCGTCGTAGCGCGAAAGATTGGCCGAGGCTTCGCCCATGGCAATCAGATAATAGGTGCCGATGCAATATTCGGGGTGGCCGGCGATCGGGAGTTCGAGGTCGATGATTTCGGCACCAGCCTCTGCGAGCGCCCGGGCGGCGCTATGTGCGGCGGCGGCGATCTCGTCGTCGAGGGCGGCCGGGAAATGCTCCTGCGCCAGGCCGATCTTCAGCCCCTGGACACCGTTTTTGAGCTCGGCGCGATAGTCGGGAACCGGGGCGTCGATCGAGGTCGAATCGCGCGGGTCGTAGCCGGCGCAGGCCTGCAATAGCAGCGCGGCATCTTCGACATCCTTGGTCACCGGTCCGATCTGATCCAGCGATGAGGCGTAAGCGACCAGGCCGTAGCGCGAGACGCGGCCGTAGGTGGGCTTGAGCCCGACCACGCCGCAGTAGCCGGCGGGCTGGCGCACCGAGCCGCCGGTGTCGGTGCCGAGCGCGAGAACTGTCGCGTCGGCGGCGACCGCCGCGGCCGCGCCGCCGGAGGAGCCGCCGGGCACGCGCTCGGGGTCGCGGGGATTCCGGGTCGGGCCGAAGTAGGAGTTCTCACACGACGAGCCCATGGCGAACTCGTCCATATTGGTCTTGCCGACAAAGACGGCGTCGGCGTCGCGCAAACGGGCGACGGCGGTGGCGTCATAGGGGGCGATGTAATTTTCGAGGATTCTGGAGCCGCAGGTGGTGCGGCCCCCGCGCACGCAGAGCACGTCCTTGAGCGCCAGGGGAATGCCGGCAAGCGGCCCGAGGGGCTCGCCGCGTTCGCGGCGCTGGTCTATCGCGTCGGCCTGGGCGAGGGCGCCCGTGGCGTCGACACTGATATAGGCGTTGATCTGGCCATCGACGGCGTCGATGCGGTCGAGCGTGGCCTGGATAAGCTCGCGGGCGGTGGCTTCGCGGTTTTGCAGCCGGGTGCTGAGATCGTGGGCGGTGGCTTCGTTTAGCGCCATATCAGGAGGCGGGCTTCTCCTTCTGGTCGGATTGCGCCACGGTTTGGACCGGGGGCTGTTGCGCTGATGGGTTGGCGGGCGGGTTGACGTCGATCTCCTCTTGCACGTCGCGCATGGCGGTGCGGAACTCGCGAATGCCCTTGCCGAGGCCCTGGGCCATCTCGGGGATGCGCTTGGCGCCGAAGATGAGCAGAATGACGACGAAGATAATGAGGATTTCCCAATGACCCATACCGAACATGGCTCTGGCTCCTAGTAGCTGTAGCGGAAGTAGTACCAGCCGACGAACATGCCCAACAACGTGATCAGGTTGAAGCGCAGCGACAGCTCGAACGAGAAGGACAGGATGATCAGGTTGAACATGTGCGGACCGATCGAATAGGACACGTACTGCAGCAGCGCGCGCTCGACGATGGTATCGGTGCCGGCGACGAAGGTGAGCAGAACCCGCAGCACCTCGCCGATGATATTGGCGCCGAGCATGCTGGTGAAGAGGATGAGGATCAGGTGGCTGACGGGTTTGTCGCGCAGCATGGCCTAGGCGTGTTGGGTGACTTCGTCGCTGAAGTGTCGAAAGATCCAGCGGTAGACGCCCGAGAAGACAAAGATCAGGCTCATTGGGAAGAAGAATATGCTGTCGTAGATCGTCAGCCCGATGGTGGAAATCGCATAAAGTTGCTTGAAGCGGTCGCTGAAAGAAGTGCCGCGGAAGTTGGGCACGGTATCGTATTCGAAGCGACTGACCATCAGGAAGCCGAGCAGCAATACCAGCAGCGCCGCCAGCGGTGTGGCGTGCGGGCTCTGCCAGGCGTTGACGAAGACCGCGTACTGCGTAAGGCAGATAGCGGCAGTGGGAATGGTCAGGCCCATGTAGAATTCGCCGCGCTCATTGTCTTCTTCGAGGCTGAGGGTGTTGAAGCGCGCGAGGCGGATGGCGCCGCAGAGCACGAAGACGAAGGCCAGGCCCAGGCCCCAGGGTGTCTGCAGATGGGCCTGGTAGATGAGGGTGGCGGGGACGATGCCGAACGTGCAGACATCGACGATCGAGTCGAACTGAATCCCGAACTGCGAGTCGCTGCCGATTCGCCGCGCGAGTCTGCCGTCCATCTTGTCGAGGAGCGCGCCGAGGACGATCAGCCAGGCGGCCGGCACATAGTTGCCCTGAAATATGAAGTGCAGCGCCAGGAAACCGCAAAACAGGTTGCCGACGGTGAAGGTGTTAGGTATAAAGCGCATCATAGTATTGGCGTAGCTCCGATCAGCGGCGCGCGCGATAGCGCGGGCGCTCCTCCAATAATAGATCCAGTGTGTGACGCTCGTTGTGCCGCACGACTCCGAGGGCGGCGGTCTCGCCGACCCGCATGCCGCGGAGGATATCGATGGCCGCGTCGGCGTCGCGGATTTTGTCGTCGCCGATCGCCGTGATGACATCGCCGCTCTCGAGCCCGGCGTATTCGGCCGGACTGTCGCTGGCGATCTTGACGACCAGGGCCCCATCGGTCGAGTCGAGCCCCAGATATTCGGCCAGCGGGCGGGTGATATCCTGTAGGGCCATGATTCCGGTCCAGGTGCGGCGAACCTGGCCGTGCCGGCGCACTTCCTCGAGGAAGCGGCGGGCGGTGTTGATCGGGATGGCGAAGCCGATGCCGATCGAGCCGATGGAATAATCGCCGCCGGTGTATATGAAGCTGTTGATCCCTATGACCTCGCCGGCGGCGTTGGCCAGAGGGCCACCGCTATTGCCGGGGTTGATCGCCGCGTCAGTCTGGATCATGTCGCGGTAGTAGAAGTCGCCCTGGGGCTCCTGAAAGTCGCGATCCAGNGCGCTGACTACGCCGATGCTGACAGTGGGACCCAGATCGAAGGGATTGCCCACGGCAATGGCCCACTCACCAACCAAAATATCGTCCGAATCGCCTAGCGGCGCAACCGGAAGCTCGGCGTCGTCGATCTTGAGTACTGCCAGGTCGAAATTGATGTCGGAGGCGATATAACGGGCCTGGAAGGTGCGGTTGGCAAAGCCGGGTAGCGAGACGGAGATGCGCTGCAGGTGGCGCGGGTCGCCGATGACGTGGCTGTTGGTGAGGATATAGCCCGCATCGTCGATGACGAAGCCCGATCCAGTGGAGACCCGGTCCTGGGGCACAANATAGTAGAAAGGAGAAAAGAAGTTCCAGAGCGGATCGCTGCGGAATTGGTAGAGCTGCCGGGTGCGCTCGCGATAGCGCACGTGCAGNCTGGCGACCGAGGGCTGGACNCGCTCGACGGCGCGGACGACGGCGGTGCGGCGCGACTCGTCGATGGAGTTGGCGCGGCTGTCGNNCGCAAAAAATGCGCCCATAAGCGCAGTTAGGAGGGTNAAATACAAGGTGTAAATNCCCGTGTTGATGATTGGCTAACGATAAATAATTACAATGATATATGCAAGAAATAAGGTGCTTTAGGCGCCGTAGGCGACCCATAGCAAACAGAGGCCGTGGGCCGGGGCAGTAGGACCGGCATCGGCGCGCTCGCCGCTGGCTAGCAACGCGGCGATATCCTCTGCAGGCCGTGCGCCGCGGCCGATATCGACCATCGTGCCGACCAGAATCCGCACCATGTGGCGCAAAAAGCGGTTGCCCTCGATTTCAAAGACCAGTTCGGCGCCCTGTACGCTCCAGTCCGCGTCGTAAATCTGGCAGTCCAGGCTGTTGGGGACGGGGTCTTGTTTGCAGAAGGCGCCAAAGCCGTGGGTGCCGATGAGCGCGCGGGCGGCGGCGCGCATGGGAGCAAGGGACAATGCCTGATAGTAAGCCCATACCTGTGAACGATTTAGGGCCGATTTGGCAAGGTGGATGCGATAGCGGTAGCGCTTGCGTTTGGCGCTGTAGCGGGCGTGGAAGTCGGCCGGGACTTCGTCGATGGCGCGGATGGCGATATCGGCGGGCAGCAGGCCGTTGAGCCCGCGTAGCAGGCGCTCTGTGGGCAAGTCTGATGCGGTCTGGAAGTGGGCGACCTGGCCCAGAGCATGGGTGCCGGCGTCGGTGCGGCCCGAGCCGATGGGGCGGATCGACGCCCTGGTCAAGACGCGCAGGGCGCGCTCGAGTTCGTCCTGGACGGTGCGGCCTCGGTCTTGTGACTGCCAGCCGACGAAGTGGGTACCGTCATACTCGAGGAGTAGTCGCAGCGTGCGCATGAGCTTTAGCGCTGGTAGACCATCAGCGCGATCAGGCCCAGCGCGGCAAGCGCGGCGAGGCCGTCGGCGGCTTGCAGGCGCAGGGTGCGATACTGGCTGCGGGGGGCGCCGGTCTGGTAGCAGCGGCTCTCCATGGCCAGAGCCAGGCGGTCGGCGCGGTCGAAGGCGGCGACGAACAGCGGCACCAGCAGCGGCACCAGGCTTTTGATGCGCTTGAGGGGATTGCGCCCGCCGAAGTCGGCGCCGCGGGCCAATTGCGCTTTGCGCAGCCGCTCGGCCTCATCGACCAGTACCGGGATGAAGCGCAAGGCGATGGAGATCATCATCGCCAGGTCGCCAGCGGGGAAGCCGAAGCGCTGCAAGGGGCGGAAAAGGCGCTCGAGCCCACCGGTCAACTCCATCGGCGAGGTGGTCAGGGTTAGAAGTGAGGCGGCGCCGATAACGGTGCACAGCCGCGCGGTGAAGAAGGCGCCCAGGCGCAGGCCCTCGGCGGTGACGGCGTGCTCGGAGAAGGGGACGAGCCAGACGGCGCGGCCGGGGGTCATCAGCGCGTGCAGGCCGAAGGTGAAGCTGAAGAGAAAGATAAAGGGCTTGAGATTGCCCAGCACCAGGCGGTAGGACAGCCGCGACAGCGCGATGACCAGGAGCAGGAAGGCGGCAAAGGTCGCCAAGGACCCGAAGTCGCGCGCCGACAGCGCGACGATCATCAGTACCACAACGGCGATGAGTTTGGTGCGCGGGTCGAGGCGGTGGATCGGCGAATCGAGCGCGACGTAGCGGCCGAGGGTGATGTCCTGGAGGAAGGCCAAGCGCTCAGGGCAAGAAGTGGTCGGTGAACGCGGCGTTGGCATCGACGGTGCCCTCGTCGATGAGTGCGGCGGCGACCATCTGGTCGAGGAGATCGAGCCAGCGCGCGGCGCTCATATGGCCGATGCCGGCCTTTTGCGCGACCGGGTCGAGGACCAGGGCCCTGGATTCTTCGGCGCCGTAGGCGAGGATGTCGAGGCCCATTTCGGGGTTGAGCGAGTTGATGTGGCGATTGGTGGCCTCGGGGTCGGCGAGGTATTGCTGCCAGCCTTTGATACTGGCGCGGACGACTACCTCGACGAGCCGGCGGTCTGTGGCAATGGTCTCTTCGGTGGCGATGAGCACGCTGGCATACGGGTTGAAGCCAATGTCGGAGACGAGCAGGGCATTGGGGTCGCCGCCTTTGGATTTGGCGACGAAAGGTTCGCTGAAGACATAGCCCTGCTGGGCGAAGTTCTCATCCATCAGAAACTGGGTAACATTGCCGGGATAGGGGACGATTTTGACGTTTTCAAAAGGATAGCGCCAGCGCAGGTAGTGCGAAAAGGCCGGGCGCTGCGACATGGCGAGCGTGATATTGGCGATGTCGGCAATTTCCTCTATGCCCGAAGATTTGTGCACCATGATGCAGCGCGGGTTGATCTGGTAGGGGGCCATGAGGGCGACGACGGGGGCCTGTTGGGCGCGGGCGTAGAGTACGTCATCGGCATTGGTGACGCCGAAGGCGACTGCGCCGGTGGCGACGCGCTGAATAACGGGGGCGTCGGGGCCGCCGCCGAGGATCTCGACGGCGACGCCCTGCGCTTCGTAATAGCCGTGGACCGCTGCCGCGTAGAAGCCCCCGTGCTCGGCCTCGGGAAACCAGTTGAGGGCGAGCTGGACTTTGGGCTGGGTATCGGCAGCGGGTGCTTTTTTCTCGGGCTCGGAGCCACAGGCGGCCAGGGTCAGCAGAGCTAGTATAGCGTATTTGTGCATGGTGTCGAGGTCCGTTTTAAAGAGGGAGGAGCCCAGGGGCTATTCCGGCGTCCCGGTCCAGCGTTTGAGTACGAAGTTACTCAATGCGCCCACCGCGGAAAAGATCGCCAGGCCCAGCAGGGTGCAGAATAAAATACACGCGAAGAGATAGTCGGTCTTGGCCTGTCCATTGGTGAGGATGATCAGGTAGCCCAGCCCGAAGTCCTCGGTGCCGTAGCCGGCGAAAAATTCCCCGACGATCGCGCCGATGACCGAGAGGCCGCTGGAGATGCGGGCGCCGGTGAGCATGTGGGGGACTGCGCCGGGGACGCGGAGTTTGAAGAGGATTTGCCAGCGGCTGGCGTTGTTGAGGGCGAAGAGGTCGAGCAGATTGGGATCGACGCGGGTCAGGCCGGTAGTGGTGTTGGCGATGACTGGGAACAGCGAGATGATAAAGGAGACGGCAACCACGCCCTGCAGGCCATAGCCTATCCACAGCACGATCAGCGGCGCGACGGCGACGATTGGCACGGTCTGCAGAAAGATCGCGTAGGGATAGAGGCTGCGCTCGATGATGCGCGACTGCGAAAAGAGCAGCGAGACCAGGAAGCCGAAGGCGAAGCTGAGCGAGAAGCCCAGCAGCGCGCCCATTGCGGTGAGCAAGGTGGCCGAGATGAGGCGCGACCCGTTTTCGGCAACAGCCGCCGCCACCCGTAGCGGACCGGGCAAGAGGAAGGGCTTGATGTCGAAGAGGACCACGGCGAAGTGCCAGGTACCCAGGACCAGGGCGAAGAACAATAGTGGTGGCAGGGCGCTGGTTGTCAAAGCGCGGAGTCTGTCCATTATGCTCCTGCCTCGCCGAGCTGGCGCGAGATTTCGCTGGCGATCGCTGCAAACTCCGGCGCGGCGCGCAGGTCGGGGTCGCGCGGGTGGTCGAAGGGCACGGCGATATCGGCGATGATGCGGCCGGGGCGCGCGCTCATGACCAGTACGCGCTGGCTCAAGAACACGGCTTCGTAGACGTTGTGGGTGATGAAGAGACCGGTCCAGCGGTCTTGCTGCCACAGGCGCAACAATTCTTCGTTGAGGCGCTGGCGGGTGATTTCATCGAGGGCGCCGAATGGCTCATCGAGCAATAGCAGCTCGGGTTGTGTGGCCAGCGCGCGGGCGATGGAGGCGCGCATGCGCATACCGCCCGAGAGCTGGGCCGGATAGGCGCTGGCGAAGTCGGTGAGGCCGACCATCGCCAGCACCTGGTCCACGCGCTCGGGGTTGGCCTCGCCGCGCAACTCCAGGGGCAGGACGATATTGCGCTCGACCGAGCGCCAGGGCAATAGCGTGGCGTCCTGGAAGACGAAGGCCAGATCGAGCAGGTCGCGGCGGGCTTCGGTGGGGCTGCGGCCCTGGATGGTGAGCGTGCCACCGCTGGGCTCGTCGAGGCCGGCAACCAGGCGCAGCAGGGTCGATTTGCCACAGCCGGAGGGGCCGACGATGGAGGCGAATTGGCCGCGCTCCATTTGCAGATCGACGTCGCGTAGGGCTTCGACGCCGGAGGAAAAGCGCTTTGCGATATGCCGGGCGACGACCAGGGTTTCCGTCATTTAGCCTCGGGGATGGTAGGTCTTGTGGACCTCTTTGAGATAGCTGCGGTCGAGCTGGGTATAGATCTGGGTAGTGGAGATATCGGCGTGGCCCAACAGCTCCTGCACGTCGCGCAGATTGGCGCCCCCTTCCAAAAGGTGGGTGGCGAAGGAGTGGCGCAGCGTGTGGGGGCTGACCTCCTTTTTGGTGCGGATCTTATCGCCGGCCGCTTTGATGATTTTCCATATGCTCATCCGCGATAGCGGTCCGCCCTGGTTGTTGAGAAAGACGTGGTCGCCGCTGTCGGCGCGGATCAGGTGCGGGCGACCGGTGTGCAAATAGCGCTCGAGGGTGCGGATGGCCTGCGGGCCGATGGGCACCAGGCGTTCGCGCTGGCCGCGGTCGAGGACGCGGATCAGGCCGTTTGTCAATAGCAGTGCTGCGCGTTGCAGGGCGGTTAGCTCGGAGACGCGCAGGCCGGTGGCGTAGAGCACTTCGAGGATGGCGCGGTCGCGCTGACCGAGCGGTTCGTCGGCGTCGGGGGCCTGGAGCAGGGCGGAAATTTCGTCGATGGTGAGTACGTCGGGCAGCTTGCGCTCGAGTTTAGGCGGCGCGAGGAGTTCGGCGGGGTTGGATTCGATGACGCCTTGGAGTAGCAGATACTGGTGGAAGCGCTTGATCGAGGTGAGGTTGCGGGCCATGGTCGACGGGGATAGGCCCGATTCGCGCAGCGCGTGTAGCAGCTTGGCGACGTGTTGTTGCTCGACGGCGTCAATGCGCGCGACGCCGAGCTGGACCAGGTGGCACAGATAGCGGCTGAGGTCGCGGCGATAGGCGTCGAGGGTGTTGGCCGCCAGCCCCTTGTCGTTTTCCATGGCGTCGAGGAAGTCGGCGAGGGGGGCGGCGAGGGGCTCGGGGAGCGCTTCGGCGTCTGTTTTTGGGGGGCGGGCCATATCAGGTGTCGGTGTCCTGCTGTGCGGCATCCGACGCAGCGGTTTTGCCCTGGTCGTAGCGCGAGCCATTGAGATAGGCGAGCAATTCCCCAGCCTGTTTCTGGCTGAAGCCCGGAATGGCGGTGATTTCCTCCAGCGGCGTTGCGGCGATGCGCTTTACCGAGCCGAAGGCCCTGAGCAGGGCATTGCGCTTTTTGGGTCCGATTCCGGGGATGTGGTCGAGGGTTGAGGTCAGGGTGGATTTGGCGCGCTGATCGCGGTGGTTTTTGAGCGCGAAGCGGTGGGCCTCGTCGCGCAGGGTCTGCAATTGGCGCAAGCTGGCCGAGGTCTTGGGCAGGATGCGCGGCTGTGCTTCGCCAGGCAGGAAGACTTCTTCGAAGCGCTTGGCGATGCCGAGCACCGGCTGGTTATCGATGCCGAGCTCGCGTAGAGCTCCGACGGCACTGGCGAGCTGGCCCTTGCCGCCGTCGATGAGCAGCAGGTCGGGAAAGGCCTCGCCGCGCTCGTGCAGACCGCGGAAGCGGCGGTGGACCACCTGGTAGATTGAGGCGTAGTCATTGGGCTGCTCGAGGTCTTTGATCTTAAAGTAGCGGTACTGGCTGCGCTTGGCCTGGCCGTCGATAAAGCAGACCAGCGAGCCGACCGAGTGCGCGCCCTGGAAGGTGGAGATATCGATGCCCTCGATGCGACGCGGGAGGGTGTCTAGTTGCAAGTCGCGCTGCAGCGCGTAGACCGATTGTGGAACCCGGTCGCGCCTCATTTCGCGCTTGTGGCTGCGCTCGGCGAGCATCTGTGCGGCGTTGCGCTCGGCCATTTCGAGCATCTGCGCCTTGGCGCCGCGCTGCGGGGTGGCGAGCTCGACCCGGCCTTCGGCCTTTGCCGATAGCCAGGATGCGAGCTCGTCGGCGTCGGCGAGTTGGACAGGCAAGTGGATCTGGGACGGGACGAAATCGTTTTGCAGGTAGAATTGCTGCATAAAGGCTGAGAAGACATCCTCGTTCGACGATTCCATAACCCCGCCGAGGAAGTGGTGCTTCTTGCCGAGCAGGCGTCCCTCGCGGACTTCCAGCACGCTACAGCAGGCCTCGTCGTCGGCGCGGGCGAGCCCTAGGACATCGCGGTCGATCTCGTCGTCGAAGACGACCTTCTGCCGCGCCCGCATCGATTCGAGGGCCTTGAGCTGATCGCGGAAGCGCGCGGCTTTCTCAAAGCGCATGGCCTCGGCGGCGTCTGCCATTTGCTGTTGCAGGCCTTTGATTACCCCGCTGTTCTGCCCGCGCAAAAAGCGCACCGCGCCGTCGATGGTCTTCTTGTACT
>PBOD01000020.1 GCA_002724215.1 Gemmatimonadota bacterium | reverse complement strand
CGGCAGAAAAATGGATCAATATGGTCCTTGGCCATATGGCCGGCGACCACGGCAACGGCGGCGACCACGGTCCGCCCCCACCCCCGGAATCCATGGCGGAGATCATCGAAGAAATCCTCACCGACGAAGACAACGGTCTCTCCGACGCCGCGGCCACGATGCTGGGCCACCTCCTCATGTCTACCGAAGAGCGCGAGCAAGCCGGCGAGCCCGACATATCCGCAGAGGAGATGGAAGCCGGCGCAGATGAGATCGCCGAACTCTTCGCAGACCTGCTCGAAGAAGACGTGCCCGAGGATGCCGAGAAGTACATCAATTTGATCCTTGGCCACATGGCCGGCGAGCACATCGAGGAGCACAACGGCGATTAGAGCGCACCCATAAATACGCCAGGTAAAATGCGCCCCGGTCCCTGGCGACCGGGGCGCATTGCCGTGTACGCGACCGGAACCTTTGACTTATCCGACAACTGCCCTACCTTACTGTCCTCATGGAGCCACTTAGTTTCAGCTATCACAATATCGTCTCTGGACAGGGCTTCGAGCTGGCCTTCGCGGGCATGACCATCGTCTTTACCGCACTGGTGCTGGTCACCCTCTTTATCGCCTTGCTGCCCAAAGCCCTGGTCGTTGTAAACCGCCTCATCCCCGAAGCGCATCTCCACACCGCGCCGCCGCCGCAGCGCCAGAGCGACGATGATGCGGCTATCGCCGCCGCCGTCGGCTTCGCCCTGCTCGCCCGGCAGCAGACCCGCTAGACGCCATGCAGATCCTGCTCGAATTCCTCACCACCACCGCCATCGCCAATATGACGGTCGGCAACCTGGTGATGATCCTCATCGGCGCGATCTTCATCAGCCTGGCCATCCGCAAGGACTACGAGCCGCTGCTGCTGCTACCCATTGGCTTCGGCTGCATCGTCGGCAATATCCCGTCAATCGCCAGCATGGCCGTCGGCGTTTACGATGCGGGCAGTGTGCTCTACTATATCTACTTCGGCGTCAGCCAGGGCATTTTCCCGCCGCTGATCTTCCTCGGCATCGGCGCGATGACCGACTTTTCGACCATGCTCTCCAACCCCCGGCTGGTGTTGCTCGGAGCAGCAGCGCAAATGGGTATATTCCTGACCCTGATCGGCGCACTCTACCTCGGCTTCAGCCCCAAGGAGGCCGGTGCCATCGGCATTATTGGCGGCGCCGACGGGCCGACGGCGATTTTCCTGTCCGCCAAGCTCGCCCCCGACTTGCTCGGCGCCATCGCCATCGCGGCCTATTCGTACATGGCCCTGGTGCCGGTGATCCAGCCACCGGTGATGAAGCTCCTGACCACCCGCAAGGAGCGGCTGATCCGCATGGCGCCGCCACGCGAGGTCTCGCAGCGCGAGAAGATCATCTTTCCCATCGCCGCCTTCCTCATCTGCGCCCTCATAGCGCCCGGCTCGATCGGACTGATCGGCATGCTGTTCTTCGGCAACCTGATGAAAGAGAGCGGCGTCACCGAGCGCCTGGCCAACACCGCGCGCACCGCCATGGTCGATATCGTCACCATCCTGCTCGGCTTCTCGGTCGGTTGCTCCACCCAGGCTCAGACCTTCCTCACGCCGGAGTCGATCCTCATCTTCGCACTCGGCGCGGCGTCCTTTGCCGTGGCCACTGCCTGTGGCGTGCTCTTCGCCAAGTTTATGAATCTCTTCACCGACAATAAGATCAACCCCCTCGTCGGCGCCGCCGGGGTTTCGGCCGTGCCCGACTCCGCCCGCGTGGTGCAGATGATCGGCCAGCAGGAGGATCCCAACAACTACCTGCTGATGCACGCAATGGCGCCGAATGTCGCCGGCGTCATCGGCTCGGCCGTCGGCGCCGGCATCCTGTGGTCGGTCCTGGTGGGATAGCTACGAGGAATAGACCGTGAGCAAGAAGAAAGTCCGCTTCATGTGCACCGCCTTCCGCGACGGCTTCCAATCCGTCTACGGGGCCCGCGTCTTCACACCCGACTTTCTGCCCGCCGTCGCGGCCGCCAAAAACGCCGGCATCGAATACTTCGAAGCCGGCGGCGGCGCGCGCTTCCAGTCGCTCTACTTCTATTGCGACGAAGACGCCTTCGCGATGATGGACGCCTTCCGCGCTGCCACCGGGCCCGACGCCAGCCTGCAGACCCTCTCACGTGGGGTCAATGTCGTCGGTCTCGAGTCGCAGCCAAGCGATATCGTCAAGCTCCACGCCGACCTCTTCAAGAAGCATGGCATCTCCCACATCCGCAATTTCGACGCGCTCAACGACGTCGAGAACCTCATCTACTCGGGACAATGCATCGTCGACGCCGGTTTGCACCACCAGGTCTGCGTCACGCTGATGGAATTGCCCCCCGGGTGTGAGGGTGCCCACGACGCCGATTTCTACACCGAGACGCTGCGCCAGATCCTCGACGCCGGTATCCCCTACGATTCGGTCTGCTTCAAGGACGCCTCCGGCACCGCCGTGCCGTCTAAAGTCCACGAGACCATCTCCAAGGCGCGCGCCATGCTCCCCGATGGCACCTTTATCCACTTCCACACCCACGAGACGGCCGGCATCGGCGTCAGCGCCAACTTAGCCGCTCTGGACGCCGGCGCCGACGCCATCGATCTCTCGCTGGCGCCCTGCTCGGGCGGCACCTGCCAGCCCGATATCATCGTCATGTGGCACGCGTTGCGCGGCTCCGACTACGATCTCGACATCGATATCGACAAGATCCGCGACGCGGAAGAGGTCTTCAAAGAATGCATGGCCGACTACTTCTTGCCGCCCGAGGCAGTGGCCGTCGAGCCGATGATCCCCTGGAGCCCGATGCCCGGCGGCGCATTGACCGCCAACACCCAGATGCTGCGCGACAATGGCATTATGGATCGCTATCCAGAGATGATCAAGGCCATGGGCGAGGTGGTCGAAAAGGGCGGGTTCGGCACTTCGGTGACGCCCGTTTCGCAATTTTACTTTCAGCAGGCCTTCAACAACGTGATGTTCGGCACCTGGGAGCGCATTGCCGAGCCCTATGGGCAAATGGTGCTGGGCTATTTTGGCAAGACGCCAGTGCCACCCGACCCCGAGGTGGTCAAAATCGCCGCCGAGCAGTTGGAGTTGGAGCCGACCACCGAAAAACCCCTGGCCCGCAACGACGCCGATCCCACTAAGGGTGCCGAGCCGGCGCGCCAGCAGTTGCGCGAGGCCGGGCTGGAGGAGACGGACGAAAACATCTTCATCGTCGCTACCTGCAAGGACAAGGGGCTGGCCTTCCTCAAGGGTGAGGCCGAGATCGGGGTGCGCAAGGAGGAGAAGAAAACCGCAGAAACCGCCCCTGCCGATGGGCCAGCGCGCTATACCGTCACCGTCAATGGCAAGGCCTACGACCTAGCTATCGACGGCGACACCGCCACGGTCAATGGGCAGAGCTACCAGGTTAGCCTGGGGGCGGCGCCAGATGGCGAGCCCGCGCCGACAGCGCAAAGTGGCGACGCTACTCCGGTGGCGGCACAGATGCCGGGCAAGGTGATCCGTCTGTTGACCCAGGTCGGGGACCGCGTCGAGGNTGGGGACGGNATTTTGGTGCTGGAGGCAATGAAAATGGAGATGCCGGTGACGGCGCCGATTGCGGGCACGGTCAGCGATATTTCAGTGGGAGCGGGCGATCAGGTGGCNAACGANCAGGTGCTCGCCCACATCAGTTAAATTCATAAAATATAGTTATTTGTATTATAATTTAGCNGCATATATTTCAGAATTTTGCTCGNATTTNTCTTGTAATATAGAAATATATTTCTAATTTACAATAATGATCNCCCGCCTCATTACCCCTCTCCTCCATCGTCAATTAAGTCGCTATCCAGCCGTTGCGCTCCTGGGCGCCAGACAGGCNGGCCTGACCACCCTGGCCCGCACGCTGGGCGGGTACTACTGCAATCTGNGCAATCCCCAGGAGCGCCAGCGGCTCGANATCGAGTGGGATGAGCGGGTAGCCACCGACCAGCTGCTGATTTTAGACGAGATTGGAAATACGCCCGAGCTCATTGCCCGGCTGCGCTCGGTCATAGAGCAGAACCCNCAGCGCAAAGGTCGCTTTTTGCTGGTGGGATCGATGCAGCCGGCAGATCTTGCAACCGGTCGGACCCCGATCGACCATANGGGCACTTGCCAACTAACGCCATTATTGGCGAGTGAATTGTCGGTGGAACAGTGGGACCCACTCTGGCAAACGGGCGGCTATCCCGGCGGCACACAGGCCTTTCCCAACTGGCAGCAAGACTACCTATCCCTAATGGCCCAGGGGGAATTGCCGGACAGGGGTCTGACGGCGCGTCCCACCGTGACCGAACGCCTGTTCCGCATGCTCGCCGCCGTCCACGGCCAACCGTGGAACGCCTCACAGGTCGGCAAGTCCCTCGGCGTAAGTTATCACACCGCCAATAGCTACGTCGATTTTCTCGAACGGTCGTATTTGATTCGGCGCCTGCCCGCCTATACCGCCAATACCCGCAAGCGCCTGGTCAAAAGCGCCAAAGTATACTGGCGCGACAGCGGCCTATTGCACGCGTTACTCGGTCTCAACGGGGACCTGCGCGACCAGCCCTGGGTTGGGGCGAGTTGGGAAGGCTGGATCATCGAACAGATCCTGGGCCACCTGCAAAGCACCGGCCAACCGCACCAGGCCCACTATCTGCGCACCAGCGACCAGAAAGAAATCGACCTGGTGCTGGAGTACCGCGGCGAGCTATGGGCGCTGGAAATCAAATTGACCAGTGCACCCGACCTCAACGATCTCAAACGCCTCGCCGACACCGCGCGGCTCATCAATGCCGACCGCNTCGCTTTAATCAGTCGCACCCGCGATCCGCTCCCCGGTGCCAAAGCCGCCTCGCTCAATCTCGCCATCCTGCTCNACGAATTGACCCCCACCTAGCACCGGCCGCCTGCCGCTTNACTCCTCGATTTCAATTGCCCACGTCCCCCGTCCACACCTCGCCCCGCGTCCCGTCGTCCTCGCGCAACAACAATTGCCCCGCCTCGCCGAAGCCCAGCACCACGCCCGTGCGGCGATCCGCCCCCTCGCCGACCTCCACGTACTCGCCGATATNCGCGCAACNGACACCCCACGCCTCGCGCAACGCCGCAAAGCCCCCTGCTTGCCAGCGCCCGATCCACACCGCCAGATGGTGCAGAAGTTCGTCCAGCACCGCCTCGACGGCATATTCTCGGCCCGTCTCGATCCGCATGGATGTCGCCGGCCGATCAATCGCCGCCGCCTCGTCCGCATCCATATTGACATTGAGTCCCATGCCCAGCACCACGCCCTCGCCCCGCTCGGCCAGAATACCGCAGATTTTGCGCCCATCCACCAGCACGTCGTTGGGCCACTTGGTTTGCGCGACCAGCCCATTCGCTTCCAGATATGCCGCCACGCCCAATGCCGCCGCCATCGGCAGCGACAACAGTTGCATCTGAGGCGCCTGGCACCGCAATAGCGTGGAAAAGGTCAGATTGCGCCCCGGCCGCGCCAGCCAGCGCCGCTGGTAGCGACCCCGGCCAGCGGTCTGCGCTCGCGCCGCCAGCACATAACCATCGGGCAGATTGCGTCCCTCGCGCGACCACTCGGCGAGGGTTGTATTGGTCGAGGGCAGCTCATCGTGCCACTGGGGCGTCGGAAAATTCATAGCCTCCAATATACNGAACGCTGAGATTTTATGGCCCCGCTCCGCCACAAGTGGCGTCTCGTCGCTAAAGGCTCCCGCGTTCGCCCAACCCCTATCGACGCGCGGTTCGAGCCGGCGTAACGCTTGCCATAGTGCCATGCAGTGGGGATATTTGCTACAACCTCAGAGTCGGCCGCTCCGGGCCGACTCTTTTTTCGTACTATGGCCCTGATCGAACTCCGCAACACCACCATCGCCTTTGGCGGCCCCCCCGTCCTGGCCGACATCACCCTGCGCATCGAGCGCGACGAACGCGTCTGCCTCTACGGCCGCAACGGCGAGGGCAAATCCACGCTGCTCAAAATGCTCGACGGCCAGCTCGATCCCGACAGCGGCGCCCTCACCCGCCAAAACGGCCTGCGCACCGCTTATCTCAGCCAGGATACCCCCGCCGATCTCGTCGGCACCGTCCGCGACATCGCCGTTGCGGGCGCCGAGGATGCGCCCGGCCACCAGATCGACAGCGCGCTATCGCGACTGAGCCTCGACCCGAAGGCCTCCTTCGACGCTCTGTCGGGTGGGCTCAAACGCCGCGCGCTCTTAGCCCGCGCCCTCGCCNCCGCACCCGACGTGCTGCTCCTCGACGAGCCCACTAACCACCTCGACCTCGACTCGATCACCTATCTCGAGGAATTCCTGCTGCGCTGGGGTGGCACNCTGGTCTTCGTCACCCACGACCGCGCACTGCTGCGCAAACTGGCCACCCGCATCGTCGAGCTNGACCGCGGNCAGATTTTCTCCTTTGCCGGCGATTACGATAAATTCCTGCACCTGCGCGANGAGCGGCTCGAGACCGAGGCCACCCGGCGCNCCGTCTTCGACCGCAAGATCTCNGAGGAAGAGGTATGGATTCGCCAGAGCATCAAGGCCCGCCGCACCCGCAACGAAGGCCGTGCTCGCGCATTGCAAAAAATGCGCGATGAGCGCCGCAAAAGGCGCGAGCGCCAGGGCGTCTCCAGATTGCGNGTGCAGGAAGCTGAGCGCTCGGGCGATCTGGTGGTCGAAATCCGCGACCTCGAATTCGGCTACGATGGCCAATCGCTGGTGCGCGACCTCTCGCTGATCGTCGGCCGCGGCGACAAAATCGGCATCATCGGACCCAACGGCGCCGGCAAGACCACGCTGNTGCAATTGCTCCTCGGCCAGCTCGCGCCGCGCAAAGGCAGCGTGCGTCACGGCACCAAACTCGAGGTCGCGCGCTTCGACCAGCACCGCGAGGAATTGAACCTCGCCGAATCGGTAGCCGAGAATATCGCCCCGGGCCAGGAGTACCTGGAGATCGACGGCAAGCGCCGCCACGTCTACGGATATTTGCAGGACTTCCTCTTCACCCCCGAGCGGGCCCGCACACCCGTAGCGGTACTCTCTGGCGGCGAGCGCAACCGCCTGCTGCTGGCGCGGATCCTCGCCCGGCCGGTCAACCTGCTGATCCTCGACGAGCCGACCAACGACCTCGACGCCGAGACCCTCGAATTGCTCGAAGAGCAGCTGGTGGCCTACGCCGGCACACTGCTGCTGGTCAGCCACGACCGCGACTTCCTCGACCACGTCACCACCACCACGCTGGTCTTCGAAGGCGACGGCNNGATTGGCGAATACACCGGCGGCTACAGCGACTGGCGCCAGGTCGTGCTGGCGCGCGACCAAGCCGTCGCCGCCCCGGCCCGGCCCAAATCGCGCACCCCCACCCGCAAANCCAAGCTCGGCTTCAACGAGCGCCGCGAGCTCGACGCACTACCCGACCGCATCGAAGAGCTGGAAGAACGACAACAGGCGCTGCACCAGCGCCTGGCCGACCCGGCGCTGTACCGGGGCGACGGCGCAGAGGTCGCCGGCGCCAGGCAACAGCTCGACGCGCTCGAAGGCGAACTGGCCAGCGCCTACGCCCGCTGGGAAGAGCTGACCCAACTCGCCGAGGCCTGAGGGCTTGCGAATTTGTCATTTCAACCGCGCAACGCTGCAGTACAAACGTCACGCCAGCGGTACCCATTGTCACCAAACGCGTGTTATTTCGTCTTCGTTTAAAGATGTTTATATTCACTCTATTGTTACCTGTCTTTCGTCCCTGATNCCGNTAGNTCTNACACCCCATGCCNNTATCCAGACGCCGCTTTCTCAAAAACACCCTCGCCCTCTCGCTCGGCTTCGCCGGACTCCACCGCCACCTCGCCTGGGGCAACCCCGCCGCCGAGAGCCGCTTCGGCCCGCTAGTGCCCGACTCCGAGGGCGTGCTCGACCTGCCCGAGGGCTTTGGCTACCGCCTGCTCTCGCAGGTCGGCGATATGATGGATGATGGGCTGCTCGTTCCGGGCAAGGCCGACGGCATGGCGGCCTTCGCCGGACCGAAAGACCGTACCATCCTGGTGCGCAACCACGAATTGGGTCCGGGTTCGCCGTCGGCGGGCGCGTTTGGCGAAAACAACGAGTGGCTCGACAAAATTCCCCGGGAAGATCTCTACGATTTCGGCAAGGGCGAAGCGCCCAATCTAGGAGGCACGACCACCGCCGTCTACAATCACCAGACCGGCACCATTGAGCGGGAGTTTCTGAGCCTGGCCGGCACCGCGGTCAACTGCGCCGGAGGCCCCACGCCGTGGAACAGCTGGATCACCTGCGAAGAGACGACGCCGGCCGCCGGGGATCTTTGGGAGCGCGACCACGGCTACAACTTCGAAGTCCCCGCCACCGCCGAAATTCATCGCGCCGCGCCAGTGCCGCTGGTAGCCATGGGGCGNTTCAAGCACGAAGCTGTCGCCATCGACCCCCAAACCGGCATCGTCTACCAAACCGAAGACACCGNCGACAGCCTGATCTACCGCTTTATCCCCGACGAGCCGGGCACACTGACCGCAGGCGGAAAGCTGCAGGCCCTGGCCGTGATCGACCGGCCGCAACTGGACACCCGCAATTGGGAGCAAGTGCTGGTGCGCCCAGGCGAACCGATGGCCGTGCGCTGGGTGGATATCGAAAATGTCGAATCGCCGGAAAACGACCTGCGCTNCCAGGGCTTTGAGGGCAAGGGCTGCGCGGTTTTCGCCCGTGGCGAGGGCATGTGGTACGGCCACGACTCGATCTACTTTACCTGCACCTCGGGCGGCCCCCACCAGCACTGCCAGATTTTTCGCTACCGGCCCAGNCCCGACGAGGGCACGGCGGCCGAGGACAAGGCCCCGGGCACGCTCGAACTCTTCGTCGAACCCGATGACGCCGCCTTAATAGATCGTGCCGACAATATCACCGTCACGCCCTTCGGCGACCTCATCGTCTGCGAGGACGGTGGCAACGGCAACAATCTCGTCGGGATCAAGCCCTCGGGCGAGATCTACCGCTTCGCCCACAACGCCATGAACGGCTCCGAATTCGCCGGCGCCACCTTCTCGCCCGACGGCCANGTGCTCTTCGTCAATATCCAGCACCCCGGCCTTACCTTCGCCGTCTACGGCCCCTGGGACCGCGCCTAGGACAACTGNTCTCGCCCGTATGGGGCNCCCCCCCAACCACCGCCGAATACCCACAGAGATCTGGCGCAGGGTTTCCCTGTAGCGGTCTCGAAGTNCCGCAGGACAGCGGGGCGAGAATGAGCGGAAGGGAAACCGTGCGCCAGATCGTCCCCCGCTAGCATTCCCAACAGAATTATACGCAGCGCGCTCCATTTGACAATGCACTCCCCTTCTCCTATCATCGCCCCATGCCCAAACACAAAAACATCCTCTTCCTCATCGCCGACGACTGGTCCCGCCTCGCCGCCTGCTACGGCAACAGCGCCATAAAAACCCCGCGCATTGACGCCTTCGCGCAACAGGGCGTGGTCTTCGACAACGCCTTCTGCACCTCGCCCTCCTGCGCCGTCAGCCGCGCCTGCATCCTCACCGGCCAGCACAGCCACACCCACGGCCAGTACGGCCACTGCCACGGCCTGCACGGATTCTCCACCCATCCCCACATGAGCTCGACGCCACAAAGCCTGGGCGCCGCCGGCTTCGCCACCGCCTGCATCGGCAAAAAACACGTCGAGCCCGCAAGCGTTTACCCCTTCGAATACGAGCCCAAGGTCAACCCGCGCAGTCCCGCCGACTTGGCCGACGCCGCCCGCACCTTCCTCAACGACAACGCCGACCGGCCCTTCTACCTGCACGTCGGCTTTGCCGACCCGCACCGCGCCGGCCGCGGCTTCGCCAACGACAAGGAATGGCACGGCGTTTCCGAGGTGCCCTACAAACCCGAAGACGTCGTCGTCCCCGGCTTCCTGCCCGATATCCCCGAGGTCCGCGCCGACCTGGCCGACTACTACCAGGCCGNGTCGCGCTTCGACCACGGCATCGGCCAGTTGCTCGACGTGCTCGACGAATCGGGCCGCGCCGACGAAACGCTGGTCATCGTCACCACTGACCACGCCATGCCCTTTCCCGGCGCCAAGGCCTCCTTCTACGACAGCGGCCACCACTGTCCGTTTATCCTGCGCACGCCCGACCTCGAAAAGCGCGGCATCCACCACAGCGCCCTGATCAACTGGACCAATATCCGCCCCACCGTCCACGACTGGTGCGGCGTACCCGCACCCGAAGATTTGCCCGAGCGCTCGCTGCTGCCCATCCTCGCCGACCCGGCGGCCCCCGGCTGGGACGAGACCTATTTCTCGCACTGCTTCCACGAGGTGGTCGACTACAATCCCTATCGAGTGTTGCGCGGGCGCCGCTACAAATTCGTCCGTCACATCGCCCACAATATCCAGACCATGCTGCCGACCGACCTCTTCCGCTCGGTGTCGTGGACGGCAGTGCGCGAACAAAAGGTCGGTAAAATGGGCGAGCGCGACACCGACCGCGTCCTCGTACACGAACCCGAAGAGCTCTACGATATCGAAGCCGACCCAATGGAGTCCACCAACCTCATCGGCAACCCGGCATTAGCCGGTGTCGAAGCCGAAATGCGCGACAAACTCCTCGCCTTCCGCCGGGCGACCAAAGATCCGTGGTTGGAAGTGGATTATCAGGAGGGCCGACTCGACGAGCATCNGCCCGTTTGATCGACGGAGTATACCCGACTAGCCCTTGACCGGATCTGCAAAAGATCACCACACGCGATCTCGGCCGCACCGTCTGATCCGCAGTGTAAGTGGTCATCGACCCCTACCAGGTGGTAGATACAGAACGCGAGTTTCTGGCACGCATTTAGCCAAGCACCTTGATATGGAAGAAGCCCAGTACCAGAAAGGCGTAGCGCAATTCGCGCAGATGGTCGGCCAGGACCATATCGACGCCCTGCGCCAGCGTTTCCAGGCGCTGGCGCCCGACTTCGAGCGCCTGGTCATGGGCACCATCGGCGGCGAGGTCTGGAACCGCCCCGGCCTCGATCTGCGCACCCGCAGCCTGTGTAGCATCGCGGTCCTGGCGGGTCTGGGCCGCGTCAACGCGCTGGAATTGAACATCCGCATGGCACTCAACAACGGCGCAACCAAAGAGGAAATCGTCGAGACCTTCTTCCAGGTCGCTGTCTACGCCGGCTTCGCCGCCGCCTGGGACGGCCTGCAGCGCGCCGACGAGGTCTTCCGCGCCATCGAGGCGGAGAGCGAATGACGAAAGGACCCACCTCATGCGCCTGAGATCCATCGGCAGCGCTCACGTCTCCGGCCTGTGCATCGGCGGCAATCCCTTTTCGGGCTTTTCGCACCAGAGCCCCGAGCGCAACCAGGAAATGCTCGACTACCACACCCCCGAGCGCATCCACGAAGTGCTGCGCAGCGCCGAAAAGCACGGCATCAACACCTTCTTCGGTCGCACTGACGACCACATCTTCAAAGTGCTCGGCGACTACTGGCAAGAGGGTGGGCAGATCCAGTGGTTCGCGCAGGTGTGCATCGAGCGCGGCGATCCCGACGCCTGGCGCCAGTGGCTCGCGGGCGCCGTTGAATTGGGCTGCACCGGCGCCTATATCCACGGCGGGGTGGTCGACAACTGGAACGCTACCGAGCGTTGGGACCTCTTTGTAGAAGCGCTAGGGCGCATGCGCGACGCCGGCGTGGTCTGCGGCTTCGCCGCGCACCAGCCGCAGGCCCAGACCTGGATCCGCGACCACCTCGACCCCGACTTCCAGATGTGCTCCTACTACAATCCCACCGACCGCTCCAAAAGCGCGCACCACCAGCATGCGGGCGAGAAGTGGGAGGACGAAGACCGCCGGGCCATGCTCGACGTCATCGCCACCATCCCGCGGCCGGTGGTCCACTACAAGATCTTCGCCGGCGGCAACAAGCCGATTCTTCC
>PBOD01000146.1 GCA_002724215.1 Gemmatimonadota bacterium | reverse complement strand
AAGCTCACTGAATTGAGTCCCGGTCTCATCTTACCCGCCGTTTCCTGCCACGCCTGCCTAACGCGCACGCGTGCGCGCGGCGCCTAGCACCAACTATGGTGAGAAGGAGAAACCGAGGAGACCTGTGCGAGCCCGCGAACACTCACAGCGATATCCCTTACGGACCAATAACGCTGTCTAGGCACTCTATCAGTTGCCAATGAAATACCTGCCAAAACCTCTGCAATCCTTGACCACTACAACCTAATACTCTTTTTTACCAGCGCAGCCATGCGCAAGAAACGGCCTTTGCAGATCCCAACACATTGAGGGATGATAATATGGACGACGCGATCCGTGAGACATTCGCACGACAAGGCTACATCGTCGTGCCCGACGTGCTCGACAAGCACCAACTCGACGAGCTCAATCAGGTCTATGACCAGCATATCTTCGAGCGGGACGAAATGCTGTCCAAAGCCGGCACGGACCAACAGAACCGCTTCTACATTGGCGATCGCGATATCAGAGAAACAACAGATCGGCACGGCAATACCTACAGGGGTAGAAGGTTCTGGAGCAAAGCCTACCGCGATCTGATCGACAACGAGACCATGTTGCCCATTATTGAAGAGCTGCTCGGCGACCCGGCATGGGGCCATGCTCCGGCACACATGCCAGAAGACCTGCGTCCCTCCTTCCGCCTAGATCATGACAATGTGCACTACAAGCCCGGCCGGAGCCCGGACGATGGCCCAGACATGGGGGGTAAACTCCACGGCGGCCCGGGCAATTTTCACATCACGTGTGTATACGAACTCAAGACCGTCGGACCCAATGACGGGGGCTTTGGGTGCGTCGCTGGCACACACAAACCGGCCAACGAACAGAAACTGCAGGACATTGAGGGCGATTGGCGCCACAGCTGGTGCGATACCGAGTGGACGTCACAGTTGTCCAATTGGAATGATGACGTGCCAGTGCATCGCATCGAGGCGAAGGCTGGGGACTGCATTTTGTTTAGTGAAAAGCTGAAGCACGGTACCATTCCGTGGGCGGGAAGCGGCGAGCGGCGCACGCTGTTTTACAAATACGTTCCGTTCGGCATGCACCATGGCAACGCCGGTTACGACACCAACGACCCCGAACTCACGCCACGACAAAAACGCATCCTCGAATTCTCGCCCTGCTGGTTTAATGAGCCACGTGAGGACAAAGACTACTCCGTAAAACCGGCGCTCACCAAGCTACATCCGCTGGCGCGGGTGGAGAGCGACCCGAGCGTATTACTGCCGGGCATGTCTCCGCCAAATATCCGACTGACGGATACGACCAGAGCGAGGCTACTGAAATCCGCAGCAGGCAACGCGAGTGTAAGCGCGAATGTGTGATTTCGAAGTGTAGTTTCTGAATCAGTGAATGCGTGCGCCTCGAGAGCAGTTACGAGCGCTCTCCAAACGAGCCAGGGAGAGTGATTATTGTGCAGCAAGAATCCCATAACACCAGCGGTCCTACAGGAGATACCCCAACAGCCATGACCGCTCCCCTCAATGCAGCGCAGCTGCAAGCCTTCGAGGACGATGGCGCGGTGCTGGTAGACCTGGGCCTCAGCCACGACCTGCTGGACAGGGGCGAGGCCGCTTGGGATCGCCACGCCGAAAAGGGCGGTAACCTCATTGCAGATCGAGATTACGTCGAGCTGATATCAGCGCCGGTGTTCGAGGAAATCGCCAAACAGGTGCTGCGCAGTGACAGAGTCTTCATCCTCGAGACGGGAAGCGCAGGATCGGGGCTCGATCGCGAGGAGATAAACGAGAGGGCCCGGCGCAACGACTGGCAGGAGAAGCATGGCATTCGGTCGGAGTGGGCCAATTCAATGCACATAGATGTGCAGGTGACGACCGAGGATTTCAAGGCTACGCCCCGCCGCGAACACCTCGCCATCTGGTTTTGGCTCAATGACGTGCCTGCCGAACGATCCGCAATGCGGGTACTCAAAGGCAGTCACAAGTGGCTTGGCGCCCACTGGCAGGAGATGCAGCAGCGCTGGAAGGCAGACCCGAATGCGCCATTGCCGGTACGGCACGGACCGCGCTGGGCGGCCGAGGGCGAACCGGACGCCCGGTCTTTCGCGGGCGAAGACCCCACCGCCATGGCCGCCCCGCGCGGCTACGCCCAGGTCTTTTCACAGTCGCTCGTCCACGCTGGCTGGCACTCGGAGGATTCCGAGCCGCGCAAGGGGTTTCACACCTCGTGGGTCGCCGACGGGGTGAGTGTCGGAGGAATGCGCTTCAACGACCAGAGTGGACGCATCGATAGCCTGCGGCAGCGAAGCGCAGAACTGCGTCAGGTAATGGACCCGCAACGCCGGCACGTGGCGATGGATGAGATCACGCTCGAACGGATGGTGGACTTGTGGGAGGAAAAGTGGCCACCTGCACTGCGAAAGCGCTTCCGGCTTTAAATAACCTGCTGTAGCTTGCTTGTATGTACGGGCAGCGACGGTATCAGAATACGATGACGTTGCGCAGCGCTCCGCCCTTTTCGGTTGACTCTATCGCTTCGTTGATCTGTTCCAGAGGATAGCGGGCGGATATGAGTTCATCGAGTTTCAGGCGCTGGTGCTGGTAGAGATCGACCAGATGCGGCACGTCTACGCTGAGTCGCGTCGACCCCATCAAGCTGCCTGTGATCCGGCATTCGTTGATAAAGGACCAAACCGGCACAGAGAAGGTAGCTCCAGATTCGGGCAAGCCCACCAACACCTCCAGCCCCCTTTTGCCCAGCATCGCAAAGCCCTGGGTTATGGCCTGGGTGCTCCCAACGGTCACAAACACATAGTCTGCACCACGACCAGAAGTCAATTCGCGTATGGCCTCTTCCGGCGCTTCCATGCCGTCAATATTCACTGCGTGAGTCGCGCCAAAGCTCCTGGCGGCCGCCAATTTATCATCGCGGATATCGACGGCAATGATCGGATGAGCGCCCGCCAGAGCCGCTCCCTGGACGGCGTTGAGACCGACGCCCCCAGTTCCGATGATCACCGCGCTGCGGCCGGGTTCGACTTTGGCGGTATTGACCACCGCACCAAGTCCGGTGATGACACCGCAGGCCAGCAGCGCCGCGCGGTCCAGCGGCAGATCCTTATCGACGGGAACGACCTGAGACTGGTGTACTATGCAATACTCGGCAAATGCCGCGGTGCGCAAGACGCGGCCGAGCGCGTCGCCCTTCTTGTTGCGCAATCGGCTGTCCTTATCCAGCGCGTAATCAGCTTCGCACAAATGCGAATGGCCGGTGTGGCAATAGGGACAACTGCCGCAAGACCGCAGCAGCGAGACCACGACGTGGTCGCCCACTTTTGCTGCGGTGACATTTTCGCCTACTTCTTCGACAATGCCCGCAGCTTCGTGGCCAGGTACCATCGGTGGCTCGGAGCCCCATTCGCCTCTGATTACGTGAATATCACTATGGCAGATGGCTGCAGCGACGATCCGGACTTTGACCTCGCCTGGATGGGGTGGTTCAATATCGATGTCTTCAACGACGAGGGACTTGCCGAATTCGTAACAGACTGCTGCTTTCACGGGGACACCTCCTGCCAAAGGCTGTAAGTTGTACAAATATAACCCCTGCATCCGCGCGGATACAGGGGTTATTATGTCTCCTGCTAAAGAGACAATTACGCAAAAACCATGATCTTGCGCATGTGTCGCGTGTGGCGAGGCTTACCGATGGGCGATCGGATCGGCGAACCCGTCGGGGTCGCCGTTGGCATAGCCGTCCGTGCTAATCGCCCCCGACAACAACAAGCCGGCTACGTGCGGCGCAGCCATGCTGGTGCCGCTGTAGGTTACTGTACCGCCCTCATGGGACAGCGATTCGACGCCGACGCCGGGCGCCGCGTAATCGATCGGTGGGTTGCCAAAATTGCTGAACGAAGCAAAGTTGTCGCAAAAAATTATTATAGATAAAAAGTAGGCACCTTAGCACTATAGCACCTCACCAGACTCCCGACAACCACCGTCGCCAACAGCTGGCACGCGCTAAAGAACCGCTATGTTTTTAATCGGGGAAATAAGAAGATTCAGCCGCGCGGTACGCCCGCCGGTCGCGGCCCGCCCGTCGCCCAGTCCAGCAGCTCGACCGTATGCACCACCGGCACTCTGGTCCCACCGGCGATTTGCTCCATGCAGCCGATATTGCCCGCCGCAACCACCTGCGGCGCGACCTGCTCAATGCGCTCCGCTTTGCGCGCCTGCAGTTGCTGCGCCAACGCGGGATTGAGCATATTGTACGTCCCGGCACTGCCGCAGCAAATATGCGCCTCGGGCACCTCGACCACCTCGAAGCCCGCCGCGCGCAAGAGTTGGCGCGGCGCATCCTTGACCTTCTGGCCATGCTGCAGCGAGCAGGCGTCGTGATAGGCTACCTTTAACCCGGCCGCCTCCTGCGCCTCGCCCAGCCCCAGGTCGGCCACCACCTCGGAAATATCCCGCACCCGCTCCGTCACCACCCGCGCCTTGTCGGCCAGCTTGGGATCGTGACGGAAGATATAGTCGTATTCCCTCACTGCCGTGCCGCAACCCGAAGTATTGAGCACGATGGCGTCCAGCCCTTCGCCCTCCAGTTCGCGGTGCCATACCTCGATATTGTGCGCCATCAGTTTGCGGCTGCGTTTGCGCTCGCCCATATGAAAGGTCAGCGCGCCGCAACAGCCCATGTCCTTGGGGATAACCACCTCAGCGCCGAGGCGGGTCAACAGCCGCACCGAGGCGTCGTTGATCTGCGGCCCCAAGACCTGCTGGGCACAGCCGGTGAGCAGGGCCACGCGCAACCGCCTCTCCCCCTCGGCCGGCACCACGCCCGGTTTGGCCACCGTCGCCGCTTGCGGCAGGCGCTTGGGCGCCATGGCGAGTAGCGGCTTCATGTTCTTGGGCAAGAGAAAGGAGAACGCCCGGCCCAGACCCGACATCTGCAGCGCGAAACGGAAACGACCCGAATGCGGCAATAGCCGGGTAAGCATGGCGCGGAGCAGGCGGTCGCTGAATGGGCGCTTGACCAGCTTGTCGAGCCGGGGGCGCGCCTCTTCCAGCAGACGCGAGTAATCGACACCGCTCGGGCAGGTGGTCTCGCAAGCCAGACAGCCCAGGCAATTGTCGATATGCTCGAGCGTCTGGCGACTGGGCTTGAAGCCTTTTTCGAGGATATTTTTGATCAGGTAGATCCGCCCGCGCGGACCCTCCAACTCGTTGCCGGTGAGCAAATAGGTCGGACAGGTCGCGTTGCAGAAGCCGCAGTGCACACAGGCGCGCAAGATCTCTTCCGAGACCTTGACGCCAGGATCCTGCGACAAATGAGGCGCGATATCGGTGCGCATGCGTCAATCCAATGCGCCGGCGAGCCAGCGCGCTAGCGCCTTGTCGGGCGCGGTTAGCTCGGCGAGCGAGGTGTAAAAATAATCGCGCCAGCCGTCCTCGGGCAGGCCGGTAAACAGCATCAGATTGAGCGGNTAGTCCTCGGAATCGGTGCAGCGGCGGAAATCGTCGCGGAAGAGGAAGGTCTTCTTCTGTAAGGCGATCGCCGCACCCAGCTCGACCATCACCCCCTCGTCGGGCGGGGTGCCGTTGACGATGGCGAAAGTCGCGTCGGACTCGACCACGTCGCGCAAATCGGCCTGACCGACCTTGTAGGCCCAGCCCGGCTGCGAGAAATCTACCTGGTTGTTGCGCGCGAAGGGCTCCCAAACCTCGGCCCCCATACCCTCCAGCGCCGCGACGAAGGGCGGCAATAGTTGCTCTTTCCACTGGGCGGAAAAGCCGTAGGGACTGGCGAGGTAGATTTTCTTTGCCATGGCAGGGATTAAACTACGGGCGCGGCCAGACCGGCGCAACGCTTTGGCACCCTCAGGCGATCCTGGTTATTTTACGCGCCATGTCGCGGCCCGAATTTATAGCAGAACAAACTGCCCTCGCCCCACGGACCACGCTGCAACTCGGCGGTCCGGCCCGCTATTTCGCCACGTGCGAGACAGCAGATGAAATCTGCACCGCCCTAGAATGGGCCAAGGCCGCAGCACTGCCGGTGCAAATCCTCGGCGGCGGCAGCAATGTCATCTTCCCCGATGAGGGCTATGCTGGCCTGGTGCTCAAAATCGGCCTGCAAGGCGTCGAATTCTCCACCGACACCGCCACCGTCGCTGCCGGCGAGGATTGGGATCGCTTTGTCGCAACATGCATCGACCGCGACCTCGCCGGCGTCGAATGCCTCTCGGGCATTCCCGGATTGGTCGGCGCCACGCCAATACAGAATGTCGGCGCCTACGGACAGGAGGTAGGGGATATCCTCGTCGAGGTGCGGGCACTCGACCGCCAAAGCCTGCAAGAGGTCACCTTCGCCAACGCCGAATGCGACTTTGCCTATCGCCAGAGCCGCTTCAAGCGAGCCGATCGCGACCGCTATATCATTGTATCCGTCACCTACCGCCTCGACCCCGGCGGCCCAGCGCCAATCCGCTATCCCGNATTACAGCACCAGGTCGGAGGCGATGCGAGCCTGACTGCGGTGCGCAACGCCGTACTCGCACTGCGCCGCAGCAAGTCCATGGTCATCGACCCGCGTGATCCCAACAGCCGCTCNNCGGGCTCGTTCTTTCTCAATCCAGTGATCGGCACCGACGCCTTCGCCGCCATCGCAAAAGNCCATCCCGATGCCCCAAACTTCCCCGCCCCAAACGGCGTCAAAGTGCCCGCCGCCTGGCTCGTCGAACGCGCCGGCTTCCGCAAAGGGCAAACCCGAAACGGCGTCGGCATCTCCGATCGCCACGCGCTGGCCCTGGTCAACCGCGACGGCACCACCCGCGACCTGCTGGCCCTCGCCGATGAGATCCAGGCTGCGGTAGCACAAACTTTCGGCATCGGCCTCGAACGCGAGCCCGTACTGATAGAGGGGGACTGATATGGCCAGGCTCTGGGTCCTGCAAAACACGCAGCCCGAGGATCTCGGCCTCGCCGGCCAGGTCTTCCAAAGCTACGGCCTCGAACCCGCCTATGTGCGCACCTTCGCCGGCGAGGAGGTCCCGCGCTATATGGGCGATGCCGCCGGCCTAGTCGTACTGGGCGGACCGATGGGCGTGTACGAGCACAACCGCTATCCCTTTCTGGAAGCGGCCATGCGGCTGATCGACCAGGCGTTGAAAGAAGAAAAACCCGTACTCGGCGTCTGCCTCGGCAGCCAATTACTGGCCGCGGTGTTGGGCGCGTCGGTCACCCACGGCCCGCAGAAGGAAATCGGCTGGCATCCGGTCGAACTCAATGCCGCCGCCAGCGACGACCTGCTGATGGCAGATATGGAGCGATCTTTCGTGGGTTATCACTGGCACGGGGATATCTTCGAAGTCCCTCAGAGCGCCACCGCGCTGGCCTCGTCGGCGCAAACCGCCTGCCAGGCCTTTGTGCACGGCCTGTCCGCCTACGGCATTCTCTTCCATATGGAAATCACCGAGAGGATCATCGCCGATATGGTCCAGGCCTTCGCCGCCGAGATACGCGAAGAAAATCTCGACGGCGAGCAGATCAAAGCCGCCACCGCACAACACCTCCACGCGCTGCAGGCCAATGGCCGGATTTTCTTTCAGAACTGGGCGACGCTATGCCTCTAACAGCCTACCAGTAGCTCAGCGCGTCCTCGAAGATCGCCGCCAGTGCCTCGGCCCCGGCTTCCTTCGGCGCGAGTTTGGTCACCCGATGCTGCGGCAGGGTGCCCGCNACCAGCTCCGGAATATGCTCCGTGCCGTAGCCGAGCGCGCCCAGGCCGTTGGGCATCTCCAGCTCGCGCATAAATTCGATAATGCGGTCGGCCAGGACCCGCCCTGCATCCGCTGCCGTCGCCCCNCGGACATCNGCCCCCAAAACTTCCGCCGCCTTTAAGTGCCGATCTGGGCAGGCTGCGGCCGTAAAGCGAAAAACCGCCGGCGCGTTGACGATCACCGCGATGCCGTGCGGCACCAGTGGATAGTCCACGTCGTANCCCGGCGGCACATAGGTCTTGACCATNCCCGCCACCGGATACGACATCCCGTGCGGCAGGTGCACCCCCGCATTGCCGAAGCCGATCCCCGCCAGCGCCGCCGCCAGGCTCATCTGCCCCCGCGCCTCGTCGTCCGCCGGGTCGGCCACCGCGCGCGGCAAGTGCTCGGCCATCAGTCGCAAAGCCTCCAGAGACCACAAATCGCTGATCGGATTGGAGCCCTGATAGGCCGGTCGCAACTGCGGTCTTTCCGGTCGCGGCCTTTGATCAAACGGTATGGCCGTATACGACTCCAGCGCATGCGACAATACGTCTAAGCCCGTCGATGCCGCCACCTGCGACGGCATCGACCGCGTGTTGTCCGGGTCCACCAGGCCCAGCGTCGGCTTCAAGTAGCGATGCGCGATACCCGTCTTGGCCTTCATCTCCACCAGGTCAAAAATTGCCACCCCCGTCGTCTCGCTCCCCGTCCCCGCCGTGGTCGGAATCGCNATCAGCGGCTTGAGCGGCCCCGGCGCNGGCAACCCCTTGCCGATCGGCGCGTTGACATAATCGAGAAAATCCGCCGGATAACTNGTGTACAAATTCGCCGCCTTCGCCGTATCCATCACCGACCCGCCCCCCACGGCGACAAAGCCGTCAAACCCGCCCTCCTCTGCAAATGCAATCGCCGCCTTAAACGACCCATCCGTAGGCTCCACCCGCACNCCGTCAAACAATGCGNACTCCACCCCTTCCCCCTCTATGGCCGCCAACGCCGTCTGCACCGGCTCCATCTCCTGCAAATTCGGATCGGTCAACACCATCACCCGCTCGAGTCCGCGATCCTTCAAGTCCATCCCCACCTCCCTGGTAATCCCCTGCCCAAAGCGAATATTGGACGCCGCCATCTCAAAAGCCGTATCGCGCTCCATCACCTTCTCCTCATTAAATTTCCGCCCTTAGGAAACCCAAATCCCACCCTCCTGTCAATCCAACTTCCTCCTACCTCCAACACGGCTTGCGCCCCCCTCTCCCCCTTGCTAAACTTCCTCCCATCATAGGTGTTATATCCCAGCGAAAAACGCCCAATCTGCCGAGGGTAGCCCTCGGGCCACCCGTCCACTAGCAGTGTAAAAGCAGAAAGACCGCTCATGTCCGCATCTCTCCCCAAAGGCATGCTCACCCTAGCAACGNTAAAGGAAAAAATCACCGCCGGCGAAATCGAAACCATCCTCGCCGTCTTCCCCGACCTCTACGGCCGCCTTGTCGGCAAGCGCATCACCGCCGACTTCTTCCTCGACCAAACCGCCCGCTCCGGCATGCACGCCTGCGACTACCTGCTCACCGTCGATATGGAAATGGATGTCATCGAGGGCTACGACTTCGCCAACTGGGACAAGGGCTACGGCGACTTCCACTGCGCCCCGGATTTTTCCACCCTGCGCCAAGCCACCTGGCTCGACCGCACNGCCCTCGTCCTCTGCGACCTCCAGANCGATGAGACNCACCANCCCATNCCCGTCGCTCCACGCACCCTGCTCAAAGACCAGATCGCCCGCCTCCAGGATNTCGGCTATACCGCCAAGGGCGGCTCCGAANTGGAGTATTTTCTCTTCAAGGACTCCTACGAAACCGCACGCGAAAAGCACTACGAGGACCTCGAGACCTTCGGCTGGTATCTCGAAGACTACCACACCTTCCAGTCNACCAAGGAAGAGTCGATCAACGCCGCCGTCCGCCGCCACATGAACCAGAGCGGTGTCCCCGTCGAATTCAGCAAGGGCGAGTGGGGCCCCGGCCAGCACGAACTCAACCTGCGCTACGCCGACGTGCTCGAAATGGCCGACCGCCACGTTATCTACAAGCAGGGCTTCAAGGAAATCGCCTGGAGCCAGGGGCTGTCGGTCTCCTTTATGGCCAAGTGGCGCACCGACCTCGCCGGCTCCAGCATGCACCTGCATCTGAGCCTGTGGGACGAAGCGAACCAGGCAGCCTTCGCCGGCGGCGAGGCATCCGACGCCTTCCGCCATTTTTTGGGCGGCTGGATGCAGCACGCCCGCGCCATCGCCCCCTTCTACGCGCCCAATCCCAATTCCTACAAGCGCTATGCCTACCAGTCGTGGGCACCGACCCGCATCGCCTGGAGCCGCGACAATCGCACCGCTGGTTTCCGCATCGTCGGCAGCGGAAATTCGCAGCGCATCGAGTCGCGACTACCCGGCGCCGACGCCAATCCCTACCTGGCCTACGCCGCAGCCATCGCCGCCGGCATCGACGGCTTGCAAAACAGAATCGAGCCGCCGCCGGTCTTTTCCGGCGATGTCTACCAGTCCGACGACCTACCCACCGTGCCGGCCAATCTCAGCGAGGCCACCGATGAGCTAGACCAGAGCGCGATGCTGCGCGCCGCCCTCGGCGACGGGGTGGTCGACCACTATGTCCACTTTTTCCGCACCGAGCAGCGCAAGTTCGACGAGGCGGTGACCTCGTGGGAACGCACGCGCTATTTCGAGCGCGGCTGANCAAATCATGGCCCGACCCCTGATCGGCATCACCACCTATGGCCGCGACGCGGCCGGCAGCTACTCGCTGCCGGCGTGCTATGTCGATGCGGTGCGCCGCGCCGGCGGCAGCGCACTATTGCTCGCCCCGGGCGACAGCATTGTGCCGGCTGCGCTCGCCGGCCTGGTCCTGGCCGGCGGCGGCGACCTCGACCCCGCGCTCTACGGCGGCAANAGCCACCCCACAGTCTACATGACCGACGCCGAGCGCGACGACAGCGAACTCGCGTTGATCCGCTCCGCCATCAAGCGCGGCTTACCCACTTTGTGCATCTGCCGCGGTCTGCAGGTCCTCAACGTCGCCCTCGGCGGCACACTCGTAGCGCACCTGCCCGAGCGGGTCGGCGCGCGCCTGGCACACCGGGTACCGCCGCGCAACCCCGCCTGGCATGGCGTGGCCGTCGAGCCCGATACTCGCCTCGCCGAAATCATCGGCCCCGCACCCAGCCCGGGCGCCTCCTGGCACCACCAAGCCATTGACCGCCTCGGCCGCGAGCTGCGCGTCACCGCCCGCGCCGCCGACGGCACGATAGAAGCCGTTGAATTACCCGACCATCCCTTTCTCGTCGCAGTGCAGTGGCATCCCGAAATCACCGCCGCCGACCAGCCCGACCACCAGGCGCTCTTCGACGCGCTNGTCGAGGCTGCGCAAAAGACGGAGACCGCATGAAACTCAAAGATAGAGTCGTCCTCATCACCGGCGCCGGCTCGGGTATAGGCCACCAAACCGCGCTGGCCTGCGCCCNNGAGGGGGCGAAAATCGTCGCCGTCGATCTCGACGAGGCGGCCGCCGCAAAGACCTGCGCAGCCATCGGCGCCGGAGACGCCATCGCCGTGCAAAGCGATGTATCCCGNGCCGCCGATTGCGCGCGCATGGTGCANCGCGCCGAAGAGGACTTCGGCCGGCTCGACGTGCTCTTCAACAACGCNGGCATTTCGCACATTGACGACGACGACGCGGTCAATACCGAAGAGGATGTCTGGGACCTGACTATGGACGTCAATCTCAAAGGCGTGTTTCTCGGCTGCAAATACGGCATTCCCGCCCTGCGCCGCGCCGGCGGCGGTGCCATCGTCAATACCGCCTCCTTCGTCGCCCTGCTCGGCGCCGCCACCCCGCAGCTGGCCTACACCGCCAGCAAGGGCGGCGTACTGGCACTAACCCGNGAACTGGCCGTTGTCCACGCGCGCGAACAGATCCGCGTCAACGCGCTGTGNCCCGGCCCCCTGCGCACCGAATTGCTGATGAAATACCTCGACACCGAAGAGAAACTCAACCGGCGATTGGTCCACATCCCNATGGGCCGCTTCGGCGAGGCCGAGGAAATCGCCCGCACCGTGGTCTTTCTGGCCTCGGACGACGCCTCGTATATTACCGGCACCTCCTTTGTCGTCGATGGCGGCATCACCGCCGCCTATGTCACCCCGGAGTAGGCCCGTGCCAAACGCNATGCATTGCAGTTGCCCCTTGCGCCTGGCCAGGTGCAGACCTCGATCGACTAGGAAGACCTCGGCGAATCTNCAATCCTCTTCGCCCGTATCCGCAGGAATATAATTGACCCGCGCCGCGATAATCTTCGACCTCGACGGCACCCTGCTCGACACCCTCGACGACCTCGGCGACTCGATGAACGCGGTCCTCGGCGCAGCGGGGCACCCCACTCATCCCATCGATGCCTACCGNTACTTCATCGGCGACGGCATCGAAAANCTCGTCCGCCGCGCCCTGCCCGCAGACCATCGCGACAACCAGAGCGTCGCCCTCGGCAAGGAGGCCATGGACGCCGAGTACGCCAGGCGCTGGAACGCCAAAACCAAACCCTATGCCGGCGTGCCCCAACTCCTCGACGAACTGANCCGCCGCCAGGTCCCGAGCGCCATCCTCTCTAACAAACCCGAACCCTTCACCCTGCTAGCGGTTAAAGAGCTATTGGCCGCCTGGTCTTTCCACCCCATCCGCGGCGCCCGCCCCGATACTCCGCGCAAACCCGACCCAGCCGGGGCGCTGGCCATCGCAGCCGAACTAGGCGCGGCCCCAGCCGACTGCCTCTACCTCGGCGACACCGACACCGACATGAAAACCGCCGTCACCGCCGGCATGTACGCCGTGGGGGCGACCTGGGGTTTTCGACCGGGCGCAGAATTGAAAGCGAGCGGAGCCCAATCCCTCATTGACGAGCCAACGGGACTATTGGACCTGCTATAAAAAGTGAGTATTATTCTCTTGCCANTACCGACATATCACGTCAGTATGTTGCNGAGGGCCCGTCCCCCAGCAGACCAGAAAGGACCANCATGAACNGCTTCTTCAAAGGCATCAANAAAATAAAATACGAAGGTCCCGACTCCAAAAACCCCCTGGCCTTCAAGCACTATAACCCCCGCGCTAAAGTCGGCAGCAAAACCATGAAGGAGCACCTCCGCTTCTCGGTCGCCTACTGGCACTCCTTCAAAGGCGGCGGCATCGACCCCTTCGGTCCCACCCCGGTCTACGACCGCCCCTGGGACGCGGCTGCCGATCCCATGCAGCGCGCCGAAGACACGCTCTACGCCGCCTTTGAGTTTATCACCAAACTCGGCGCCCCCTTCTATTGCTGGCACGACCGCGACATCGCCCCCGAAGCCGACGCGCTGCGCGAGACCAACAAGCGGCTCGACCACATCGTCGGCCTGGCCGAAAAATTGCAGNNGGACACCGGTGTCAAACTGCTCTGGGGCACCTCCAATCTCTTTTCGCACAAGCGCTTCACCCACGGCGCGGGCACTAACCCCGACGCTCACGTCTTCGCCTGGGCCGCCGCCCAGATCAAAAAGGCCATGGAGTGCACCCACCGCCTCAAGGGCCAGAATTANGTATTCTGGGGCGGCCGCGAAGGCTACTCCAGCCTGCTCAACACCGACATGGCGCACGAGCAGGACCAGATGGCACGGCTATTGCACCTGGCCGTCCAGCACAAGAAGAAGCTCGGCTTCAAGGGCGCCCTACTGATCGAGCCCAAGCCCAAGGAACCAACCAAACACCAGTACGACTACGACGCCGCCACCGTGCTCAGCTTCCTGCGCAAGTACGACCTGCTNGAGCACTTCANCCTCAATATCGAGGCCAACCACGCCACCCTCGCCGGCCACACCTTCGAACACGACCTGCAAGTGGCATCGGCCGACGGCAAACTCGGTAGCATCGACGCNAACCGCGGCGACTACCTGCTCGGCTGGGACACCGACCAGTTCCCCACCGACCTCTACTCCACCACCTACGCGATGCTGGTAATCCTCAAGCAAAAGGGCATCGGCCCCGGCGGCATCAACTTCGATGCCAAGGTCCGCCGTGGCTCCTTCGACCCCGAAGATCTCTTCCACGCCCATATCGGCGGCATGGATGCGTTTGCGCGCGGGCTCAAGCTGGCGCAGAAGATCATCGACGACGGCGCGCTCGACGNCTTTGTCAAGGANCGCTACGCCTCCTATCGTCGCGGTATCGGCANGCGCATTATGAACGGCCAGACCACCTTCGCCGAACTCGAGCGCTACGTCCACAAAAACGGCGAGCCGGNAATCCGCAGCGGGCGCGAGGAAATGCTCGAGAATATCATCAACAGCTATATATAATCGCCCCGTACCAGGGCGCTCCGGCCGGAGCGCCCTGGTACGCCAAAACCGATAAATACCNACAGCAAATCGCGNGGCNCGTCGAGCNNTAANNGGCGGGGCTGCCCACGCCTTTTATCGTAACCTGATGGTAGTTTGACGCGATCTTCTCCTTGGTTTAGGTTCAGTTGCTGCCCAAGCACCTTTTGCGGCGACCTGAAGGTAGTNCCTACCGCACGACGNGTATCACTATCCCCANATTTATCNGTTTTTNCAGAGTATGCGATGACTCAGTACGCCCAGGAACCCGATAAAGATTTCGAAGTCGATCCAGGAGACAGCGAACCCGAACTACCTTNAACCCAGAAAGTGGCCATCGTCATGGTCGCCCTCGGCGAAGAAGTCTCCGGTGAGGTCATGAAACACCTCTCCGACTACGAGATCGAGGAAATCACCCAGGCCATCGCCGGCCTCAAGAATACCTCGATCGATGTTATGGATCGGATTCTCAATGAGTTCGAGGCCAGCCTATTGGCCGGCGAGTGGGTCAGCCANGGCGGCGTCGACTTCGCCCGCCAGGCCCTCGAGCGCGCCGTCGGGCCCCGCAAGGCGCAGGAAATCCTCGACCGCATCTCGTCGCAGGTCTCGTCGGGCTTCTACATGCTGCGCAACGTGCCCGCCGACCAGATCGCGCCCTTTATCAGCCACGAGCATCCCCAGTCGATCGCGCTGATCCTCTCGCAGCTCGAAGCCGACCAGGCCTCCGGCATTCTCAGCCAGCTGCCCGAAAGGCTGCAGTCGGACGTGGCCTACCGCATCGCCACGATGGAAAATATCNCCCCNANTGTCCTNAANGANATCGAGGAAAGCCTCGAGTCNANCTTNCGCGACATGCTCGGCGGCAACCAGGACGTGGGNGGTCCCAAGGTCGTNNCCGACATCCTCAACCTGACCGGCTCCTCGGTCGAGAAAAACGTCCTCGACANNATGGANGNNCANGATCCAGAGGTCGCCGAGTCGGTGCGCAACCTGATGTTCGTCTTCGAAGACATCTCCAAGCTGAGCGACCGCGAGATCCAGACCCTGATGCGCGAGGTCGACCAAAAGGATCTGGTCGTCGCGCTGAAGGGCGCCTCCGACGAAATGAAGGACAAAGTGCGGGGCAATATGTCGGAGCGGGTACGGACCTTTATCACCGAGGAGATGGAGTTTCAGGGGCCGATGCGGCTAGCGAGGTAGAAGAGGTTCAGTTGCGGATCGTGCAGCAGGTGCGGCAGTTGGAGGAGCAAGGCCAGGTCACCATCGTCCGCGGCGACTCCGACGACCAGTTCGTCTAGGGCAGCACCGACACCGCCATCATCTCCCCGACCAACATGCCCAGATCGTCGAAGATATAGATCGCCCCCTGCCCCAACACTACTTGAGGCACACTGGTCTCCATATCGCCGATATGGTCGGTGGCGAAGCGGTTGAAGGGATAGTAGTAGAGTTCCCCCTCGTGATCCTGCCGTATGTAGACGGCGACGACCCGATCGGGCGACAAGCGCCAGTCCCGGTGCACAAAAAACTGCTCGCCGGCCTCGTTGCGAGCGTAGTCGCCTTTCAATAATTGAAATTCGATTAGCGTCAGCGGCATTGGGTCCCTTCCTTGTCGCGCGATTTCCCCGCCCCTATCTTCAAACTCCAAAGATGAGCTTTAAAACCGCACTCGAGCAACTGCCCCGCGTCGAGGCCGAGTGGCTGCGGCCGCTCGACCCGGGCTCCTATAGGCTCACCAGCTTCGTGCTGCTGCGCCTTTTGGGCCTGGTCTACACCCTGGCCTTTCTCTCGCTGTCCAATCAGCTCGGTCCGCTCATCGGCGCCGATGGGCTGCTGCCCGCATCGCAATTCCTCGAGAAATCCGCCCGTTACTTCGGTGATAGTGCCTCCGCCTGGACCAGCATGCCGACGCTGTTCTGGCTCGATGCCTCGGACGCTACGATGCAGGCCCTGGCGCACCTGGGCTTGTTGCTTTCCGTGCTACTGCTCTGCGGCATCGCCAATGTATTCCAGCTTTTCGCTCTCTGGCTCATCTACCTGTCCTTCAATTCGGTCGGCCAGCTCTTTTACGGCTACGGCTGGGAAATCCTGCTGCTGGAAAGTGGCTTCTTAGCGATCTTTCTGGCCCCGCTCGGCACGCGCCAGGCCCCCTCGCCCGCCGCGCTGATCTGGCTCTATCGCTGGGTGCTATTCCGCGTAATCTTAGGGGCCGGGCTAATCAAGGTCCGCGGCGACGCCTGCTGGCTCGATCTGACCTGCATGTCCTATCACTACGAGACCCAGCCAATCCCCAATCCCCTGAGCTGGTATTTCCACCACTTGCCGCCCATCATCCACAAACTCAGCGTCGCCGCGACCCACTTCATCGAGTTAATTGTCCCCTTCTTTATCTTCGCCCCGCGCCGTCTGCGCCACATCGCCGGGCTGATCCAGATCTCCTTCCAGGGGCTGTTGATCCTCAGCGGCAATCTCTCCTGGCTCAACTACCTGACCATCGCCCTCTGCATCCCCTGCTTCGACGATCGGGCGCTCGAGCGCGTGTTGCCGCGCCGACTATCGGCATATATCCAGCGCGACCCGCCCGCCGACATCGGCACCCCACGCCGCCTCGGCATCTACACGCTGTGCATCCTCGTATTCTACCTGAGCTCCGCTCCGATTCAGAACATGGTCTCGCCCGACCAGACCATGAACCGCTCCTACGACCCGCTGCACCTGGTCAACACCTACGGCGCCTTCGGCCACATCGGCAAGAAGCGCTACGAGATCGTCATCAAGGGTACTAACGACCACCCCGCCGATCCAGAAGCGCGCTGGCGGGAGTACGAATTCCACGGCAAACCCGGCGACATCAACCGCCGCCCGGCGCTGATCTCGCCCTACCACTACCGGCTCGACTGGCAGATCTGGTTTGCGGCGATGTCGGATTACAAGAGCAATCCGTGGCTGGTGCACTTTATCTACAAGCTGCTGCAGGGCAATGCGGGGGCGCTGGGTTTATTGGCGGAGAATCCGTTCGGCGCCACCCCGCCGACGTTTATCCTCGCGGAGCTGTACGAATACGAGTTTACGAGTTGGGATGAGGATACGGAGGCGTGGTGGCAGCGGAAGCGACTAGGGATCTGGCTGGGGCCGTTGTCTTTGGGAGAGCCCGCGCTAGGAGAGTTCTTACAACACTATGGGTGGGGACAGTAGCGACACTACAGTAAATTGAGGCGCAGAAAAATGCGCGTCGACATCACGGTCGGCGACAACGAAAAAAAATGCGGAGCAGACGGCAACTGCCACGTCCTTGACGGTGCGCATCGCTCCGATCGCATTATTCGCCGACGGGAGCGGCCTTGCAGGCTACCGACAGCGCTGGCGCCGCAGCCCGCTCGCAGCAGATAAGCCGCCTGAATTATACCCGCACCACCGCTTCGACATCGGGTACCGGCAAGGTGTCCTCGTGCCGGGGCCCTACCACCTGGCCCCAGGCCGCGATGACCTCCGCATCCCGCGCCAGTTCCGCACTGCGCACCGCCACTTTCTGCGGATCCCAATCGCGATTGAGCCGCGCCAGCAACTCATCCCGCACCGCGGCCGGCCCCGCGGCTGTGCCTAGATCGCACAATTCGTCGGGATCGGCTTCCAGGTCGAATAGCGCAGGCGACTCGGCACCGTACTGATAGAGCTTCCACCGGCCCTGCCGGATCATCCGCGACGGCGGCTCGCCCGGCCTTGACCCCAACTCGCTGTAGACGGCATCGGGCCGCGCGCGATCCTCCTGCCCCGCGAGCACCGGCCACAGCGAATGGCCATCGGCGCCCGGCAGTGGCTCGCCAGCGGCCAATTCGACCGCCAGCGGCCCCAGATCCAGCAGACTGCACAGCGTATCATCGACAGCGCCAGCCGCGATATGCCCCGGCCACCGCGCGATCAGCGGCACGCCCACCGAGCCCTCGTAGTAATTGCTCTTCCACCAGCAGCCGTGCTCGCCGGCCATTTCGCCGTGATCGCTCAAATAGACCACCAGGGTATTGTCGGCCAGCCCCGTCTCATCGAGTGCGGCGAGCAATTTGCCGACCTGGGCGTCGAAATATTCACAGAGGCCAAAATACGCTGCCCGTGCCACGCGAATCCGCTCCGCGGGCAAGGGTCGCTCGATATCGCGATTGCGCTTAAAGCGCCCGATCGCCGCTGGCTCGGCGGCCAGCTCTGCTGCCGATGGCTCGGGTATATCGACCCGCTCGTAGTAGTAGTCGAACAGCGCTTTCGGTGCGAAAAAGGAACAGTGCGGCAGGACGAAGCCCGCCACCGCCGCGAAGGGCCTGCCCTCACGCGCTTTTTCTTTTAAATAGGCCACGCCCGCCTCGGCCACCTGCTCGTCGAAGGCCTGATAGGTCGTACGGCCGTAGCCGGCGATTTCTACCGCCTCCCGAATCTGACCCGAAGTGCTGCTGGGAATGGATTTGAACATCGGACCGCCGACCCGACCCGCGCCGGGATAATGGGCGCTGTATTCGCCGAGGGGGCGTCGCTCAAAGCCGTGCCGCTGATCCGACCCCACAAAGTGCATCCGCCCGATCAGCGCGGTCTCGTAGCCGGCCGCACCCACCGCATGAGCCCAGGTCGGCGCGGCCGAACTGAGCATGTGGCCATTGGTCCAAACCTCGTTGCGCGACGGATGACGGCTGGTCATAAAGGCCATCCGCGCCGGCACGCATACCGGGGCCGCGGTATAGGCATTGGTCAGCTGCATACCCTCGCTGGCCAGGCGATCCAGATGCGGGGTGCGAACTATGGGATTGCCATAGCAACCCAGGTGGTATTTGCTGTGCTGATCGGAAATGATAAAGAGGATATTGGGACGCCGGTCCGTCATGCGCTATTGCCTCCATTCGTCGGTGTCTCTCGACCCCGCCCAATCCACCGCATCAACAAGCTGAATGAGAAACGCTAGAGCAATGCCGCCAGCCGCTCGGCCGGCACATTGCCCCCGCTCAGGATCCCCACCACCTTCTTGCCCTCCAATTCATCCTTGATCTTGAGCACCGCCGCCAGGGCCGCTGCCCCGGCCCCCTCCGCCACCAGCTTCGCCTCCCGCGCCAACAAGCCCAGCGCCGCGTCTATCTCCTCGTCGCTAACCAGTTCGAAGCGATCGACCAAGTCCCACATCATGCGGGTAGTCAACTCGAAGGCGACCCGCGTCGCCAGGCCCTCGTGCCGGGTTTCCATCGGCGCCTCCAGGCCGACTCGCCGCTCGCGCCAGGCCCGATAGCAGGCCGGCGCCCCCACGGTCTGCACGCCGATGATCTGCACGTCGGGATTGATATGCCGGGCCACCAGCGCATTGCCACAGGCACCGCTGCCGCCGCCGACGGGCACGATCACCGCATCGACAGCGGGCAGGGCGTCGAAAATCTCCAGCCCCATGGTGCCAACCCCGGCGATCAGCAGCGGCTCGTTGGCCGAGTGGACGTAGCGCAAACCCTCGCTCCGCCCGACGCGCTCGACTTCCTCACGCGCCTCGTCGAAATCTCGGCCGTAGAGCCGCACCTCGGCCCCCAGCGCGCGCATCGCCGCGACCTTGACCGGATTGCTGTTTTGCTCCGGGCCGTAGATCACCACCCGGACCCCGAACAACTGACCGGCGAAGGCCAGCGACTGGCCATGGTTACCGGTGCTGGCGCTGATGATCCCGCGCTCGCGCGATTCCGCGTCCAATTGCCCGACCAGATTGATGCCGCCGCGCACTTTGAACGCCCCCACCGGCTGCAAGTTTTCGCACTTGGCGTAGTAGTCGCAACCCAACTGCTGAGACAACGACCAGCAATGGACCAGCGGCGTCGGCGCGAGGTACTGGGCGACGAATTTCCGCGCCGCCGCCACATCGGCGAAGGTCGGTGATGCCGTCATACAAACTCCTTAGTGGGCAACGACAGCGCCCGCGTCGATTGCTCGCAGGTCGGCAAAACCCGCTCCGCCGACCATCACCTGTATACTCACAGTTCCTCCCCACCAGCATTGGCGCCGAGGCCGCGCCGCAGGGTTTCGGTGATGATGAGTTCGCCGGGATCGACATTGCCGATATTGACCTCCGACCCATAGCGACGCAGCAATTCGCGCCGCAAACGGTGCACGTCGTGCAGCGCCACGCCCTCGATCCACGGCCCCGGCAATTCGAACATAACCCGCTCGACCCCGACGGCCGCGATGACCTCCTCCACTTCGCGCGCGGTGCTCGCGTCACCGCTGACCAATTCGGCCGCTTCCAGTAGCACGATCCGCGCCCCCGCCTCGAGGCAGGCCTGTGCGTCCTCTACCATCGGCACGCCACTCTCCAGCCCCTCCTTCTGCCCGACCTCGCCCAATACTTCAAGCCCGTGCTCGCGCACCGCGCAACCGATGATCTCCCGTTTCCAGTCCAGCCCCACCGGCGCTAGATTGTCCGAAACCTCGACCCATTGGTAGCCGGCGGCGGCCACCGCCGGCAAATAGCGCTCGCACAGCCCGTGCACCTCGGCGTATTCGAGATATTGGCCGCCGGGAAAAGGCTCTACGCCGCGCGACCGGTATTGCGCGATCTTCGCCGCCAGCGCGCTGGCATCCAGCAAGCGCGAAACCCCTACGGCCACTTTCGCTAGATCGCAGTAGTCAGCCCCGACCGCCAGCAGGTCCTCCTGCGCGTGCGATCCCAAACCCCAGTCGATGACCATCGTCAGTCCGCAGGTCCGCGGTTTACCGCCACGCGGTAAACCGTCGAGCCCAGCGAAGAAATGCTCGCTCATCCGCTCTCCTCCAGTGCGTGCATACTCGTTTGCCTCGGTTGCAAACGCGTTTTTTCCCACGCGGCTGCCCCGCGCTGCCGCCACGACAATTCCAACGACGCCTCGCCGCCATTGTACAATAGCAATTCACCCTGTCCGCCGACCGGCGGCCGCACCAGCGCGAGCACGTCAGCGGGCAACGCTCCACCTTGCCACTCCACCAGCGCCACCTCCGCTCCCAATTCCAATGCCATCCCCATCAACAGTGGGCCATAACATCCCGTCACCGCGCCACAGCCCCAGTTGCGCCCGTGTCCGGCAGCCACCGAGCAAATCGCCCCGCCCATGTCCGCGTGCTCGCGCCCCCCGCGCAACACCCGCCGCGCCATCGCAAATTTCGCCGCCGCCGCCTGCAGCGCCCGCCGCGCCCAGACCACCTCGCCCGTCAACTGGTAATGCAGTGCCAGCGCCGCCGTGCTCGGCTCCTGCGACGGCTGCACCGATCCATCCTCGGCCCACTGGCCCCAGTAGATCATATCGTTGCGCTTGCCCACGCCCGGCTCGCGCCGGATTCGCTCCTGCGGAAAAACCATCGCCCACGGCGCGTCCGCTGCGGGCGGCGCTTGCGCCAACACGCCGCGCATCGCACCATCCAGCGAAGTATCGTCAAAGACCCGGCGATAATGCGACAGCGCCGCCGCTGCGGGATCGGCATAGGGATCGAGCAATTCGCCCGCCAGCGGCTCTACTATTTTGCGCGCAGCGGCCTGGAAGATCTCGTCGCCTTGCAGTTGGAACAGATCGCCCAGTGTATAAATCACCCCCGACGCCAGAAAATTCTCGATCCCCGCGAGCGGATCGCCGGGCAGGTGGTGATTGGCCGCGGCCATCCGCCGCTCCTCGGCAGTCTGCAAATCAGCCGCGTGCAATCCGCGCCCGTCGAGATCCCACAACACGGGCATCGGCCCCTCGCCTTGTAATAGACGTTCGGCGCGCTTGCGCCCATAGCGCAGCGCCCAGTCGCGGTAGCGCTCTTCGCCAGTGACGCGCCAGGCAGCCAGGGCAATGTGCAAAAAGCGGAAGTGCTCGGCCAATTCGCGGTCGCCGTTTTCGCCGCCAACCAGCCGCGTGCCGATCCAGTAGCTGTGGAATACATCGCGCTCCCAGTCGTACCATTCGGGAAAGCCTGCGACCCAGTTGCCGATGTGGTGCGCCGCGTCGGCAAGCAGGGCCGCCGCGGCCTGGTCGTCGGGGAAAAAACCCAGATAGCGCGGTAAAAAGAGCAGGAAAGGCTCAGTGCCATGGTGGGCTTCGGCCTCGGGCTCATAGCCGTGCAGACACTCGGCTTCAACCCAGGCCTTGAGGTCGGCGACCAGCGCGCGGAAGCGCGCGGCAATGCGCTCGTCGCCGCTGATCAGATAGTGCGAAAAAAAGGCCAGCGCGTAATTGGCCTCGTCCTCTCCGCCGTGATTCTGATCGGGACCGTCGCGGCGGATGCTCTGCGCAATCCACTGCGACATATCGCCGCGCAGGGCGTTGTAGTGCGCATGGGCCTGGGCCAGTTCGTCGGACATGGGCATGAATATACCAAACCCGCCCGATCGGCCCAATGGCTGCGATATCGCTAGATCGCAGTCCTCATAGGGTGCATCTCGCTCGCTGGCTTGGCGGCGAGCGATCATAAAGACCTTGCACCCCACGCTGTACGCCTACTCGCTGCAAAAGCGACGGAAGAGCAGATCGAGGCAGGGTAGCGCCGCGCTGTCACGTCGCACTCTGTTGACGCAAATCCTTAATATTGCTATGGTTTTCACCTGCCTGAACCTGAAGCCGGAGACCCCGCCATTATTATGCCTCAATGGATGGACTGCACCCCGACGACATGTGGCCGCCTGAGCGAATGGCGCATCTTCACCCACTGCGAGAGACACCGGCTGTGCCCCGAGATCCAGCCCATCCGGCACCAGATCGCAGTGGCGAAAAAACACTAGTCCGTGTCTACCCGCTCCACCCTCCACTTCTTGCGCCGCCTGGGGCTCGTCGCCCTGGGCCTCTCGCTGCTGACCGCTGCCCTCGCACATATCACCTTCTTGCTGTCCGGCTCCAACGCCGTCGATCTCGGCCAGCTCGCAGCGCTGCCCGCCCCGCCGCGCCAGGACCGCCCACCGCAAAACCTCAATGGCGTGGCCGAATGGACCGGTGCGCGCGATTTCCGCCAGGCTCCTCTGCTCGCCGAGCGGGTCGCCGCCGGCGATTTGCCCGCGGTCGCCGAGCGCCTGCCCGCAAACCCGCTGGTCATTATTCCCGCTGACCAACCCGGCCCCTACGGCGGCACCTGGACCCGCTATGGTACCAGCCCCTCCGACATCGGCATTTTCAGCCACCGCCTGGCCTATGACGGCCTAGTGCGCTGGGGGCCGATGGCGCGCGAAATCCGCCCCAACCTGGCCTGGAAGTGGGAAATAGCCGACGGGGGCCGCAGCTACACCTTCCACCTGCGGCGCGGGGTGCGCTGGTCCGATGGGCATCCCTACACCGCCGACGATATTTTGTTCTGGTACGAGGACGTGCTGCAAAACCCCGACCTGACCCCGGTCATCCCTCCCGAATACAACAAGGGCGGCCAATTGGTCGCAGTAACCAAGCTCGACGACTACACTGTCCGCTTTCGCTACACCCAACCCTACGGCCTGTTCCTCAAAGTGATGGCCTCCAACCTGAGCTACCAGCTCGTCAGCTATCCCAAACACTATCTCAAGCAATTCCACCCGCGCTATGTGCCGGAAGCCGAGTTGCTACAGCAGGCTCGTGCCAACGGCAAAGACTTCTGGTATCAGCACTTCACCGACCGCTACGACTACCGCAATACCGAATGTCCGCGCATCTGGCCCTGGATCGTGGCCAAGCCGCCGCCGGCGCGGCCGGCGGAATTCGTGCGCAACCCCTACTACTGGAAGGTCGACCCACAAGGCCAGCAATTGCCCTATATCGACCGCATGACCTTCGAGATCTTCGACATCGAGACCATCAATATCAAAGCCATCAACGGCGAAATCGGCATGCAGGGCCGCCACACCACCTTCCAGAACTACCCGCTGTTCATGGCCAACCGCGAGCGCGGCGGCTACGAGGTCCGCCACTGGCTCGACGGCGGTGACGGCACCATGGCCATCACCTTCAACCTCAACCACAAAGATCCGGTGCTCAAGCAGCTCTTCCACGATCGCCGCTTTCGCATCGCGCTCTCGCACGCCCTAGACCGCCAAGCCCAGCGCGAAGCGGCCTTCCTCGGGGTCGGCGAGCCGCGCCAGATCTCGCCGCCGCCGGCCTCGGCCTACCACGTACCCGAACACGCCTACGGCTACATAGAGTACGATCCGGCGCTGGCCAACCGCCTGCTCGATGAGATGGGCCTGACCGCCCGCGACAAAAACGGCCACCGCCTGCGCCCCGACGGCGACCCGCTGGTCCTCCATATCGAAACCTCTTCGACCATGCTCGGCGCCGGCAAGATGTTCGAGCTGATCGCCGGCGACTGGACCCGCGTCGGCGTCAAGACCATCATCAAACACCAGGCCCGCCAGCTCTACGCGCAGCGCCGCAATGCGATGTTATGCGACGTGATGGTCTGGGGCGGTGCCGGGGAAATCATCCCGACGCTCGATCCGCGCTGGTTTCTACCCTACAACACCGCGTCCTTTTTCGGTCTCGACTACGTGCGCTGGTTCCGCTCCGACGGCCAAAAGGGCGAAATGCCGCCGCCCGACATGCTGCGTTGCATAGAACTCTTCCGCGAGTTAGAGCGCACCATCGACGAAGAGGGCCAGATCCGCCTGTTCAAGGAGATCATCGAGCTCAACCGCAAAAACCTCTGGGTCATCGGCACCGTCGGCGCCATCCCGCAGATCTTCATCGTCAACAAGCGCTTCCGCAACGTGCCCGAGGTAGCCGTCGGCTGCTGGCCGCTGAGAACGCCGGGCGCCACCGCGCCGGAATCCTACGCCATCGAGCCCAACTGATGTTCAGCCTGATCCTCAAACGCATCCTATGGATGATACCGACGCTGTGGGCGATTTCGCTCATTTCCTTTGCGTTGATCCAGCTGCCCCCCGGCGACTATCTCACCTCCTATGTCACCGCCCTGGCCGAAACCGGCGAGCCGGTGGCCGAGGAACAGGTCGAGGCACTGCGCCGCCGCTACGATCTCGACCAGCCCTTTATGGTCCAGTATCTCAAGTGGCTCAACAATATGCTGCCCTTCGGCTTCGAGCGGCAGGACACGGGATCGTATTTGCGCCTCAATGACGGTTCTTTCAACTTCCCCGGCTTCAAGTGGCCCGACCTCGGCATGTCCTTCGAGTGGAACCGCCACGTCACCGAATTGATCGGCGAGCGGCTGTTGCTGACGATCCTCATCTCGGTCGTCACCCTGCTCTTCACCTGGGCACTGGCCATCCCCATCGGCATCTATTCGGCGGTGCGCCAGTACTCCTGGGCCGACTACACCTTCTCGGTGCTGGGCTTTATCGGCCTGGCCACGCCCAACTTCCTGCTGGCGTTGGTCTTTATGTACATCGGCTATTCGGTCTTCGGCATCAGCGCCGGCGGGCTGTTCTCGCCCGAATTCCAGGACGCGCCCTGGTCGGTCGCGCGCTGTATGGACCTCTTGGCCCACCTCTGGATTCCGGTCATCGTCATCGGCACCGCCGGTACCGCCGGGCTGATCCGCGTCATGCGCGGCAACCTGCTCGACGAATTGCCCAAGCAATACGTGATGACCGCCCGCGCCAAGGGCCTGGCGCCGTGGAAGCTGCTGCTCAAATACCCGGTCCGCGTCGCGCTCAACCCGCTGGTCAGCACCGTCGGCTGGGTCCTGCCCGGCATTATCTCCGGTTCGGTGATCACCGCGGTGGTGCTGGGCCTGCCGACCACCGGCCCCCTGCTGTTGCGCGCGCTGCAAAACCAGGACATGTACCTGGCCGGCTCGATGATCATGATATTGAGCTTTTTGACCGTCATCGGCACCCTGGTCTCGGATATTCTGCTCTTGTGGCTCGACCCGCGCATCCGCTACGAAGGCAAGGGCTCCGCATGAAGATCAAGGACGTACAGGCCCAGGTCCTGCAATCGTACGAATACCCCACCGGCGGCTGGGTCCTGGTGCGGGTCCGCACCGAAGACGGCGTCGAGGGCTTAGGCGAGTGCTTTGTGCCCGACAACAAGGGCCGCGCCGCCTTCGCCGCCCGCGACCTCATCACCGGCAGCTTCGCGCAATCGCTCCTCGGCCGCGACATCCTCGACATCGCCGCTAGCTGGGAAGCCCTCTACGGCGTCTGCTGCAGCATCTACGACCGCCGCGGCCTGGCCATCCACGCGCTGTCGGGCGTCGATATGGCGCTCTACGACGCCGCGGGCAAGAGCCTCGGCGTGCCCGTTCACAAACTGCTCGGCGGTGCCTTCCGCGACCGTATCCCGCTCTATATCAGCAGTGTCTTTATCGACCTCGACCGCTTCGACGACGCGCTGCGGGCGACCGCCGACTATGTAGAGCAGGGCTTTGGCGGTATCAAGTACTACGGCTGGCCCGACTTCGGCCAAAAGCCCACCCGCGACCAGGACCTGCTGCGCCAATTGCGCCAGGCCGCCGGCACAGACGCCGATCTCATGCTCGACCTCGGCCGCCCCCATGGCCTTGCCGCCGCGCTGCAGACGGCACAGATGATCGAAGACAGCGGCGCGCGGATCTTCTGGTGGGAAGAGCCGCTATCGACCTCCGACGACGCCGACAATATGGCGCAGCTGACCGCCCGCACCGCCCTGACCATCGCCGCCGGCGAATCCGAACTCACCGCTTTCGCCTTCCGCGAGTTGGTGCAAAAGCGCGTCGTCGATCTTTTGCAGCCCGACCTCTCCTGGGTCGGCGGCCTGACCGAGGGCCGCCGCATCGGCGAACTGGCGCGGCTACACCGCATACCCGTGGTACCGCACAACTGGGGCACCCAGATCAACTTCGCCGCCAGCGTCCACTTCGTCGCGGCACTGCCCGATGGCTTCCTCTGCGAATACCCGATCACCCCGCGCTCCCGCGGTGCCGGCCACCCCCAGGTCTTCGTCGCCGACACCGCGACACCGCAAATCCCCAGCCCGATGATGACCGCGCTGGCCAGCGTGCCCGTGGTGGTCGAAAAAGGCCACGCTTGGGTGCCGCAGGGTCCCGGCCTCGGCATCGAACTCGACGAGGCCGCGGTGAAAAAATACACCCTGCCATGACCGCCGAGGTCTGGTTGCTCGTTCTGGCCGCGGCACTGGGCCACGCGCTGTGGAATTTCGCCGCACGCAAGGTCGCTGGCGATATGGCAGTGCTGTGGCTGGCCTTCGGCACTGGCATGGTGGTCATGCTGCCGGTCTCAGCTCTTTTCTGGTGGCAGGGCACGCCGCTCAACCTCAGTTGGCCAAGCCTGCTGTGCCTGGCGGCAACCGGCGTCTTCCACGCTTTCTACTTCGCCTTGCTCGGCTCGGCTTACGAGCAGGGCGAAATCTCGCTGGTCTATCCGGTCGCCCGCGGATCGGGCATAGGCTTGACCGCCTTCGTCGCCTGGCTCTTGTTGGGCGACGAGATTTCGCCCATTGGCGCCATCGGCATCGTGCTGGTTTTTCTGGGCATCCTCTCGCTTGGCTGGCCGGCGCTCAGGCAGCGGGCCGGCAGCTTGCGACTGGCCCTGGGCGTGGGCATGACGATCGTTTGCTATTCGCTCGTCGACAAAATAGGCGTCGGCTACATGCACCCGATCTACTATATAACCGGCATGTGGATTATCGGCACCCTGCTGCGCGCGCCCTTTGTCCTGCGCCGCGCCGAGCTTCCGATGCGGGAGGTTATGCGCATCTATTGGCCCCATATCCTGTTGATCGGACTGGGGTCGCAAGCCACTTATCTGCTGATCCTCTACGCCTATACCATGGGGCCGATCAGCTATATCATCGCCGCACGCGAATCGTCGGTGGTCATTGGCGCGGCGCTGGGCTTCTGTTTCCTCAAGGAACGCCTCACGGCGTTTAAAACCATCGGCATCCTCGCCATCTTCGGCGGCCTGGTGCTGCTCAAGGCCGGGTGAGCCGTGGACCGCCAGACCTTCCGCATCCAGCCGCCGCGCCGCGCGATGTTGCGCGAAACCGCCATCATTGTCGGTATCCTCGCCACCTGTATCGGCGCGCCTTTCTTCTTTTTTCCCTACGGCGACGAGGACCGCATAAACTTCGCGCTCTCGATCGGCTCGCTGGCGCTGATCTACATCGTCGCACTGGTCTATATGTCGCTGTGCGTGGGTTGGTTTGCAGACTACTACTCCACCGGCAAAAAAACCCTCTTTGAAGTCGACGACGAGACCCTAACCCTGCGCCAGGACCAGGAGCGCACTCCCTACCGCCTGTGCGATCTTCACATCGACCGCATCCGCATCGTCAACCTCAGGAAAAAACCCGAATACAAACCCATCCTGCACGCCTTCGACTTGCGTTCGTGGCGTATTGTCGCCCTATTTTACAACGCTGGCGAATTCGAACTCCACAATGGCGACAGCGCTCAAATCTGCCTGACCGACTCGCGCTTCGTCGTCCACATACCGACCAAACTCGACCACGTCTTGATGCTCAGCCCCGACGACCCGCAGGGCCTGCTGCTGGCCCTGATCCGGGCCGCCAGTCTCGCGCAAAAGAACTGAGACTCCATGGAACCACGCGTCTTTCCGATATACCCCCCTTCGTCCGCACTCTTCGCCAAGATCCTGGTGATTATCTTCCTTGTAAACTGCTTTTTTTTCGCTCTGCTCTCGTTGGGCCTCTACGCACTACTCGACCCCAACGGCATGGTCGCGCGAGTCGCCGCGCCGGTGGCGCTGATCTGCTCGCTGCTGATCATGCTGTTTATCTTTTTTTCGGTCTTTATCTGGTTCTGGTTGTCCGCTACCAGAACCGACTTCGGCCTGATCGAAACACACCTCGTCATCCGCAACAACGCGCACGGCAGGCATTTCGCCTACGCAGAGCTCAAAGCAGACGAAGCCAGAATCGTCGATTTGGAGACCGAACCGGAATACCGACCCGGGAAAAAAATCTTCGCCATTAAGGCGTTCTTCTTTTCCGGGGGGGCGTTTTACCTGCGCAATGGTCTCAAGGCCCATGTCTTCATCACCAGCATGGCGCGGGCCGTGCTCATCCCGACCACCGGCGCCCATACGCTGGTGCTGGAGCCGCAAGACCCAGAGGGCTTCCTGCAGGAATTACAGCAGAGGACAACGGCCGAGGGATAAACGATAGATGGCACGCACTATGGACCCGGCCCAGGAAGCAAGCGGCGAAGACCTCTACACCGCCTCGCAGTGGGAGTTGATGCGGCGCAAGTTTCGCAAGCACGGTCTGGCGGTATGGTCGGGGATGGTGGTACTGGCGCTGTATCTGGGCGCCGTATTCTGCGAATTTCTCTCTCCCTACGCCCTGGAAGACCAGCACCTCGAATATATCTACGCCCCACCCCAGCGACTGCACCTGATCGGCCCCGACGGGCTGCACCTTCGTCCCTTCGTCTACGGGCTCAAGGGCACGCGCCATCCCGAAACGCTGCGCAAGGTCTATGTCGAGGACGAGAGCAGGATCTACCCCGTGCGACTCTTCGCCCGCGGCTCGACCTATCGCTTCTGGGGACTATTCGAAACCGATATCCACCTGCTCGGCGTTGATCGGGGCGGCACGCTCTTTCTGCTCGGCACCGACTCGCTGGGCCGCGACCTCCTCAGCCGCATCCTCTACGGCTCGCGCATTTCGCTGACGGTGGGCCTGATCGGCGTAGCATTGAGCTTTGTCTTCGGCCTGAGCATCGGCGCGGTATCGGGCTATTACGGTGGCTGGATCGACAATATCATCCAGCGCTTGATCGAAATTCTCCGCTCCTTCCCGTCAATCCCGCTGTGGATGGCGCTGTCGGCAGCACTGCCGGCGGATTGGAGCCCGTTGCAGATCTACTTCGGCATTACGGTGGTATTGTCCTTTCTCGCCTGGACCGGCCTGGCGCGCGTGGTGCGTGGCAAGATCCTGGCGCTGCGCGAGGAGGACTACGCCACCGCCGCCATCCTGATCGGCGCCTCCAAACCGCGCATTATGGCCCGCCACCTGCTGCCCGGATTTACCAGCCATATCGTCGTCAGCCTGACCCTGGCGCTGCCGGGCATGATCCTCGGCGAAACCTCGCTATCCTTCCTCGGCCTAGGCTTGCGCCCACCCATAACGAGTTGGGGCGTCTTGTTACAGGAGGCGCAAAATGTCCAGGCCGTGGCGATGCAGCCGTGGCTGTTGACCCCGGCGGTCTTCGTGGTAGTGGCAGTGCTGGCCTTCAACTTCGTCGGCGACGGCCTGCGCGACGCCGCCGACCCCTACGGACGCTGATGCCATGCCGCCCCTGCTGACGATAAAGAACCTCCACACGCATTTCTTCCTCGACGAGGGCGTGGTGCGTGCCGTCGATGGCGTCGATCTCGAAATCCCGCGCGGCAAAACCCTCTGCGTCGTTGGCGAAAGCGGCTGCGGCAAGAGCATTACCGCCTTTTCGCTGCTGCAGATGATCCAGCGCCCGGGGCGCATCGTCGACGGCTCGATCACCCTCCACCGCGACAATGGCCCGGTCGAGTTGACCGAACTCGCGCCGGACGGCGACGAGATGCGGCGGATCCGCGGCGACGAGATTGCGATGATTTTCCAGGAGCCGATGACGGGCCTGAGCCCGGTTCACAC
>PBOD01000145.1 GCA_002724215.1 Gemmatimonadota bacterium | reverse complement strand
GAAAGAGCGACGTCGCAAGGGCAAAAAGCAAGATCCGCCCGCCGCTGAATCCCCTCCAAAAATTTCACCGTTAGACCGTTTCTGCACCTACGCCGACGGCCCGCAGGGCCAGTGCACTGTGCCGGCGGCCGTGGCGCTGCTGACGCTGTTCTTAGGCGTCTGGACCTTCGATGCCAAGTTGTCTTTGAGCGGTGACAACACCGAATTCATCACCCTGGCGCGGAGCATGGCCGCCGGCGAGGGCCTGGTGCACATCAACTCGCCCGATCCGCAGCCGGCGACCAAGTATCCCTTCGCCTTTCCGCTGCTGTTGGCGCCGTTTGAGTGGTTGTTTCCGGGCGACTGGGTGCCGATGAAGGTCTGGGTGCTGGTGCTCTTCGCAGCGGGGATGGCGGTGCTCTACCAGTTGGTAAAAGAAAAAGCGGGCGCGCTACCGGCACTGGCGACGGTGGTGTTGAGCCTGGCGGCGGGCAAGAGCTATCTGACCCACGGACCCGATGGGATTGTCTACGGCCCGCTGCTTTTGCACTATTCGCACCAGGTGATGTCGGAGGCACCCTATCTGACCTTTTCGCTGCTGGCGCTGTGGCTGGTAGAGCGGGGGATCGCGCGCGAGGGGATCAAGGGCAATGGGTGGTTGATCGGCGGTTTCTTCTGCGCGCTTTGGGCCTATTATATCCGCACTGCTGGCATCACGCTGGTGGCGGCGATTATCGTCTATTTGCTGTTGCGCCGCGATTTTCGCCGTGGCCTGGTCTTCGCCGCGGCGGCTTTTATCTGCTGGCTGCCGTGGACTTTGCGCAATCGGGCGGTCGGCGGCGGGGGCGTGTATATCAAGCAGTTATTCATGGTCAATCCCTACCATCCCGAGCGCGGTCTGCTCGACTTGGGAGGCTTTGTCGAGCGCTTCTTCGGGCAATTGGGGCTTTATCTGACCAGAGAGCTGCCCAATACGCTGGTGCCCTATTTCACCGGGGCCGAGACGCTTTTTCATCCGGCCTCGTTGCTGTTGATCGGTTTAGCGGTCGCGGCGACGGTGCTGTGCATCAAGCGCGGGGACCATCAGCTCTTGCTGATTTACGCCGCGTTTTTTGTCGGCGTGGTGCTGTTGTGGCCGTGGCCGGGCGACCGCTTTCTGGTACCGATCGTGCCGGTGTTGGTGTTTTTGCAAGTGTGGGTGGTGTTGCAACTACGCGACGCGCTGGTGGCGCGCGGTGGCGGCGCAGGAGACGCCGGCAAATATCTCGTCTGGGTCTTGCTGCTGATTTATGTCTTACCCCTGCCCGGCGGCGCCAAACGCCTCGCCGACTATTCGCAGGCCGACTATCCTCCGCAGTGGAGCCGCTACTACCAGGCTGGCCAGTGGCTCAAGGCCAATGCGTCCGAGGATGCGGTGGTGCTCTGCCGCAAAGGCTACTGGATGTATATCATCTCGGGCCGCCGCTGCGTTGGTTTTCCCTTTGCGGCGCCCGACGAGGTGCTGGCGCACATGGAGCGCGAAAACGTGGACTACGTGGTGCTCGAGAGTCTGGGCTTTCCGCAGACCGTGCAGCACTTGGTGCCGGCGGTCAACGAATACCGCGACCGCTTCGAAGCGCTGTGGCAGGACCAGGCCGTGCCGACCTACGTGCTGCGCTTCCTGAAGTAGCTTGCCTCTTTTGAAGGGGCGTATCTATACTTGCTAGGCCCCGCTCATTCCTCCCAGTCCAGTCGGTACCCGTGATTCGACGCCTTTCGTTGTCCGTCCCGCTGTCCTACCTGCTCTGCAGCCTGGTTTTCACCTACCCGCTGGTCCTGCACTTGACGACCCACGTGCCCGGTGAGGTCGAGGGCGACGTGCCGGTCTACATCTGGAACCTGTGGTGGATGCAGCAGGCGCTTGCGGCGGGGATCTCGCCACTTTTTTGCGATTATATCTTCGCCCCGCACGGCGCGTCGCTGGCCTTCCACGCCTTCGTATTCCTCAAAGCCTTTATCGCGATTCCGCTGCAGTGGTTCACCACGGCCTGGACCGCCTACAATCTGCTGATTCTGGGCACCTTTGCGCTGTCCGGCTGGACCATGTATCTGCTGGCGCGGCATCTGACCGGCGATACCCGCGCCGCGTGGCTGGCGGGATTGGTCTACGCCTTCAGCCCCTATATGCTGACCCGCGGTACCGGGCATCTGAACTATCTGAGCGGCGAGTGGATGCCGCTCTACGCGCTATGTCTGATCCGCCTGTTGGAGACCCGCGAGCGCAAGTGGGCTCTGGGTGGCGCCGCGTGTCTGTTGCTGACGGCCTATTGCGAGTACTACTACCTCATTTATTTGACGTTGTTCACTGCATTTTATCTCGGATGGCGCTTGCTGCAAAATCGGGGCGAGATTCTCGACCCGTCCTTCCTGATGCCCTTCGCGCTGATGGGCGGTGTGGCAGCAGTGGGTTTCGCGCCGATTTTGTGGGTACTCTTCGGCACGGCGCAGAGCAGTTATATCTATGGTGGATGGGGGGCTGCGGCCAAATTGGGTGCGGATTTGCTGGCCTTCGTCACCCCTCCGCCGGGGAGTTTGCTCTACGGCGATATCGGCGCTGAGCTCTACGGGGCTTTTTCCGGCGGCAACGCGGTAGAGGGCACGGTCTTCGCTGGCTTCGCGGTGTTGGGGTTGGCGGCGACCTGTATGTTGCGATTGCGCGGAGATCTCGGGGTGCGGCCCTGGTTGTGGCTGACGCTATTTTTTTTCTTGCTGTCGCTGGGGCCGCTTTTGCACGTCGGCGGGGAATTCGTCTTCGGCTTCGGCCCCGTGCGCTTCGCCGTGCCGTTGCCCTATGTCGTCGTGCGCTATCTGCCGCTGATTAAGGGCGCCCGGGTGGCCGCCCGCTTCGATATCATGGTTGCGTTGGGATTGGCAGTGCTGGCCGCCTATGGTCTGCGCTACTGGCTACAACGGGCGCGGTGGCCGGCCCGGCGGACGGCGGCAATTGTCTTATTGATTGGCCTGGAGTACCTTAGAGTGCCCTATCCGGTGGCTCCGGTCGACATACCCGGCGCCTACGCCGAGATCGCCGGCGACCCCGGCGACAAAGTGGTGCTGGAGGTGCCGTTGGGCTGGCGCACCGGCTGGGGTAGCACCGGTCGCAGCCTCGACCGGCAACAACTCTACCAGATTGTCCATGGCAAGCGCCTGCTCGGCGGTTTTGCCTCGCGGATGCCCGAAGACGAGCTACAGCGCATGGCGGCGTTGCCCGGGCTCGGCGTGTTGCTGGCATTGCAGGAGGAATTGCCGGCGCCCCATTCGCCCACCGCCGCGCGCCGACCCTTTATCCGGGCGCAAATGCGGGAGCTTTTAGAGCACCTGCCGGACTTCGTCCTCGCGCGGCTGATGCGCGACGCGTCCGTGCGCAATTTTCTCGCCGACACTTCTGTAGAGCGGCAGATCGCGGAGCGGGCTCCGCTGTCCTCGCCCTTGCGGGGGTTGGTCGATGCGGTGGACCTGGGCTATGTATTTGTGCACCCACCCTATAGCGAGTATCCGCCGATCCGACGCTATCTGGAAACGGGGCTGCCGCTGGTAAAGTTTTACGAACGGGACGGAGTTGTGGGCTATCGGATCGCCGAGTAGCCGAAATCAGGGGAAGCGATTTTTGGATTCAACCGACCAGCCGATGCTCTATATCGTCATACCTGCACTCAACGAAGAGGATATTATCGAGCAGACGCTCACGCGCGTCGAGGCCGAGGTAGCCCTGTCGCACGAGGTGATCGTGGTCAACGACCACTCCACCGACAGCACCGAGGAGATAGTGCGGCGCTTCGGCGAGCAGCACTCCAACGTGCGCGTGGTCAACAACGAGGGGCCGCGCGGCTTCAGCAACGCGCTGAAGGTGGGTTACGCTGCTGCCGGCGACGGCGCGATCGTGACGATGATGGCCGATTTGTGCGACGACCCGCAGACGCTGGAGCCGATGTACGAGAAGATCGTCGAGGGTTACGATGTGGTGTGCGGCTCCCGCTATATGCCGGGGGGCGGCAAGCAGCAGGAGGACAGCGAGGTCAAAGGGGCGCTGTCGCGCTTCGTGGGGCTGTCGTTGCGGCGCCTGGTGGGCGTGCCGACCCACGATGCGACCAATGCTTTTAAAATGTACCGCAGCGAGATCATCAAAAACATTCCCATTGAGGAGGCGGGTTTCGCCTGTTCGATGGAGATTACGGTAAAGGCTTTTTTGCGCGGGGCGAAGATCGCAGAGGTGCCGACGGTGTGGAAGGGGCGGACGGCGGGCAAGTCGAAGTTCAGCATGCTAAAGGGCGGCAAGGATTATTTGCGGTGGTACGTGTGGGCGGTGTTGCTGCGGAAGCACAAGTTCTAGCTGCGGGTNGGCAAGTAGGTCGCGGNGCCGCACAGGATGTGCGGCGAGAATGAGCGAGGGGACCTCCGCCGACCACCCCGTCCCCTCGCAGTACCCCCTAAGCCTTACGTTCCCGCTCCTCCGTCGCTGCCACCATTTCCCGTAGCGTCCGCTCCATATCGTACTCGTACGCCCATTCGGGATAGTGCGCCTGGAATTTGCGCACATCGCTGACGTACCAGATGTGGTCGCCGATGCGGGCGTCGTCGGAGAGGGTGTATTCCAGTTCTTTGCCGGTGAGGCGCTGGGCGATATCGATGGCTTCTACCATCGAGACATTGGCGTGGCGGCTGCCACCTATATTGTAGACCTCGCCGGCGCGAGGATTCTGAAAAAAGTGCCAGAAGGCNGTGACNAGGTCGTGGCTGTGGATATTGTCGCGGACCTGCTTGCCCTTNTAGCCAAAAATGGTGTAGGGACGNCCGCTAACCACGCATTTGACCAGNTAGCCGAGAAAGCCGTGCAGTTCGGCGGCCGAGTGGGCGGGGCCGGTCAGGCAGCCGCCGCGGAAGATGGCGGTCTTGAGGCCGAAGTAGAGACCGTACTCCTGGGCCAGAACGTCGCCGGCGACCTTGGAGGCGCCGAAGAGGCTGTGCTTGCACTGGTCGATGCGCAGGTTTTCGTCGATGCCGTACTCGCGGTAGGGGTGGGTCTCGTCGATTTCCCAGCGGGTGTCGAGTTCGACTAAAGGGAGTTCGTTGGGGGCGTCGCCGTAGACCTTGTTGGTGCTGGTGAAGATAAAGGCGGCGTCGGGGCAAAAGCGGCGGGTCGCCTCGAGCAGGTTGAGCGTGCCATTGGCGTTGACGGTGAAGTCGGTGATCGGCTCGCGTGCGGCCCAGTCGTGCGAGGGTTGCGCCGCGGTGTGAATGACCAGTTCGATGGCGGTNCCGAATTCGGCGAAGAGNGCGTCGATAGCCGCGGCGTCGCGGATGTCNANGGCGCGGTGGCGGTAGTTGNCCAGGCCGCTTTCGAGTTGTGCGCGGTTCCAGGTGGTGGAGCCGTCGGCGCCGAAGAAATACTCGCGCATATTGTTATCGACGCCGACGATGTCGAAGCCGCGCTCGTGGAAGAAGCAGGTCGCCTCGCTACCGATGAGGCCGGCCGAGCCGGTGATCAGGACGATGCTCAACGGGCAGATCTCCTCTAAGTGAAAACGGTGCGGACCTGCTCGTGATTGGCCACGAGCCAGGCGTGGACGTCGCAGGCGATGTCGCGCGCGTTTTTTTCGGGGGTCCAGCCGAAGGCTTCCGACACCTTGGCGTTATCGGTTACATAGTAGGGGATATCGGCCGGCCGCGTCTCGGCGACCGAGCCCATCTCTATGGTTTTGCCGGTGGCTTCCTCGCAGAGGCGGGGGTATTCGATCAGCGAGGTCGAGCCGGCGAGGCCGCCGCCGGCGTTGTAAATCTCGCCGGTCCAGGCCGCGGGCCGGGCCGCTTGCGCCTCGAGCAGGGCGAAGAGATCGTCGGGGTGCAGCAGGTCGCGGACCTGCTTGCCCGTGCCGCCGAAGCCCATATAGCTCAAGCCGCGGTCGAAGTAGTGGCGGGCGACCCATAGAGTGTAGACCCCCTGGTCGACCTTGCCCCACTGGCCCGGCCCGGCGATGACGCCGCAGCGATTGATCAGCGCCTTGAGGCCATAGGTGGCGCAGTATTCCTGGATAAAGAGTTCGGAGGCCAACTTGGTCGCGCCGTAGAGCGAGCGATGGCGCGAGGTGTCGAAAGCTTCGCCGATACCGTTGGCCGACAGACCGGCCGGCAGTGGTTGGTCGGTATCTACGCTGAGGCGGGTTTCCTCCTCTTTGAGGGGGAGACCGCGCAGGGCCGGCAGTGCGTAGACCCGCGAGGTCGACAAAAAAAGCAGCGCGCTACCGCGTTGCCGTGCCCACTCCAGGCAGTTGAGGGTGCCGCCGAGGTTTGTATCGATGAGATAGTCGGGCGCGCCATCGGCGCCGGCGTGGGCGGAGGGCTCGGCCGAGGCGTCGATGAGCAACTCGAATTCGCCAGGAACTGACGCGAGGTCGCCGGCCACGCGCACGTCGCCGTGGACGAATTCGATATCGAGTGCCTTGAAGTCGGCGAGGTTGAGCTCGGCTCCGCGGCGCTTGAGGTTGTCGAAGGCGACGATGCGGCGGTCGGAATACTGCGCGCGGTAGCGGCGCGCCAGGCTCGAGCCGACGAAGCCGGCGCCGCCGGTAATGCACAGGCTCATGACGGCAGCGGCGCGTCTGCGCGGACCAGGCCTTCGCTCTTGAGTTCGGTCCAGAAGTCGGCGGGGATCTCCTCGGTGAGCAGGTCAAAATTTTCGCTGACTCGGTCGGGCTGGCGCGTGCCGGGAATAATGCAGGTGATCGCCGGGTGGGCGAAGACGAATTGCGACGCGGCGGCCTTGAGGTTGACCTCGTGCCGGGCGGCGACCGCCTCGAGGCCCTTGGCCCTTTCGATGATTTCGCGCGGGGCCTCGGAGTAGTTGTAGGTGGCCCCGGGTTGGGCACCCTTGGCGAGGATGCCGCTATTGTAGGTGCCGCCGGCCATAATGCCGATATTCTTCTCTACGCACAGCGGCAACAGCTCATCGAGCGAGCCCTGGTCGAGCAGGCTGTAGCGCCCGGCGAGCAAGAAGCAGTCAAAGTCGCCCTCGCGGGCGAAGCGGGCGAGCATTTCCCACTGGTTCATGCCGGCGCTGACCGCGCTGATGACGCCCTCGCCGCGCAGCCTTTCTAGCGCGGGATAGGCGCCGGAGATGGCTTCTTGCCAATGGGCGTCCGGGTCGTGGATGTGCAGGATGTCGATGCGGTCGACGCCAAGGCGTTTGAGGCTTTCTTCGAAGGAGCGCATGACGCCGTCGTAGCTGAAGTCGAAGACGGGCTTGAAGGGCGGCGGATTGTCGAAGATGCCCTCGTCGTTGTCCTCGCCTGCGACGGGCTCGAGGACGCGCCCGACTTTGGAGGCCAGGATATAATTGTCGCGCGGGATGTCTTTGAGGGCCAGGCCCAATCGGGTCTCGCTCTTGCCCGCCCCGTAGAGCGGCGCGGTGTCGAGCAGGTTAAGGCCCAGTGCGAAGGCGCGGTGGACGACCTGGATGGCCTGTTCGTCGGGTATATCGCCGTAGAGCCCGCCGATGGCGGCGCAGCCCAAGCCCAGGCGGGTGACTTCGAGGCCGCTGCTGCCGAGGACGGCTTTTTCGCGTGGATCCATTGTGCGCTCCCTGAGTGCGTGGTTTGGCAAACATTAAAATATAGGATAAGCCGAGCGGGGGAGAAAGGCTTGGCGCCGCTTGACGCTCAGGGGGCGATGCCGTACATTAATTCGCCCTGAAAATAGGCCAGAAATTATTGAATATAAACAAGATGTGATGTTTTCCGCCCTGGGCGTTCCTCCGTCCTTATCCCTTCTTTTACCCCTGCTGGTGCTGGCCTGTGCGCCGGTGGAGGAATCCCCGGCGCCCGCGGCGGTGAGGCCACTGCCCGCCGCGGTGGCGACGACCCCGCCAGCGGTGGAGTGGATCTGGGCGGATGGTCCGGTTGCCTGGGGCGAATGGAGCGATGCCAATCTCGCCCGGGCACAGCGGGAGGACCGCCCGTTACTCGTCTATTTTGCGGCGCCCGGTTGCGAGGGCTTGTTTCCCGATCCGACCCCCGCGTTGCGCCAACTGGTGGAAGAGGTTTTCGTCGGGGTGCGGGTTGATCCCTTCGCGCGCCCTGATATCGCCCGGCACTACGACGCCGGGGGCTGGCCGGCGCTGGTTGCGGCACTGCCGGACGGGCGCGTCTTTGCGCGGGCGGTCGATATTCCGCCGCCCAATGTCGAGATGTACCTGCGGCGCTTGGCGGCGGCTTTCGCCGACAAGCGCGAAGTGGTCGTCGACAAAGTGCGGGGTGCCACTGCGCGGCGGGAAACACCGGCGCCGCTGGATGTTGCGGCGGTCTATCGCGTCTGCGCGGCGGCTTTTGATTCGGTCCACGGTGGCTTCGGTGGTCCGACCAAATTCCTCGAGGCCCCGGTTCTGCGCTTCCTGCTGGCCTATGCCGACGCGCGTGGCGAGGAGCGAGCGCGGCGGATGGTGCGGCGCAGCCTGGACGCGATTTTGGCCTCGCCGCTTCACGAGGCCGGCGGCTTCCGCGCTTTTTCGCATGCGCCGGACTGGCGCGCTCCCGCCGACGAGCGGGATGCCCTGGACCAGGCGGCGATGTTGCATTTGCTATTGGAAGCCGGCGAGTCGCGCCGGTCAGCGGCACGGGCGCTGTTCGATTTTATCGCGCGGGATCTTTTCGCAGCGGGCCACTTTCGGGGGCGACAGGTCGCAGTTGGCACGGGATGGTGGACCGATTCGGCGCTCTACGCCGACCGCCAGGCGGCCCTGATCGGTGCCTGTCTCGTCGCGGATGAGGTGTTGGGCGAGGGGCGCGCTCTGGATATGGCGTTGCAGGCCGGGGACATTTTGATCGCGCGTTGTATTGACGGCGACGGCGGGGTTCGGCACGTTTGCGGCGGGGAAGGAGCGGGCATTGCCGGTCTGTTGGAGGACCAGGCGGCGGCGGCGCTGGCGCTGTGGGCGCTGAGCGAGCGCAGCGGCGCGTCGCATTTTGCGCGCGCGGCCGCGCGCGTCGCGGATTTTATGGAGCGGCACCTCGGTGGCGATACCGCCTTTTACGGCCGCGTGGCGGGCGCCGGGCCGTTGGTGCGCGGCTTTTCGCATCGCGACGACGGCCGTCCGTCGGGCAATGCCCTGGTTCTGGAATTCTACGGGCGGCGTGGCGACGCCGGGCGGTTGGCGGCATTGGCGAAAGAAGGGCTGCGGCGGGCGCCTTCGCGGGCATACAGCTCGTGGGCGCGGGCGGTACTGTACTACGGCAGGGCATTATGAGAATACTGGTCACGGGGGCGAACGGCTTTTTGGGGCGCAGGCTGCTTGCGCAGGAGGGTGCGGCGGAGTGGGTGGGCTGCGGGCGCGGCGCGGCGACGGTGGGCGTGCCCTATTGGCAGCTTGAGCTGACCGACCGCGATGCGGTGGCCGCGCTGGTAGCTGAGGTCGCCCCGGATTGGGTGGTCAACGCGGCGGCGATGACCAATGTCGATCAGTGCGAGGAGGACGCGGACGCGGCGCGGCGCGCCAATGTCGAGATCGTCGAGCACCTGGCGGCGGTCTGCGGCGATGCTGGCGTCGGCCTGGTGCAGATTTCCACCGACTACGTATTCGATGGCGCCGCTGGCCCCTACGCCGAGGGCGACGCGACCAACCCGCTGTCCAACTACGGACGGCTCAAGCTCGAGAGCGAGAGCCTGTTGCGGGGGCTGGAGCGGGCGCTGGTGGTGCGGACGCTATGGCTTTACGGCTATGTGCCCGGGACCGGCGCCAATTTCACCACCTGGTCGCTGGAGACCCTTGCGGCCGGAGAGCCGCTGCGGGTGTTTGCCGACCAGTGGGGCAATCCCACCTATGTCCCCGACCTGGCGCGGACGCTGGTAGAGCTGTGCCGGGCCGAGGTTAGCGGTTTGTTCCACATGGGCGGCGCGACCTTTATGACCCGGCACGATCTGGCGCTGGCGCTGGCGGATTTTTTCGATCTCGACAGCGCGCTGGTCCAACCGGTTCCGACCGGCGAGGTCGGACTCAAGGCGGAGCGACCCCTGCGCTCGGGCCTGAAGACCGATACGCTAGAAGCGATTTTGGGCCGGCGCCCGCTGGGCTTTTCCGAGGGGCTCGAGTGCATGGCCAGAGATCCCGATTTTCGCCGCGATTTTCCCCAATTCGCCCGATAGCGAGCGCCCTATGATAGAGATTTCGCTGGTGACGCCGACCTATAACGAGCGGGAGAACTTGCCCCTGCTGGCCGCGGAGATCTTCGAGGTACTCGCATCCGAGCCCGATATCGATCTAGAACTGATCGTGGTCGATGACAACTCGCCCGACGGCACCGGTGCAGTGGCCGAAGCACTCAAGGCGGACTATCCCGTGCAGGTGGTGCACCGCGCCGGGAAGTTGGGTTTGGGCTCGGCCGTGCTGGAGGGCTGGGCGCTGTCCGACCGGCCCTATCTCGGGGTGATCGATGCCGATTTGAGTCACGACCCGGCGATTCTACCCGAATTGATCCACAGCCTGCGCGAGGTCGATCTGGCTATGGGCAGCCGTTTCGGCGAGACCAGCAAGGTCGAGAAGTGGGCCTGGCACCGCAAGCTGATCTCGCAGGTTGGCGTCGGTTCGGCGCGGCTGATTACGGGAGCCGAGGATCCGCTGTCGGGTTATTTCTTCCTGCGCCGCGAAGTCGTAGAGGATTTCGCGTTGACCTCGACCGGCTACAAGATCCTGCTGGAGATCCTGGTCAAAGGGCGCTACGAAAAGCACCGCTCGATTCCCTTCGTCTTCCGCAACCGGCAGTTTAGCTCGAGCAAGCTCAATTTGCGCGAGCATCTGCTCTTCGCCATGCAGATCCTCTACTTCAGTTGCTACAAGCTGTTCCGCAAGGGGCGTGGCTAGCTATGCGCTTGAGCGTCGTCTTCCTCAGCTACAACACCCGTGATCTGACCGAACAGGCGCTGCGCACGGTCCTCGACGCAGCTGAGGGGATGGAGGTGGAGATTTTCGTCGTCGATAATGCCTCGCACGATGGCAGCGCCGATATGGTGGCCGAGAAATTTCCCGCCGTGAAGCTGCTCCGCAACGAGGACAATGTCGGTTTCGCCGCCGGCAACAACGTCGCGTTGCGGCAGGTGGTCGGCGAATACGTGCTGATCATCAACACCGACACCATCGTGCGCCGCGACACCCTGCGCGCGCTGGCGGGGTTTCTCGACGAGCACCCGGAGGTTGGCGCCTGCGGCTGCAAGATTCTGGACCCCGACGGCACCCTGCAGCTCGATAGCCGCCGCGGCTTCCCGTCCCCGATGGCTGCCTTCTGCAAAATGTCGGGGTTGAGCCG
>PBOD01000144.1 GCA_002724215.1 Gemmatimonadota bacterium | reverse complement strand
CGAGGCCGTCGCCGGAGAGTAAGGCGCCGCGAAATTCGCACCATTTTGTGGTAACGGGGCGGCACGGATGGTGCTGTCCCGTTTTGCGTTAGCGTTACAAGTGCTTATAAATCCATTAGATATTGACAATATCAGGTATGCGCCATATCGTAGAAATCGACGTTAAATCCACCCCCCAGGTTACGGACATTCCCCCTCGTCAATGAATACCCGGAGCAGAGAACAACTGATCGCGTGGGGCTTTCTCTCGCCGGCGCTCGTAATCCTGATCGCATTCGGGCTGTTTCCAATCGGCTATGCCTTTTACGTCAGTTTGCACAAATGGCAAATCAAGCAAGGGGCGCTGATCGGGCTCGACCACTATCGGCGCACGCTGGGCGATCCGCAAAACCTGCTGTTTTTCATCGCGGGCCTCGTACTCGTATGGGCGGCGTATCGCCTGCGCGCGACCTTGCGCGGGCGCGGGCAGCCCCGCTTGCAGAGCCACATCGCCTGGGTCGCCGTGCTGCTGCCCGGCCTCTGGGTGCTATTCGACCTGGGACTTTCCGGGCTTCTCGCAACGGGCGATCCAGCGTTGTATAATGGCTTCAAAGTCACCTTCTTCTATGCAGCGGGCACCATTCCCTTTCAGCTGAGCTTGGCCACGGGACTGGCCTATCTGCTTTTCAAGAGCATGCGCGCCAAGGGCACCTTCCGCGTTCTGTTCTTCCTGCCCTACGTCACGCCGGTTATCGCCTCGGCGGTGGTCTTTCGCACCATCTTCAGCCCCCATCCGTCCTCGCTGGCCAATCGCTTCTGGGGTTTCTTCGGGATGGAAGACCAGCGCTGGCTCTACGAGAGCAAGTCAGTGGTGGTCCTCATTCTGCAAGCGGCCGGTGTCGAAACTCACCCGGGCTGGTTGGATGACATCTTTCCCAGCCTGGCGCTGACATCGATCATACTCTACAACATCTGGGTCTACGTCGGCTACGACACGGTGATACTTCTGGCCGGCCTCAGCGCAATCCCCCGCCACTACTACGAGGCAGCCGAGATGGACGGGGCCAATGGCTGGCAGGGTTTCCGCCACATTACCCTGCCGCTGGTCTCGCCGACGCTGTTTTTTTTGTCGATGGTGGCGGTGATCGGCACTTTCAAGGCCTTCAACCACATCTACATTATGCGCACGCCCGGCGCACGCGATACCGTCGATGTGCTCAGCATTGCGATCTTCGACCAGGTCTTTGAATTCCACGACGCCGGCTACGCCTCGGCCATGGCTTTTGTACTCTTCATCGCCATTCTGGCACTGACGCTAGTGCAGAATAGAGTACTCGGCAAGCGGGTGTTTTATGGCGACTAAGAGCCGCACAAACTGGCTGGTGTACGGCGGCTTGAGCCTGGGCGGACTGGCCGCTGGCTTCCCCTTCGCGTGGATGCTTTTGGCGTCGTTTATGACCCGGGGCGAATCACTGCGGCGGGCCTTTCTGCCCGATCAATTGCAATGGGACAACTACATACAGGCCTGGCGGGAGGCGGACTTCGGCCTGTATTTCGAAAACTCGCTGATTATCGCCGCGCTGCAGGTGGTCGGAACGCTGCTCTTCTCGCTGCTGGCGGCGTATCCGCTGGCGCGGATGAAATTCACGGGGCGCGATGCGGTGTTCACCGGGGTACTGGCGACGCTGATGATCCCCGAGACCGTGACCATCGTGCCCAATTTTCTCACCGTGACCTGGTTGCACCGCAATACCCCGATCACCTGGCTCAACAGCTGGCCAGCGCAGACGATTCCCTTCATGGCCAGCGCCTTTAGCATCTTCCTGTTGCGCCAGTTTATGCGCGGCATCCCCAACGAATTGTGGGACTCGGCGCGCATTGACGGCGCCGGCCACGCGCGCTTTTTGTTCCAGATATTGCTGCCACTGTGCCGGGCGCCGCTGCTGACGGTGGGGATGTTTACGTATATTGGTTCATGGAACGCGCTGGCCTGGCCGCTGCTGGTAACCAACACGCCGGACTGGCGGCCGATCTCAGTGGGCCTGCAGCAATTCGTCAGCGAGGCTGGGGCCGAGGTCCACCTACAGATGGCGGGCGCGGTGATTGCTACCTTTCCCGTGCTGCTGGCGTATTTTCTGATCCAGCGCGAATTCACCGAAGGCATCTCGATGTCCGGTCTCAAAGGATAATGCGATGAAATGGATGTGTGTGGCGATAGCCTGTGCCGTGCTTGTGGCCTGCGGTGGCCAGCCGGAGACGTCACCGGAAGCGCAAGCCTCACTGGAGACTCTCGACCCGCGGGGCCGGGAGGTCGTCTTCTGGTACCAGCACACCCGCGAGCGCGAAGAAGCCCTACAGGCGCTGATTGCCGACTTCAACCAGAACAACCCGCACCAGATCAAGGTGCGCGGCGAATACGTCGGCCGCTACGGCGACATCTATAACAAAATGAATGTCGGCATCCAGAGCGGCTCGATCGCAGCGAGCTTGGTCGTGGCCTACCAGAATCAAGCCCTGGCGTATTACCAGGCCGACGGCATCGTCGATATCACGCCCTACATCGAGTCGCCCAAGTGGGGTCTGTCGTCCGTCGAGCGCGACGACTACGTCGGGGCCTTTCTTCGGCAGGACAATGTCGGCGGGGTGCAGATCGGCTTTCCGCCGAATCGCTCGATGGAATTGCTCTATTACAATCTGGACTGGTTGCGCGAATTGGGCTTCGACGGGCCGCCGGCGACCTGGGACGACTTCGCCCGGATGTGCCGCCTGGCCAGGGACCGGCCCTTCAGCAAGAACGAGGAAGGCCGCAGCCTGGGTTTTCTGCTCGACATCGACACCAGCCGCTTAGCCGCGATGGTCTTCAGCCGCGGCGGCGACCTGGTCGATGCCACGGGCAGTTCGTATACCCTGGATACCTCCGAGGTCAGAGCGGCGTTGGCGCTGCTGCGCGATCTGATGCAGGAAGGCGCAATCGACATTGCCGGTGAGCAGGACGCCGAGCTAAATGAATTCGTCACCGGCCAGATCCTCTTTTCGCAGGACTCGTCCTCCGGGTTGCCCTGGTATAAGAGCGGCATTGAGGACTCCGGCCTGGATTTCGAGTGGGGTGTGACCCATCCGCCGCAGACCGGAAAGACGCCGGTGGTCGATATCTACGGCGCCAGCGTGTCGATTTGCGCCGGGTCCCCGGAGAATCAACTGGCGGCCTGGCTCTTTCTCAAGTGGATGACGGCGCCCGAGCAGCAGGCGCGCTGGGTGCGGGCGAGCAATTACTTTCCGGTGCGCAAGAGTACGGCGCGCGAGCTCACGGGTTATTTCGCGGAGAATCCGCACTACGGCGCGGCTTATGACATGCTCGACTACGGCAAGTCCGAGCCGACGCTGGCGGGGTATCAACAGGTGCGGCGGCTGGTGCAGGAGGCAATGGTTGAGGCGATTGAGGGCGGGGATCTCGGAGAGATATTGGGAGAGTTGCAGCGGAAGGCGAATCGGACGGTTGATTGATTTTGCGGGAGTGGGTTGAGGTAGGGGCGGAGGGCGTCTCACGCTTCGGTCTCAGAGCCGGCCGGGGCTGGCTTGCGGAAGGACGCAGCCGCGCCGGCACACCTACGCGTCCCTCCGAATCCGTCCCCGATCAAAGGCGAAAGACACGCGACAAAAGAGGACACAGGAACCTGATGACCTACACAAAAAAAGAGCTGGCGGGCAAGGGGCCGCAGCGGACGTTTAAGGGCGATCAGTTACAGCAGATCGCCTTTCCTTTAGGGGGAATTGGTGCGGGGTGTTTGCATATTGGGGGGGCGGGAAATTTTCAGGATTTCTGCTTGTTCAACGCCCCGGCTTTCGGGCATTCGCCGATGACCTTTGCAGCGGTCCACTGTCGGGAGCAGGGGAAGAAGGAAGGGCTGCTGCGGGTGTTGGAGGGGCCGGTGCAGAAGGCGCATATCTACAACCAGGGACGTTTTGGCAATGGCGGGTTGGCGGCCGGGCACGAAGGCTTGCCGCACATGGAGACGGCGCAGTTCAAAGGGGAGTTTCCCTTTGCGCAGGTCAAGCTCAAAGACCGCGATCTGCCCCTAGCGGTGGAGATCGAGGCCTATTCGCCTTTTATACCCGGCGATGACCTGGCTTCGGGCTTGCCGGCGGCCTTTGTCGCCTACAAGCTGCGCAATCGCGGTCGGCGCCAACTGGCGGTGCAGTTTTCGTTCAATGCGCAATATCCGACGCCGGGCGATTTGCACGGGCAAAACGCCAGCGACTTGGTGGGACACGAGGTTCGACACCGGCGCGAGGAGGGGGCGGCCGGCCTTTACTTCGATAGCGACCTGCCAGCCGATGACGCGCGCAAAGTCAGTATTGCGGTGGTTTCGCCGCGCCGCGAGCAGCAGGCGGATTGTGCCTGGTTTCGCGGCGGGTGGTTCGATGCGCTGACGATGCTGACCAATGATCTCTTGGCCGGCAAATTGAAGTCGGCGTCGCGATCGCAGCCCACGCTGACGGACGGCCGTGCCCGCTATGGCGCGACGCTGTTTTGGGATCTGGCGCTGGCGCCGGGTGAGGTCTGCTCCATCCCATTAGTCTACTGCTGGCATGTGGGCAATAGCGAGTTGAGCTATGGACAAACACCGACGGACGATTGTTGCGCCCCCACCTACCGTCCTTTCTACGCGACCCGCTTCGACGACGCCTGGGCCGTAGCGCGCCACTGTCTCGAGTCCCACGACGCGCTGCAGGAACGCACGCGCCGATTTCACCGCGCGCTGTTCGGTTCCACCTTGCCCAACTATGTGCTCGATGCCGTGTCGGCCAACCTGGGCATCCTCAAGTCGCCTACCGTGCTGCGACAGGAGGACGGGATGATGTGGTGCTGGGAGGGGTCGTCGTACGGCAATGGCTGTTGCGCTGGATCCTGTACCCATGTCTGGAACTACGCGCAGGCCCTGCCCTATTTGTTCCCGGCGCTCGAACGGACGATGCGCGATCTCGAACTGCAACACTCGATGGACCGGCGCGGGCACGTGACCTTCCGTTCGGGCCTGCCCACCGGCGCAGTCGGCCACGGCTTCCACGCCGCCTGCGACGGGCAGTTGGGTGGCGTGATGAAAGTCTACCGCGAATGGCAAGTCGCAGGCGACGACCTATGGCTAAAAAAGCGCTATCCACTGGCGCGGCGCAGCCTCGAGTATTGCATTCGCACCTGGGACCCGCAACAAAAGGGCGCGCTGATCGAACCCCACCACAACACCTACGACATCGAGTTCTGGGGCCCGGATATCATGTGCACCAGTTTTTATCTCGGCGCACTGCGGGCCATGGTCGAGATGGCGATGGCGTTGGGCAAAGAGAAAGACGCGCGCCGCTACGCCGATCTGGCCGACAAAGGCCAGGCCTATTGCGACGCCAAGCTGTGGAATGGCGAATACTACTACCAGCGGGTACAGTGGAAGAATCTCAAAGCCAGTCGCCAATTGCAAAAGCTGGTCAGCGGTACGGGCCAGATCCACAGTGCCGGCGGCTATTCGGCAGAAGCACTGCAGATTCTCAAAAAAGAAGGGCCCAAGTACCAGTACGGCACCGGCTGCATCTCTGACGGCGTGATGGGACAGTGGCTGGCAAGCCAACTGGGTCTGCCCGATGCCCTCAATCGCACCCGCACTCGGCGCCACCTCAGGGCTATCTTCAAGCACAACTTTCGCCGCACTCTGCGCGGCCACGCCAACCCGCAGCGGCCCGGCTACGCGCTCAACGACGAACCCGGCCTTTTGCTGTGCTCCTGGCCGCGGGGCGGCAAACCCTCGTTGCCTTTTGTATATTCGGACGAAGTTTGGACCGGAATCGAATATCAGGTGGCCAGCCACATGATCTGGGAGGGTCTGGTAGACGAGGGGTTGAGCATCGTCCGCGCCGTGCGCGCGCGCTACGCAGGGGAGGTTCGCAACCCCTGGAACGAGTACGAGTGCGGCAATTACTACGCCCGGGCCATGTCCTCGTACGGACTGTTGCTGGCGCTGGGCGGATTCCGCTACCACGCACCGGCGCGGCGCCTTGAGTTGGCCCCGCGATTGGCGCATAAGAAGGGCCGGTTATTTTTCGCGGTGGAATCGGGTTGGGGTTCGATTCACTATTCGAAACAGCGTCAAAGGCTCAGTGTCCGCATTGAGGTCGAAGAGGGCGAGCTGAGCGTGGATGAGATCGCTTTTAGCGGCGCGCTGGTGGGTCGTAAAAAGCGGCAGAAACCGGGCCAAACTGCGCGTCCAGGCCGGCCATTAAAGATCGTATTCGACCGCTTAGGAACGGGAGCATNCTCCCTTAGCCACAAGTAAAATATGACGGAAGACATTAAAAANCCANATGTTATAGTATTTTTTACCGACNAACAACGCTGGGATACAACGGGTCTGCACGGCAATCCGATGGGCCTGACGCCCAATCTCGACCGCCTGGGGCGCGAGCACACCCACGCGGCGCATTCCTTCACCTGCCAGCCCGTCTGCGGACCGGCGCGATCCTGCCTGCAAACGGGGCTCTACGCCACGACCACCGGTTGCCATCGCAATGCCATTCCCCTGCCCACCGACAGCCGCACGATGGCCCACTACTTTGCCGATGCAGGCTATCAGACAGGCTATATTGGCAAGTGGCACTTGCACGATAGCGATGTGAAGGGGGCCGTGCCGGCGTCGGCGCGCTTTGGCTATCAATACTGGTTGGCGTCGAATGTGCTTGAATTTACTTCCGACGCCTACGACACGGTCCTCTACGACAACGATGAACGAGAAGTGCGGCTGCCCGGCTATCGCGTCGATGCGGTCACCGATGCAGCCATCCGCTATGTCGATACGCATCGGGACGACCCCTTCTTCCTGTTTATATCGTACATCGAGCCGCATCACCAGAATCACCTCGACGACTATCCGCCTCCCGACGGCTATCGCGAAACCTACACCGGCGGTTGGGTCCCGCCCGATCTGGCGGCGCTGAGCGGCTCGACGCATCAGCACCTGGGCGGTTATTACGGGATGGTCAAGCGCCTGGACGAAGCCTACGGGCGGCTCCACGACGCGCTCAAAAGTCTGGCGCTGGACGGCGACACTATTGTGCTGTTCACCGCGGACCACGGTTGCCACTTTAAAACCCGCAATGGCGAATACAAGCGCTCCTGCCACGAGAGTTCGATTCGCGTGCCAACTGTTTTTAGCGGACCCGGCTTTCGCGGCGGCGGCCAGTTGCAACAGCTCGTCAGCCTGATCGATCTGCCGCCGACCCTGCTGGACGCGGCCGGACTCGACATACCCGAGCAGATGCAGGGCCGCTCGCTGATGCCGCTGTTGCGCGGCGGGGACGACGACTGGCCCGAGGAAGTTTTCGTACAAATCAGCGAGGCGCAGGTGGGCAGGGCCGTGCGCACCTCGCGCTGGAAGTACGGCGTCGATGCACCCGAAGCACAGGGCAGGGATGCAGCGGGGTCGGACGAATACCAGGAGCAATATCTCTACGACTTGCACGCCGACCCCTACGAACTGAACAACCTGATCGGTCTTGAATCCCACCGAGAAGTGGCGCTAATTATGAAGGAGCGGCTCTTGCGACGCATGGAAAACGCCGGAGAGACCCCGCCCCGCATAGTCGCTGCACCGGATCGGCGCTCGGGCCAGCGCAAAGTCACTGCGGAGGAAGCGCGAGCGTAAGCGGGCAATGCAGCAATTGCAGGTAAGCCATAAGGGAGGAATACGCCGTTGGAGAGCCTAACAGTTGATCTAGCCGTGATTGGTGCCGGTCCAGCCGGTCAGAAGGGCGCCATCCAGGGGGCCAAGGCCGGCAAGAAAGTCGTCATCATCGACCGTCTGGGCATGTTGGGTGGCGCCTGCCTACACCAGGGCACCATTCCTTCCAAGGCCCTGCGCATGGCCATACTAGAGCTGAGCGGTTTTCTCCAGTCGGTCTATTTCGGCGGCAAAACCCTCACCAAACAGGAGATTTCGATCGAGGATCTGCAGGCCCGCTTGCGCCGGGTGATCGGCGACCAGGATACCGAGCTCAAGCGGCAGTGCGAGGCCAACGACGTGGAGACGGTCTATGGTGCGGCCCGCTTCCGGGATGAACACCTGATCGAGGTGACCGACGCCAATGGCGAAGTCACCCACGAGATCGTCGCCGCCAACTCGTTGATCGCCACCGGATCCCGCCCCCGCCATCCGATCGAAATCCCCAAGGACGACACGGTTTTTATGGATTCGGATGAGGTCTTCCACATGGACCGGATTCCAGACCGGATGATCGTCGTCGGTGCCGGAGTGATCGGTTGCGAGTACGCCACGATGTTCGCGGCGCTGGGCATCGAAGTCGTTTTGCTCGATCGCCGCACCGGCATTATGCGGATGCTCGATGAGGAAATCGGCGAGATCTTCGCTAGTTACGTAAAGGATATAGGCGTCGATTTGCGGCTGGGACAGCCGATAGATGAAATCGTCCACAGCGACGACGGCCAGGCGATGGTGCGGATGAAAGACGGCGAGGAAGTGGTCGCGCCCTGTCTGTTTTATTCCATGGGGCGGGTGGCCAATGTGGAGGGGATGAACCTCGAAGAGGCCGGGATCGAGCTCAACGAGATGGGCAATATCCCGGTCAACGCGCTATTCCAGACCGCCTGCCAGCACATTTACGCGGCCGGCGATGTCATCGGCCCGCCGAGCCTGGCCTCGACCTCGATGGAGCAGGGCCGGCTGGCAGTGCGCAACGCCTTTATGCTCGGCAGCCACCACTTTCCCAAGGTATTCCCCTTCGGCATTTACACCGTGCCCGAGATCTCCAGCGTGGGGCCGACCGAACAGGAGTTGCGCGAGAAGGGCATCCGCTACGAGGTGGGACGGGCCAGCTACCGCGAGACCGCGCGCGGCCCAATCTCTGGCGACCCCACTGGGCTGATTAAGCTGTTGTTTCACGCAGAAACGCTGGAAGTGCTCGGCGCGCATGTCATCGGCGCCAACGCCACTGAGATCATCTCGCTGGGACAGATGGCGATCAACTTCCGCGCCAGGATCGACTACTTCGTCGATCAGGTGTTCAATTACCCGACCTTCGCCGAGGGGTTCCGCATCGCCGCGCTCAACGGCCTCAACAAAGTGCAGCCAGATACGGTCTAGACGAACTAAACGGCGCTGATCATCCGGGTGCGGAAGTACTCGGTGAGATCGATCTCGGAGGTGCAGTCCGAGCAGGTCAGGCGCTCGGTCACCCGGCCGTCGATAAAGGAGCAATGGCTGACCTCGGCGAGGCGCTGGACTTCTTCGACTTCGCCGTCTGCTTCCTCCCGCGCGTCTACCGCCTGCCAATCGACGACCCGATTGACGATTTCCCCGAATATTTTGCGCTTGGGCATGTACACTTTGTAGTTCACGCCGCAGCCGCAACGATAAGAAAGACCTAACGCCACGCTCTCGCGCCTTTCTCTACAGGGGGTGTGAATGTGTGGGGGTGGGACCAGCGGCTGGGGAAGCCGGGGTGGGGCGGTCCTCAGGCAAAGATAGACAAAAAGTGGGACTTTGTTAAGTACTAATAGCTAATGTAAAATACAAAAAGGACGGGGCCAAAATCCCGTCCTTTTTGTCTAGAGTGAACTAGCCGCGCTGCTGGGCGAGCAGTTGCTCGCGGGCGGATTCGAGCTCTTCGCGTAGCGACCGAATATCGAAGAGTCGCCTGACGATGAAGGATATGGGTTGGGCGAGTTCGGTGAGCATGGATATTGCGCATTCGGTGCCGACGGAACTGCCCGGCGACAATCCCAACCCGAGCATGCCCTGTGAAAAGGGCACGTCGATCAATAGCTCGGGGCGATAGGTCGAGCCCAGCGAGGTCTCCTGGATCATTTGCAAAAAGGCGTCGTCGGCCCCGCGCTCCCAGACCTTGGTGCGATGCCAGTGGCTGATCAGGCTCCGCAGCGGGGCGGAACGCTCGAGCGACTCCTGGAGATCTACTGCATCCTGGAAAGAGCGGTAACCGCGCGCCTCGGGATAGGCATGGTAGGAGGTGAGGAGGTTTTTCTCCTCGTCGATAATCTGGAGTCCAACGGCCTCGAACTGCAGACCCATGTCTTCGAGTTCGTCGCCGAGGATGCGCACAACCTTGCCCAGGTCGTGGGCGTTTTCGATTTCGAGACCAGCACGCTGGACGCGGGCGACGGTCTGCTGGCAGCGGCGGTCGGTGATGTCGCGGGCGATGGCCAGGCGGACGTTTTCGCTGACATTGCGGCCGGTGATTTCGACGGGGAAGATGCCACCGTCGCGGCGGACCATGAGGACCTCATAGGCCTTGGACGAGTTGTTGGCGATCATGCGCTGGGTGATCGAGCGCGACTGGGGGGCCAGCACCAACTCGATGCCGTTTTTGCCGAGTAGTTCTTCTTTGCGGTAGCCCAGCATATCGGCCATGGACTGATTGACGTAGAGTACGCGACCGTTTTCGTGGATTATGAAGGCATCGAGGGTGTCGGCGACCTGGCGGAAGCGGTCTTCGCGCATGGCGGGGACGCCCGGTATCGAGCCCATGGGGGAGGCGGTGCTGGGGATATTGGCGAAGATCTCGTTGTCGCCCATGAGGAAGTCCACCGAGACGCCCAGCGCGTCGGCCAGGTTTTTCAGGGCTGACGAGCGCAACTGGCGCACGCGACCGGTTTCGATGCGCGAGATAGTGGCCTGCGATACGCCAGAAAGGGCGGAGAGGGCCTTCTGGTTGAGCGACTGTTTTTGTCGCAGTGCTTTTAACGTTCTACCGAGAGACATGGCTGTTCCTATGACGAGTTATGTAGGGTTGGATATTTGTCGCTGGTTGGTAGGGGGATATTGGATTTTGTCGTATAACCGACATAACAAGCCGATAATCTGCAATAGTTCGCATAATATTAAGCACAAAGATAAATATAAGTTCTTTCCGTGCAGAGACAATGAGGAATGATGCATAATGTATTCATTAAATTCCCGGCCGGTTAGCCGATGATCGCCGTGGCGCGTCCTTTATGCAAGTCGGCAACAGGGCATTGCGCCGGTAAAATTCAGATCCGTTATTGACGACCAGTAGCAGATTGCGTAAGATAAATCTCAGGGCCGGTGTGGTAGAAATACGTCCACGCCGGCCCTGAGTCTTTGTGGGTGGAGCGCTTTGCCATGGTTAGAGGGAAAAATCGCGCGCCGGTAAAACGACAGGGCGTCCTGTTGGTGGTTGGCGATGCCAATTCCGCTCTCGGCCTGCACGACCGGCAAGACTTCCCCGTAAATCGCGTCGCCGATGTCGCCGCGGCCCTCGCCCTCGCCGAACCGGGCGCCTACAGCGCGCTACTGGTCGATCTTATCTCACCGGAAAAGTGCGCGCTGGGCGACCTGCCAGAGCTCAAGCGGGTCTATACCCAGGCCAAGCTCCTGGTTCTAGATGGCGAGGGCAGTATCGAAGCAGCCGTCACCGCGATAAAGGCCGGTGCTTGGGACTACCTGTATCGGCCCATTACGCCCGCAGCGCTGCGCGCAAAAGTGGTGCAGGCGCAAGCGCGGGACGAGGAATCGGCGCTGCGCAGTGGCGATCCGGTCGTCGCTTATGTCGGCCAACACGCCACTGCCATTAGCAGTCGCGCCGAAGTGGCGAGTCGCTTCGGGCTGAGTTCGGATACGGTATCGAGCAAAGTGCGAGCCGCAACAGGCCGAACCTTTATGGAGTATCTGCACCAGTGCCGGCTGGACCAGGCCCAACAATTGCTCGCGACGACGGAGCTCAACGTGTCGCAGGTCGCGGCGCGGGTGGGCTTTAGCACGCCGCAACACTTTTCGCGCGTCTTTCGCAAACACACGGGTTTGTCGCCGGCGCGTTACCGACTGCAGGAGCGAGCGAGAAGAAAACAAGGGAAGAAAAATTAAACGGGTCGCGGAATTAGATACAGCTTTCGTTTTCAGATACGTTATTTCCCTTGTGTGGGCGGGAAATATTTCGCACCTTGAAACCGGCTGAATTTACCACCTCCGATTGCAGTAAACAAGCGGTCAAGGTCGGGAATAAAGGCGGTGTGGGGAGGTAGTTTTTGGCTATGGCAAAAAAGGCCGCTCTGGCGATCCGGAGCGGCCTTTTTTTGCGTTAGACGACNTTTGGGTCGCTAGTGATGNTGTCCTCCGGGACCGTGGGCGTGGCCGTGGTCCAACTCTTCGGCGGTGGCGTCGCGCACTTCGNGCACTTCGACGGCAAAGTGCAAAGTTTTGCCGGCGAGCGGGTGGTTGGTGTCCAGGGTGATGCTTTCGCCATCGACGACGACTACGGTGACGATCTGGTGCCCTTCGTCGTCTTGTGCTTCGAACTGCATGCCGACTTCGATCTCGACGTCGTCGTCGAATTGGTTGCGGGATACGGTCTGGACCCCTTCGTCACTCCGTTCCCCATAGCCCTGGTCGGGCGGCACATCGACTTCGATTTTGTCGCCTTGGCCGCGGCCTTCGAGCGCAGTCTCGAGCCCGGGTATGAGCTGGTCGGTGCCGTGGATATAGGCCAGGGGACCGCCCTCTTCCGAGCGGTCGATAAGCTGGCCCTGGTCGTCGACCACCTCGTAGTTCAACAGGACGACTTTTTGCTCCGAGATCTGCATAATACGCTCCACGTAAAAGGGTTGCCCAAGTTTAGCGGCGCCCGCTACCGGGGTCAAGCGCTTTCTAAGACGGGTCGAGCGTGAACGACGAATACACTTATTACGCCAGCGCTCCTAAAGGCGTCGGCGATTTACTCGTCGCCGAGTTGGACGGATTGGGCGCCCGCGAGGTGCGTCCGCTGGGGACCGGCGCGTCGTTCGGCGGATCGCTCGAGGTCGGCTATCGGGCCTGCTTGTGGTCGCGGCTGGCCAGCCGGATCCTGCTACGCCTGGCCGAGTTTCCGGCGCCGACGGCCGACGCCCTCTACGCGGGCGTGCAAAGCATAGACTGGGCCGACCACCTCGATCCCGCAGGGACAATGGCGGTCGAATTCGTCGGGTCGGGACGGCAGATTCGCAACAGCCACTTCGGCGCGCTCAAGGTCAAAGACGCCATCGTCGATCAGTTCCGCGCCGCGCAGGGCCGACGGCCATCGGTTGATCTTGAGCGTCCGCATCTGCGCGCACACGTCAGATTGGACCGCGACCGCGCACAGCTCAGCCTGGACCTGGCCGGTCGCAGCTTGCACCGGCGGGGCTACCGCACCGAGACGGGGCCGGCGCCGCTCAAGGAAAATCTGGCTGCGGCCGTTTTGTTGCGCGCTGGTTGGCCGGAGGTTGCGGCCCGGGGCGGCGCGCTGGTCGACCCGATGTGCGGCACCGGCACCCTACCGCTGGAGGCGGCGTGGATCGCTGGCGACTGCGCGCCGGGCCTGTTGCGCGACTACTTCGGCTTCAGCCATTGGCTGGGTCACGTGCCCAAGATGTGGGACCGCCTGCGCGCCGAGGCGGAAACCCGCCGCGCGGCGGGCAGGCACCGCGTGCCCGAGATCATCGGCGGCGACGCCAATCCCCAAGCAGTGCGGCAGGCCCACGCCCACGCCCAGCGGGCCGGATTAGAAGATGTCGTGCGCTTTACCCACCGCGAGCTCATCGCCAGCGAGCGTCCCGCCGGCCCCGCTGGTNTGCTCGTGGCTAATCCGCCCTATGGTCAGCGGCTGGGCGAGGTAGACCAGCTGCGTGACCTCTACGCGGAATTGGGCGGCGTGCTCAAACGCAATTTCCGGGGCTGGAAGGCCGCGGTCTTTACCGGCAACCCGCAACTGGGGCACGAGCTGGGCTTGCGTGCGGTGCTCGACAACAAGCTTTTCAACGGCCCCATTGAATGCCGGCTGCTGCGCTTTGAAGTCGAGGATCGCTACTACGCGCCGGTGCGGGCAGTTGCGCCGGCTGCGNGCGCNGCGCCCGATGTGCGTACGGCATCAGCNCCTGNTTCGCCCGGCGCCGAGATGCTGGCCAATCGCCTGCGCAAAAACCGCCGCATACTCGGGCGTTGGGCTCGGCGCGAGGGCATCGACTGCTTTCGCCTCTATGACGCCGACCTGCCCGAGTACGCGCTGGCCGTCGATCTCTACCAGGGCGAGCGCCTATGGGTGCACGTGCAGGAGTATCAGGCGCCGCGCAGCGTCGAGCGCGCTGCGGCCGCCCGCCGCCGCGACGAAGCGCTGGCCACCGTCGCCGCCGTGCTCGAAGTTCCTCCAGAGCAGGTGTTTTTCAAAGTGCGACACCGCCAAAAAGGTCACGCGCAATACGAGAAATTCGACCATCATGGCGCGTTTTGTGAGGTCCGCGAAGGGCCCTGCCGCTTGCTGGTCAACTTCGCTGACTATCTCGACACCGGCCTTTTCCTCGACCACCGGCTGACCCGAGCGCTGGTCGGCCAACTGGCGCGCGGTCGCAGCATGCTGAATTTGTTCGCCTATACGGGAGTCGCCAGTGTGCGCGCGGCACTGGAAGGCGCAACGGCAACGACCACCGTCGATATGTCACCGACCTATCTCGACTGGGCGCGCCGCAACCTCGAGCTCAACGGCCTTAAGGGGCACGAACTGGTCCGCGCTAACTGCCTGGAGTGGCTGGCGCAGCCGAGGCAGGAGCGCTACGGGGTCATCTTCCTCGATCCGCCGACCTTTTCCAATTCGAAGCGCATGAAGCGCGACTTCGACGTGCAGCGNGATCACGTCGAACTGATCGCAAGGGCNNCGGCGCTTTTGGATGACGACGGCGCACTGATCTTTTCTAACAACTATCGGCGTTTTCGTCTGGATAGAGACCGCCTCGCGGGTTTGATTATAGAAGACATCACCCGGCAGACCATCCCCGTCGATTTCGAGCGACGGCCCAAGATCCACAACTGCTGGAAAATCGCAAGGGCGCCAACGTGAAAATCACCGAGATCAAAGCGGTTTATCCAAAGTACCGGGTTNCGCCCGGCGCCTGGCGCCGCCACTTCTGGCAAATCGCGGTGTGCGTCGAAACCGATGCCGGAATTTGCGGATGGGGTTATGGTGGGGGCGGGGTCGCAGCGGTAGACGTGGTCAACCGGCACCTGCGCGAGCTGCTGGTCGGCCGTAAGTTCGACGACAGCGCCGATATCGCCCGGCTGTGGGATGATCAATACCGGGCAAGTTTGCCCTACGGTCGCAGCGGTATCGCGGTAATGGCGATTAGCGGCATCGATNTGGCGCTGTGGGACGCTCTCGGCAAGGCGGAAAGAAGGCGGGTCTGCGATCTGCTCGGTGGACAGCGACGGGACGACCTGCGCGCCTATGCCACGGGTCCGGATTATGCGTGGTACCGCGATCTGGGCTTCGACGCGTACAAGTCCTCGCAGGCCCACACGGATGCGGCGCGCATCGCCGAATGGGCTACCGCCGCGCGCGGGGCCCTGGGCGGGGATGCGCTGCTGATGATCGATGCCTATATGGCGTGGACGCCCGATTTCGCNATTGCCATGGCGGGNGAGTTGGCCCCTTTCAATATAAATTGGTTTGAGGATGTCTTGCTCCCCGACGACCTGGACGAACTCGCCGCCCTGCGCCCGCAGATCCANCCCGTGCTACTGGCTGGNGGCGAGCACGAGTTTACCGCGCGCGACTTCGCGCATATCGCCCGGCTGGGGGCACTGGATCTGTGGCAACCCGATATCACCTGGTGCGGCGGCTTGACCGCGGCGTTGCGCATCGCCGAATTGTCTCGCGCCCACGCCGTGCCGCTGGTGCCGCACCGGGGCGGCGAGATCTGGGGGCTACACTTTCTCGCCGCCGGCTATGGCGAGGATCTGGCCGAGAAGGTCANGGGTNAGCGCGAAGCGCCGCGCGACGAGCTGTGGCTCGGTGAGCCCGAGCCGCGGGAAGGACGGCTTGCACTGCCCGATGGTCCGGGTTTTGGCGTCGAAGTGAACGAAGAACTCCTCTAATCATAGAAGGCGGGTTACATGTCTGAGCANAAGTGCAAAGTCGCCGTGGTCGGCGGCGCCGGTACCTGGGGACGCCACTATTTGCGCGCCTATGCCGAGCGGTCGGATTGCGAAGTAACGCTCGTCGATAAGGCCGGCGCGCGCGCGCGCGAATTCGCCGACCATCACGGCGTCGCGACCGTAGTGGANGATCTCGACGAATTGCTGGCCCGCGACGTGCCCGACGTGGTGTCGGCCATCCTGCCCGTCGGCCAGACCTATGGCGCGGTGCTGGCCTGCGCCGAGGCCGGGGTCAAGGCCATTTCCTGCGAAAAGCCNCTGGCGGTAGAATTGAGCCACGCCGACGAGATGGTTGCGGCCTGCCGCGAAAAGGGCATCGCCTTCGGGTGCGGCACGGCCTACTGGGAAGTGCCGCAGCTGATCGAGACGGCGCNATGGATCGGCGAGGGGCATCTGGGCGCGCTGCAGCGCGCCGCTATCCCCGGCGGTCTGCCCGTCGAGTTGAGCGGGGCCGGTTGCGTGCAGTTGACCCAGTTGCGACTGGCGACGGGGATGGAAGTCGAGTGGGTCGAAGGCTGGGTCTTGCCGCCGGCAGAGGGGTGGGGCCTGCCCGAGGGGGCGGAAGAGCACGAGATAGACTGCCCGGCCTATGGCCGTCTGGGCCTGTCGGGGGGCATCGTTTGCGAGATCCCCGCGCCGCAGTTGGAGGCCAATGTGCGTTGCCGGGTCTGGGTAGAGGGCGATAATGGGCAGGCCTGGTTGAATCACCCGGCGCCGACACTGATCCAGGGCGTGGGGGCGGCATCGACGCCGGTCTACCCGGAGTTTTTGCAGGGGGATGCTGCCCGCGGNTTTGATTCGATAGCGGCGCANCTGGTCGGGGCGAGTCGGACGGGCGAAGACATCGTCTGTACCGGGCACGATTATCGCCAGGCGCTGGAGATTGCGCTGGCGCTGAAGTTGTCGGCGCGCAATGGGCACGAGCGGGTAGCGTTGCCTTTGGGTGACCGGTCGTTGCGGATCTATCCGCACGATTATCGGTTGCGAGGGGGAGATGTGGCGGGGTGGGAGAGTATTGGCTACAAGGGGCCACCAGAGGCAGGGTAGCAGGTGGACCTCTCACGCGCAGATTCGGGGGTGCGAGCTCCGGGCGTTGTTTTCTCCTCGCTGCGCCCTGCCCACCACGCAGCCCTGCCCCTCGGCCCCATACCCGNCCGGTCTTGCGCCTGGCCGCCACCCTAAAACAGGTCGTGGACCGCGCAGCCCGATGGGATACTGCGCGCACCCAGCGTCGTACCCCAAACCCGTGCTGCATTGGAGGTAAACACCTTGGACGGCACGACCAGGAGCGAAGAGGAAAAGTACGGCTCTCCAATAGTGCGGGGGATGTTCTTTTGCCTGGGGTGTTTGTTNGTGGGGCTGGGGGGGNTTGGNGTCGTGCTGCCCTTGGTTCCCACGACGCCGTTTCTGTTGCTGGCGGCGGCTTGTTTTGCGCGGTCCTCTNGGCGGTTTTACGACTGGTTGTTGGGCAATCGGGTCTTTGGGCCGACTATCCGGCAGTGGCAGGAGTCCAGAAGCGTGGCACTGCGGACTAAAGTAGTGGCAATCGCATTGCTGGTGCTGACGCTGGGGTCGTCGGTGGTGTTCTTTGTACCGCTGTGGCCGGTGAAAGGGGTGCTGGTGGCGATTGGCGTGTGGGTGATCTGGTTTTTGGTGCGCTTGCCTACTACGGCTGGCGGCGAAGACGCGCAAGATTCAGGCTGAAGCGGCGCTGGNGATCCAAAAACNGGCGCTCGAGGACGAAGCNGGCCTCGGCGAGCAGAGNGGGGATGNGCTCCANGCGGTACTTGTGGTAATTCTNCGTGTGGATGGTCTCGCCGGCGGCGAGGGCGATCTCTATATATAGGTCGGTGGCGGCTACGGCCAGTCGATAGTCTATCCTCACCGGCACCCGCCTCGCCGACACCGGGTTGATGCTCGAGGGGGCGGTCCCAGCGGCGATGCTGGCGCTGATCGTGCGGGGCTTGTTCGGACGGCTCGAACCCGAAGGAGGTTCCAGATGAAAATCGGCCGCGCCGCGCTGGCCGCTCCGAACAGACCCGAGTGTCGGACATCACGGGGAAATGGGTGTATCTTTAAAAGGGTATGCGATACTTTTTGTGAGAGAATAGGGAGTAGATGATGAATAGTGGTAATGGGCGGCCTTTGATCGGTATTACGGTGGGGGATCCAGCGGGCATTGGCCCGGAGATTGTGGTCAAGGCTTTGCAGGATGAGCGGGTGCGCCAATCCGTGCGTCCCGTTGTCTACGCAGATCGGGCCTGTTTGGAGCAGACATTGGGGATGTTGGGGGTTGAGATGGAATTGAATGCGGTNTCGGCGCCGGGCGAGGGCGTGGACGCCGATGGCGTCATCGACTATGTCGATGTCGGCTCGCTCGATGGACCGAGCGACTACGGTCAGATCTCGGCGGCGGGGGGGCAGGCGGGCTACGCGTATTTGCAGGCGGCCATCGATGCNGCGCTGGCGGGCGATGTGGTCGGCCTGGCGACGGCGCCTTTGAACAAGGAGTCGCTNCAGGCGGGGCAGGTGCCTTTTATCGACCATACGGCGGTGCTCATGGATCGGGCGGCGCACCGCGAGGCGATGACGCTTTTTGTGGTGCGCAGTTTGCGGATCTTCTTTCTGACGCGGCACATTTCCTTCCGCGAAATCGCCGACGCCATTACCCGCGAGGGGATCGTTGAAGCGCTGCCCCTGTGCGAGCTCTACCTGCGCCAGCTGGGCATCGACCGGCCGAAAATCGCCGTCGCCGCGCTCAACCCGCACGGCGGCGAGCAGGGTTTGTTCGGCACTGACGAAATGGACGTGATCGGCCCGGCGGTGGCAGAGGCGCTGGGGCGCGGGTGGCAGGTGGCGGGTCCGGTGCCGGCGGATTCGGTGTTCAACCAGTGCTACGAAGGGCGCTACGACGGCGTGCTCTCGCTCTATCACGACCAGGGGCATATTGCCGCAAAAACCCTCGATTTCCACGGCACGGTCAGCCTGACGATGGGGCTCAAATTCTTGCGCACCTCGGTTGATCACGGCACGGCTTTCGATATCGCCGGTCAGGGCATCGCCGATGCGCGGGGAATGGTCGAAGCGCTCGGCGCAGCCGGCGACTATGCCGCGACGGTGCGGGCGCGCATAGACCTCGAACCCGTTTCCTGACGCATAGTACGGAACGCGCTCTGTTTTGCGCTCTAAGTCCCGAGGAGATCTACGGCGTTTTCTAGCCCACCGGATTGGGGAGATAGGCTTGTGCTGACGGGCTTTCCAGCGGCTCTAATCGCGTCGCATTAACGCATCTAAATTCCAGTGATACAACCCCCTATGTTCTTGCGCCTTTTTCTCTCAATCTCTACTTTGGGAAATCTTTGGAGGAGCTATGGCAGAGGAATGCACATACGAACGCATTCCACGGGAACAGGCCGCAGAAGTCCTGGAAAAAGTCATCCGCTTTCGCGATAATCACGACCAGTACGAAAGACCCGATGATGTCAATGCTCTGGTGCGCCTATTCCCCGGTGTCAAAGTGCGCGAGGGCTATCTCCTCGACTATGAGATAGTACAAGAAGGTGCCATAACCCGCATTCGTCCCTTCGCTCGCAAGATCAACAGTGCCGCAGAAGAAGATCCTCTACTGCTGGATGTCCCACCCCCCGAGCTCGAGGGCTTAAGCGACCAGGACGCCGAGAGGCTCTATCAGTTTTTGACGTACGAGCGATCGCCCGGCGGGCTGTTCGAATACGCCTTCTTCATCTTGGAGCTGTGGTCGATCCGCGCCAGCTGGCACGAGGCCGAGTGGTTGGCATCGACGCCGGTTTTTACCCAGAAACTCTTTGAAGAATTGATCGACCAGGCCAGAAAGGTCGAGCAGCTAGATCCGCCCGATTGGTACGGCCCCGAAGCCGCGTTGCAGGAACAGGGCGGCAAGGTGCGCTTTCTGGTCCACACCCCTATGGGCTGGGAGCGGATCTACCACCTGGAAATCTCAATCGCCGCCGACGGCCGCGTCGATCAGGAGGCCGGTCATATCTTCGCCGACCTGGGCCAGGGCGATATCTTCTAGGGTGCGCCCCTCTTCGCCGATGGTCGCAAAGTGCGTTGTGCCGCTTTGTTGCCTGCGTTCCACTCTACGTTGCGGCGATAGGCGGCTGCGGTGTCCGTCCCCCTGGTCGCATTATGGATAAAGTATTTCACGCCATAGAGTTAGCTGCCCGTGCCCACCGCGGTCAGGTGCGCAAGGGATCGGGTGTGCCCTATCTGATCCACCCACTCAACGTGGCCAAACTGCTGATCCAGGAGGGTTGCGAGGAGGAGGTCGTGGTCGCCGGGCTGATGCACGATACGGTGGAGGACACCGATATGGAGCTGGCGGATATCGAAGCGGAATTCGGGCCGCGGGTCGCCGCCATGGTGGCGGGGGCTTCCGAGCCGGACCGGCGGGCGTCCTGGGAGGAACGCAAGCAACACACGATCGACGGCGCGGCCGGCGCGCCCGAGGAGGTGCTGTGGATTATCTGCGCCGACAAGCTCGACAATATCCGCTCGTTGCGGGAAGATCTGCAGCACACCGGGCCGGCGCTATGGACGCGTTTCAACCGGCCGCAACCGGCCCAGGCCTGGTATTATCGCACGCTGCTGGCGCAACTGGAACAGCGGCTTGGAGGCTCGCCGCTGGTGGTGCAATTGAGGGAGGAGGTCGCTGCGGTATTTGCGGAGGAAGAGGACGCTCAGGGCTAGCGCGCGCCGCCCCCCGGTCGGTGAATGTGGATCCTTTCGGCGTCTTTCCTCTTTTCCTCGGCGATGGCGTTTTCGCGCTCGATCTCGAGCAGGGTGTTGTAGTAGCCTTCCAGTTTCTGCGCCAGCTCTTTGCGCGGTGAGAGGTCCTCGAGCAGGCTTTCAACTTGGTCGAGGCGGGTGCGCAGATCGGGCAGTTGACCGGCCATGACGGCGAGATTGCGGATTACCAGGGCGAGCGAGATCGCGACAGCTAGGGCGGTCATGGCCTGACCGCTGAGCAATGCAGATAAGATATCCATACAAGATCTATTAGCCTAGGTATATTGTATGAAATTAATATTCAACAAAAGGCCATAATTCAAAATGGAGAAATCAGCCAGTGGAGGCACCCCGCAGAGAAGCCACGCCCGTAGAGATCGCCGCTCTGTTGATGGACGCCGTTTGCACCCC
>PBOD01000143.1 GCA_002724215.1 Gemmatimonadota bacterium | reverse complement strand
CTCGCCGATAGCGATAAAGAACGCCGCGACAACTTCTGCCGAGGACATGCCCGACAGCGATCCACTGCCCTCTTCACCCTCATTCCAGATCGAACGCACCACCGCGGCGGCCGCCGCCGCGCGCTCCCAGATATAGGCGTGGCTGCTCTCGGCGTCGATGCCCGAGGGCAAAATCTCACCCGGAGAAATTGAGACTTCGGCCTCCTCCAACGCAGGCTCGTAATCCCAACCCCGTGGGACTGTTGGCGGAAGCGCCGGCACGGGTCCGAGTTTGTCCGCGTGCGGAAAGACCACCTTGGTAATTTTGCCGTTCATGCTCGTACCTCTTGCGGAGAATCGACCATTCCGGTCACCCGCATGCAGATCGTCTCGCCGAGCACCACGGTCTCTCCCTCGGCGAAGGGTTGCCCGTTGATCAAGACCTGATAGGACTCCCCGGCCAGTTTTCCTAGCTTGATAACACTGCCAACCTCGAGCCTACGCACCTCGGCCAGTTCGAGCTGGCGGCGCCCCAACTCACAGGAGACCGCAAGTGCCACATCGCCCAGATGGGCCAGACGCTCCTTTTCGAGGCTCATCAATCGATCTCCTGTACGATCTCGGTGATGCGCACCCCGAAATTTTCATCGACCGTCACCACCTCGCCCCGGGCAAAGAGCTGACCGTTGATCATAATGTCTACCGCATCGCCAACCTGCTTGTCCAATTCGATCAGCGACTGCTCGCCGATATCGAGCGCCGCATCGAGCGTCATCTGGCTGCGGCCCAGCTCGACCGCTGCCGTCAGGTTGACCGTATCGAGTCGATCGATATGGTCGGGTCGCGCAGCTTCTTCCGCATTCGACTTATCTGTTGCCATACTATCGATTCTCCTTTTTATACAGCGCTAGCTCAATCGTTTTCAAAGTTGCCGAGAATTCGCTATAACTCCCACGCGATCCGCGATTGTGCGTCGGCTTGAACAAATCGATGGTTTCAGCGCCAAACGGCATGGAAAGCGGCTGCGATCCACTAGCGACGTGGCAGCGCTACCCTCCGCCAACAGGCCGACGACGATGTACGAAATACCTCGATCCGCATATATCGAATCGTTCATAGCCCTTTTCTATATCTGGGTATCAACGTAAGCAATTTGGTGTAGCTCACAAAATTGTAACGGTATCCGCTTCGATCTGCTCCCATTCCAACATCTCACCCCCAAATCCGGTCCTTCGGGCATCCGCACGTAGCCATTCTTGAGCCTGCGAGGATTCTGTAGCGCTGGATGAGTCGTGCTCCCAGCGCGGAAAATCGTGCCAGGTTTTTTTGNGGGCGATGGCGTCGGCNCCGATTAGCGATTCGCGGACTTCTCCGCGCAGNGCATGGGCCATATCGGCTGTGACTTCGTTGCTCCACNCTTNGATGCCCTGGTCGTCGCTGACAACTACCCGGGNAAAAAAGCAGAATGTCGAAGAGCGCAAGGGTNTGCGCNTCGCAGCTNGATCTGCCAGGTATAGCTGGATTCTGAGGACAANGGCTAATGGCCTGGGGTCGATNCCTGTTTNTTNTGTGCTTGNGCTCTTTNGCGGGAGGCTTTAGCGGCTCCCCANGACGCCCCCGGAACCGCCGTTTCCGTCATATTGACGACGAGTTGTCCGAAAATAGCCAGGTCGTTTTCCCCGNTAAACTTGCCCTCGAAATACATCGCGGCCGGTTGGCGGCCCGCCAGACCGTTTTCCAGATCCAGGTTCAGGGCGATCGCTCCTGTTTCGGCCAGGCGAAAGCGGTTTTGCACCGAGTCGTAGAGCATGGAGATGGGTTNCCGGTCCGGCAGCTGGACCGTAGTGGTTCCGCTCTCCTTACTGTCACCGACCAAAGAGGCGATCTCGATAAAGAGATCGGTTACCCGCACTGGAATGGCCGTCGCTACGTCGAAGGAGCCGAATTCCAGGGTCGCTGTGCCATAGACAGCTTCGCTGTCGGCTGGACCGAAAGTATCGTCGGACGTCGGACCGAATGAAGCCACTTCCATTTCTGCGACCCGTACGCTCAGCGCCTCNAGGGTTTCCGTGCCGAGGGTGAAGGTATACTCTGTATTCGGCTTGAGGGCATCCTCATCGTAGGGGATAAAAGTGCCGGCAAAGACGGTTTCGCAATCNCCGTTGCCGCAGGAGCAATAGGCTCGGTTGTTNCGGGTGGTTACCTGGTAGCATCCGGAACTGCACTGCGATCCTTCTCCGTTGCAGGTGTTCTGCATAAAGACCTGACCTTCGGGACCGCTCAGATGATCGTGCCCGCAGGAGAATTCGTGGGCCGAAGCCCGGGTCTGTAACAAGGCTAAGAACAGTACTGCGAGATAGAGCAAATACACGATTATCCTTTTGCGTCGGGTTCAGATACCGAAGATATGGTTTCCCACTTTGCCGGTGAAATAGTCGATAATCAACCATAGGCCATTGCTGAGAACCTGACCGGCGATCAAGCCGAGAAAAAAGACCTGAGAGCGGCGATAGGTCCCAGCACCGCCGAAGCGCAGGACCAGTTTTTTCACTGCCCAGGCCAGGAAGACGCTGAACCAGAGCGGATTCATAAACTGGTGGTTGCCGCCAATGGGGAATCCGATCGGGTGAATCGGCCACCAGAGATAGCGCTGACGCATCCAGAGCATCAACCACATCACTACTCCGCCGCCAGCGAAAAAACCGATACCGGGCCAGAAGACCTCGGGCAGTTCCAGACCGCGCATGGCCAGGCTGTAGGCGACGGCTGGNTCGCTTTTGAAAAACCAGCTATTGAGGTTGATACCGCCGTGGCGATAAGCCATGTGGAAGATCATCCACAGTGCGCCCAAAGTGCCGATAAAGAGTGCCAGGACTATGCTGAAGAAGATCAGCCGGCGATTGCGCGGTGCCATCTGCTCAATCAGTTTGAGAGCATTGGCGCAGGTGGCCATGACGAAAATACGCGTGTCGGCGGCNAACATATAGGTTAGCGAGAGGTTGAACGAACCCGTAGGGCCGACCAGATTCGAGCCCAGGCCCTGCACGATGAAGTCGGGTGTCGCCATTGGCGAGCGCACTACCGGAATGCCGGCCTCGACCACGATCCGGGTCATGCCGATAAAGACCAGGATCGCCATAGCGGTGAAGGCCAGGGCGATNGTTGCCGGAGTACCGACGATCCAGAACCAAGTTGCGATTACCACCATGCCGCCAAATGTTCCAATAACAGCGCTGCGATAGCTGAGTATTTCACCGCTGTCGTCAATGTCTTCGGCCCGTCCAAGGGCCTTGAGGACGGTATCCTTGAGGTGATGGCGTCCGACCCAGAGGCCGAAAAGTGCCAGGGCGATAAGGGCGCCGACCCCCTGGTAGGCCATGGGTAGGGAGTCGGAAGCGCCGAAGACAATCCGCTGACCGGGCGCAGTTATTCCCATTAAGGCCAGTGCTTCTTTCTCGCATTTGGCCAGCAGGTGGAAGACCCATATGCCCGCGGCGATGCTCGAGTTGATATAGTAGGCGAATCCCAGGATGGCGAAGCGNATNCTCAATTCNAGTCGNTGNTGGCCGATGAACGACAGGTGCCAGANCGGGTTGATGGTCGGGATCTCCGGATAATAGGCGTGCAGACCGCGGAGCGAGCCGATAAAGAGCGGAATAGCGCAGCCGATCCACATGGCCGGCTCTTTGAAGAAATCGTTGACGAGGCGGTCGCTGCGCTCGCCGCGGATCATGCTNAAGCCGACCTGGGCCATGGGATAGGGCAGGCGTTCGCGATCCATCCATTGGCGCCGCAGCAGGACGGCGACGCACACCATGGTGACATAGACGGCCAATAAGAGAATCGCCCACCAGAGGAGCGGTTCGGTCCAGGCGTGATAGGGAATGGGTTGGCCCGCTTTTTCCAGCCCTTCGTAGAATAGTCGATTGTTGTTGCCGTCATCGACCAGGATCGGTTTTTGCGNTAGGTGGGGAAAGAGTTTTTCGGTCCATTTATTCTGTGGTGAAGCGTAGTAGAAAATCGCCGATATCATCGGCAGGATCTGCTCGCCCAGTCCCATGGTGCACACCGCCGAGACGATGATCAGCATGACGTAGACTAGGATCAACTCGGAGCGATTGAGCGCCAGGCGTTGACCGCTGGCAGCCAATGGTAGGGCGGCCAAGGCCGTGATCAGGACGAAGGTCGAAAAGATTAGGCCGGGCGAGTAGATATCGAAGTGGTCCAGCGGCCAGTAGGCGAAGAGCCAGGCCGTGGTCACCGGCACGGCACAGACCAGGGCATGCGTCAGACTGCGCTGGGCGAATTTGAGGGCCAGGTTGAATAGGCCGATGAGGAATAGGAATAGGAAGATCGCCCCGGGGGTACTGAAGTCCAGGCTCATATAGGTGCCGCGAATGATCATATTGCCGTAGGGGGCACCTATGGCGAGAAAGAAGCTGAGGAAAGAGCCGACCCAGAATCCCCGCAAAGTGAGTCCTTGCGCCGGATCATTGAGCGAATGGAGATCGCTGTTGCGCTTGTCGATATGGCGAGCATATGCGCTGGGGATGACTTTTTCCATAAGTAGGGCAATTTCGCTAGCGGAAGCTTTTTTTACAAGAGTGGCAGGACGAACCAGTGGATCTGGTAGCAATGGGCTAAACTCACCGTTGAGCAAGTGGTGCCCGGGGCTGGTGCGGGCGGTCTGGCTAGTGGGCGAATTAGCCTTGTTGCAGTGCGGCGAATTTCCGACCATAGTGTAGTACTGGTCATCGGTTGATGCCGGGTAAGGCCTTTTGCCTCGACCGAGCTAGGCGATGTGACGGCGACGATGGTGAGCCTAGGCGGGACTTGAATGCCGACCAGCGCAGGTACCCGATGCCCTGGGATGGGAGTGATGAGTAGGTCGGTTGATACATAGGCTGATCGAGGGAGTCTATACACGAGGAACGCAGTAAAAAAGGGAGCGTGAATATGGGCCNACGTCTGCCAGACCAGGTAGCTATCGTGACCGGCGCTGGCTCGGTGGGACCCGGTTGGGGNAACGGNAAGGCGACCGCGGTTCTCTTCGCCCGCGAGGGGGCCAGCGTGTTTGCCGTCGATATCAACCTGGCCGCCGCCGAGGAAACGCGNGAGATCATCATTGCCGAAGGCGGCCAATGTACTGCATGCCAGGCCGATGTCAGTCAGAGTGTCGATGTGGCGGCGATGGTGGAGGTCTGCCTGGCGACCTATGGCCGGATCGATATTCTGCACAACAATGTCGGGATTCTCGAAGTNGGNGGGTGCGTCGAGGCCAGCGAGGAGAGCTGGGATCGGGTCAACGAGGTCAATCTCAAGAGCGTTTTTCTGACCTGTAAGCACGTCCTGCCGCATATGGAACGCCAGGGCGGAGGCGCCATCGTCAATATTTCTTCGGTGNCCGGGATCCGCTGGCTCGGCGTGCCTTATGTGTCCTACAGTGCCACCAAGGGAGCCGTCAANCAGCTCACCCAGAGCATCGCCTTGCAATACGCCAGGAAGAAGATCCGCGCCAACGCCATTCTGCCCGGCTTTATGGAAACGCCGATGGTCGCACATTCCCTCGCNGAGACCTATGCCGAGGGCGATNTAGAGAAGATGGTGGAAATNCGCAANCAGCTCTGTCCTACCGGCAAGATGGGCGACGCCTGGGACGTGGCTCACGCCGCGCTCTTCCTGGCTTCGGCCGAGGCCCGATATATAACCGGTACCCAGCTGGTGGTCGATGGCGGATTGACCTGCACTATAGGGGCCTAATCCGGCTGGCGGCATCGGATTAATGCCTCGNATTTNTGCGTGTTGCCTCTTCATACAGCGCTATAATAGCCCCGTTGTAGTACGCCTCGCTAGGAGGGTCGTACGCCTTAGGCATAGCCATCAATTTGTGGCTACTAAGGATGGTTGATCTTGCTCGACATATACAGGTAGATTCTGGCCAGTTCAGGGCGCCCAGGGATTGATATCAACCGGCCTATGNATATGTTCTCGGCATAAGTAAAGCCGGGAGGCACAAGAAGCTTTCGCCTCCTCATCATCTAAGAGAAATATCACCATGCGATTTCGTGTCGCGTATACTAGCCTTGCCAAGAGCATGTTTATCGCGATCATGCTCTTAGCGGGGAGTCGAGTCCTTGCACAGTCCAAAACTGTGGTAGATTCTTCGGTGCCGTCCGATGCCGTCCGAACAATCATTGGGGAGGCGATCGATCTTGGTGTGCCGCTCTACAATAGCGGGCAGCCTGAGGCATGCCTTGCCATCTATCGCGTTGCCCTCCGAGGATTGTTGCTTTTGGCCCCAGAGGCCATTGATGTACGGGCCGTTAAGCGAGCATTGAGTACGGTGGCCGNCCAGAGCCCGGAGCGCGGGGCCTGGACACTTCGTTACATGTTGGACGACCTACTACAGAAAACAGCTCCAGACTATGTAATGGCTGACGATNTATTTCGAATTGAATTTAGTGCCGTCGAGGATGCTCAGTGGTATTCCGTAAATGATAATGTGATGGGAGGTATTTCTCGTGGCGGCTTTTCCATTACCGNAAAACAGACGGGGGAATTCTCTGGTCAGCTTTCGATGCAGAATAACGGTGGCTTCAGTTCGATTCGCACGAGAATTGACAATGGGATTCTCGCCGGTTATGATGGTTTTGATTTACGGGTGCGGGGGGATGGGCGGGAATATACATTGCTGGTTGCGCCGTCCAATGTACGCGGGTCNTGGCAGCAAAAGTTCAGAGCCCCAGAGGAGTGGCAGATACTCAGGATCCCGCTCGCAGCGATGGATCTATCTGTGCGCGGTATGAAGCGCCCGTTCTCTCCGCCCATCACCGGTGGGGATATTGGTATGCTTGGTTTTCTGATAGCCGACAAGCAAACTCGTCCGTTCCGGATGGAGGTCGACTGGATCCAGGGTTATGTGGATGAGGTTAGGAATGTGCAATAAATGAGGGCCGATCGATAGCCCGTTTGGATTTGGTAAATGGTNTAAATTCCGACATAACGGACGGTTGGTTTTTTGTGTGCCTGCGGATTCTCTGCATATTGCCTCTGGTGGATTTGGTCATCCATAAGCTCAAAGGAAAACGCAAGCACAGATGCGCACGGGACACAGGGGCGGCTCGTGTATGGGTGGCCCTTCTAAGACAAATGGCACGACAATAAGCTATAATTATGAATCGAATCCCTCGACCATGGAAATCGCAGTGACCGTCCNCGACCACTANGGAAATGAATGGCGCCTCACCCCCGGTGGACAGCTCGAGGTGGTGGCACCCGGCGCTGGAGGTGTGGTGGTATGGGATCAGCCGGGCTCCCCGGCTCAGAGCGTGGCTACGGATGATCACGGCTTCGTTTGGCTGGTGGCTGGCGCGGCGGNCTACTTCTCCAACCCGCGCGCGATTGCCGACACCGAGACGCCAGATGCATCGGCGCAGCAACCGGGTTCGGCGGGCACCTTCACAGCCGTCAAGTCAGCGCTGCTCCCCGGTACACCGATCCGTCTTCAGCGCAGCGATGCCGGCATGGNCATCGTGCACTGCACCGGGGCGGATGGGGCCAAATCCGTGGTCGAGCTACAGGTGGTGGGGCGGGATATTGGCGGCCCTTTCACGAGCGGACACACGGCGGAGGTGACAGCATCGCGCGAGCCGACGCCAGCCAACGCGCATTGGGAGGTGCTGTCGGCCCGGCTTCCGTGCGGCACGCACGACAACTACTGCACGACCGCTNATGGCCGTGTATTTGTGGTTGGGGGCGCCACTCACTATCGCGGCTATCCGGCCGTTGCCCACATGCACGACGAGCTTCTGGCTTATGAGCCCGCCGCTGGCTGGGCGGTGGTGGGTCGGATCCCTAATGGTTACGTGTACTCCGCCATGGCTGCACTTGACGGTCGCGTCTGGGTCATCGGCGGTGGTGGGGGACGCGCCCCGGTGCGAGACGAGTGCTGGACCTTCAACGCTGCGAGCACCTGCGAAGCCACCGCCGACAGAAGATCGGCGCCCTCCCTGCCCTCCCCGCGCCTCGGCTGCGTCGCCGCTNCTGCCAATGGAAGGATATGGGTGGTGGGCGGGACGGGCGGTGAGACAGGGTTTGGCACCGAGCCGTTGCGTGAGCTCCTGAGTATCGCACCGGGGGAGAGCGAATGGCGCATCGAGCCACCCGCCCCTGCCGCCCTGCCAGCCGCCACGCTTGCTGGCTGTGAGCTTGACGGCATCTTCTACGTACTGGGGGGAACGCCTGCGCGCTTTCTGGCTTTCGACACCTCTCGGGGCACATGGGACGAGAAATTGCCCGANCACCCGCTCGGTTCGCAAGCTGCGGCCATGGCCGCACACCGGGGTGAGGTCTGGGTCTGCGGAGGCGGCGTGATCATCGACGACCAAACCAACCCCGAAGGAAGAGGGGAGAACAGAGCCTACTCGCGGAGGACGCACTCGTACTCCCCTGCGGAGCGACGGTGGGTGGAGCAACCAGAGATGCCGTTCGAACAAAATTGGGGGGCGGCGTGCTCGCTCGCAGGGCGACTGCTGCTGATTGCGGGAGCGCATCGGAGCCAATCGGCGGGCGCCTATGTCTTCGACAACCGCGTGCTGGCGCTGNGTTAGCACAGCTATATTTTGANAGCGGNTACCTTATGAATATCGAAGAAAAGTTCGTATTTGACCTCGAAGGCTATATCGTCATCAAGGGTGTCCTGTCGCCCGATGAAGTAGCCGAACTCAACGACCTCGCCGACCGGAAATTCGAGACCTACCCGTACGGCGGAGCGGAACAGGGGCGCGAAATGTCGCTCATTCCCTGGGGGGACCCGGTCAAAAAACTCATCGACCACCCGCGCGTACTGCCCTATCTCGTCGAATTGCTCGGGCCGCGGTTGCGGCTCGACCACGACTACGGAATGTTCATGCGTCCAGGTGACCGCCACGGCGGGCTGCACGGCGGTCACGGCGGCTCGCATTGGTACCGCTTCCGCAATGGCGCCATGGAAAACGGCCTCACGGTGGTAACTTATTTCCTCAGCGATAACCCTGCGGGCGTCGGCGGCTTCGCCTGCGTGCCGGGCAGCCACAAAAGCAATTTCTCAACGGCAGAAATCCCCGAGGACGTCCGCGATTTCACGCGCGACGCCCACTATGTGGTGCAACCCGTCGCCGCGGCGGGCGATGCGCTGATCTTTACCGAGGCGACCATCCATGGCACTTTCCCGTGGCGCGCGCCGCACGAACGCCGCGCACTGCTATTCAAATNTAGTCCCGGCCATTCGTCGTGGGCGCTCGACTACTATGATCGCTTCGATGTCGGATCGCTGACCGAGCGACAGCAACGCCTCATGGCGCCGCCTTCGGTGGAGAAACATCCCGATGTCGCAACCTGAGGCACCGGTCTCGCAGTGACAATCGCCAGGGGTAGCCCTGGCGATTGGCGCTGCGCACGTGGCGGATCAGTGTCTCTGCATCGGGATGNAAATGATAGAAATGGGTCTGTCCCGAGCGGCCCGACGGGTCAAAATCGCCGATCCCCCGCGGCAGCCCAGTTCGTCGCAAGCCGCCGCCGAGCAACAGACCGGCCGCCAGNGCGACTACGTGGGGTTTTGCTTTTACAAGGGTCAGAAAATCNGTCGCGGTCGATATNGGTCCGCAGCACAGGGCCACCTAGCCGCCAAACCGCTCCCGGTATTCTCGATCGAATGTCTCGCTCCCGTCGTCGAGCCGCACGTCCAGGGCCATCCCCGGCAGAAATCCCGTGATCTTGCCCGCGGTAAAGTCTCCCCGGTAACCGCCGTCTTGCGTCCACAGTTCGCGCCCATCGGGCCAGCTTATCCGGTGGATCTGCCGCACCGCCGGTTTGGCGAAATCTGGCGCGACTCGGTAGCGCTCCACTGCCTCGCGATCCAGCTCGACCCCCAAGCCCGGCGCTTCCGGCACCCGCAAGTGTCCGCCCTCGACCTTGAATTGCTTTAATAGCGTATGCGAGTAGATATTGACGCAGGGTATCGCCGGCCAGCGNGCCTGCTCCAGCACCGAGCCCAGGTGCGCGGCGAAGGTCGTCGTCAGACCGGTGCCCACCATCTGTAGCCAGAACGGCATTTTGGCCCGCGCGGCGAGGTTGCCGTCGCTCAAGGTTTGGCGCACGCCCCCGCCGATCACGAAGCCGTCGCACACGCCCTCGCGAATTGCGGTCATCACNGGCGGCTGGCCCAGGTGCATGGCGATCGGGCTGTAGATTTTTTGTCGCAGCAGCTTGTTGCCCTCGACATCGTCTTGCGGGATCGGCGACTCGACGATGGCCAGGCAGCCGGTGTCGCGCTCCAGCCTGGAGATCAGCGGGGCGGCCTGATCGACCCCCAGCAGCATGGTGTTGAAGTCGGCGTCGAGCTTGAAGTGCGACGAGGTCGCTGCATCTACCGCCGCCAGTTGCGCCGCGATATCGTACCAGGGCCGCGCCTTGACCTTCATAGTGTTGAAGCCGTGTGCCTCCGCTGTCCGGGCTTCCTCAGCCCACGCCTCCGCCGCCATGCTCTGCGCCCACCACGACACCGGGCAGGCGTCGCGAAACTGCNGCCCCATCAGGCGATGGCAGGGCACGTCGAGGTGNTTGCCGGCCGCGTCGAAGAGCGCCATCTGCAATCCGGCCCCCANCGAGTCGTCCCACAGCAAGTCGAAGATATTGCGCCCGCGCGCGCGTGCGAACTGCGGCTCCAGCGAGCGCCCCCAGGTATAGCCCTGGATGGTCTCGCCCACCCCCACCACGCCGCNCGCGGTCTCGACCTCGATCAGCTCGACTATCGACCAATCCGGCCCGTAGACCTGCATCGCGTCGGCACAGCGCTCGTGGAAGGGCACGTGCAAAACGGTGTATCGGATGTCTTTGACCGCAAAATCGCCCATGGCTCACTCTCCTTTCCGCCCAAGTATAGGCCGGCNNCTATTCGCCTGCAACCGCCCGCGCATAAGCGCGCCGCGCCGCCACCTNGTCCGCCAGGNGCCAGTGGGCATTGCCCAGCTCGATCCAGATCTCGGCATCGCCCGGTGCTAGCGCTAGGGCCTTCTCGTAAAAGGGAATCGCGTCGTCGGGACGCCCGGTATCCTCCATCAGATATGCCGACNCCAGATGGCCGTCGGTGCAGCTCGGGTCCTGATGCATGCCCCGCTGCACCAGCGCCAGCGCCGCGGCGAGATCTCCCTCCTCCAGGCGCGTCATCTCGCCGCGAACATAGGCCTGGGCGAAGGCGCCGTGCAGCGTCGCTCAGGAGGTGGGCTTGCCGAAGCCGANGCGCCAGATCTCGATCTCCGGNCCGGCGCGCTTATGCGCGCCAAAACCGCCGATGGGCAGGTAGTAGGCGTCGATNGGATCGNAGCGCGGTGCATACATATCGCCCGNGCCAAAGCGCGCCAGCAGCTCCNCCTCCTGTTATACAATCGCCAGGTGGTCCGGCACTCGCTGGAACGACATGCAGCCTCTCAGTANGTAAGCAGGTGGTCCGGCGACGAAATCACACTTAATTCGTCTTTTGGTGGCGCGAACTGGGTTAACTCTATTCCAACCACCGCGGCTTCGTACTCCTCTATCGTAGGCGTTCTGCCGAGAATCGCGGAAAGAACGACCACAGGCGTAGATGCCAGCAATGACTCNCCCTTCTTTTGCTCCGAATCCGAGACAACGCGCCCCTGGAATAGGCGCGTGGAAGTNGCTANAACGGTATCGCCTTTCGCTGCCTTTTCCTGGTTGCCCATGCAAAGATTGCAACCTGGTCGCTCCAGGTACATCATATTCTCGTATTCGGTTCGCGGNGTGCTTTTGGGGGCGGTATCGTCGAATTCGAAGCCGGAATACTTCTCCAATACATCCCAATCCCCCTCGTCCTTGAGTTCCTCGATGATGTTGTAGGTCGGGACAGCGACGACTAGCGGGGCGTTAAACTCAACACGACCTTTTTGCGCCTCCACATTTCTGAGCATCTGCGCCAGGATTTTAAGGTCGCCTTTGTGCACCATGCAGGAACCGACAAAACCAAGATCGACCTTTTTCTCACCCTCGTAATAGGAGAGCGCGCGAATCGTGTCNTGCGTATACCGCTTGGANACATCTTCATTGTTGACGTCGGGGTCGGCTATCATCGGCTGNGATATTATATCCAGGTCGACCTCGAATTGTGCATAGTACTCGGCGTTCGCATCGGGGGCGAGAGCAGGCTTCTTCCCCGATTTGATCTCGGCGATTCTTGCGTCCGCCTTATCGATGAGATTCTGNAGGACACCCTTTTCGTTGTCCATGCCCTTATCGATCATAACCCGAATTCTACTCTTGGCGATCTCCAGGGACTGGATNAGCGTTGCGTCCTGAGAAATGCAGATAGACGCCTTCGCCTTCATTTCGGCGGTCCAGTCCGTAAAAGTGAATGCCTGGTCGGCAGGAAGGGTTCCGATGTGCACTTCGATTATTCTCCCCTGGAATACATTCTCTCCACCGTACTCCTGGAGCATTTGGGATTGTGTCGCGTGAACCACATCGCGAAAATCNACGTGGTCCCGCATCGTTCCCCTGAAGGTAACCTTCACCGATTCGGGAATGGGCATCGACGCTTCACCGGTAGCAAGCGCCAGAGCGACAGTGCCCGAATCAGCGCCAAACGCTACGCCCTTGGACATTCTCGTGTGCGAATCACCCCCGATGATGATCGCCCAGTCATCCACCGTGATATCGTTTAGCACCTTGTGGATCACGTCCGTCATTGCGTGATATTCGCCTTGCGGNTCCCTGGCCGTGATCAACCCGAAGTCGTGCATGAATTTCATCAGTCTGGGAATGTTCGTCTGGGCTTTTGCGTCCCAAACAGAGGCCGTATGACAGCCCGATTGATACGCGCCGTCTACCGCGGGTGAAATCACCGTCGCTGCCATCGACTCCAGCTCTTGGGACGTCATCAGTCCAGTCGTATCCTGGGAACCTACAATGTTTACCTTTACGCGAACATCGGAACCCGCATGCANTACTTTGTCCGGCGTCGAACCCACCGCATTTTTGTTGAAGATCTTCTCCACTGCCGTGAGGCCTTGTCCCGGGTGCGAAATCTCTGTAGCTGGGGCATATACGGGCGGAAGCTCTATCCCCAGTGTTTTCGCTGCAAACGTCTGAAGCTTTTTGCCGAACACGATGGCATACGAGCCACCGGCTTTCATGAACTCCATTTTCTGCGGNGTGAATGATGGCGAAATATCGATAGGCTGCGGACCGCCATGGTACAACAGCTTTTCTTTCGTGTTGATAGTGAGTACCGTCCCGGTAGCCACCGAGTACACTTCCTCAAGCACGGGATCCCCATCGTCATTGACTACGGCATTCCCATCCCCATCCNGTTTCTTNNCCCAGTTTCTCAGGTCCACTCCTATACCACCNGTGACATCGACCGTCGTGAGAAAGATCGGCGAAATGCCATTGGTACCGGCGACGATTGGAGCGATGTTGACGAAGGGCACATAGGGGCTAGCCTGCGTACCTATCCACAGAGCCACGTTGTTCACGCCCGACATTCTCGATGATCCCACCCCCATGGTACCTTTTTCTGCGATCAGCATCACCCGCTTGTCTGGATGAGCCGCCTGTAGCTCCTTTATGTCTGCCTGCGCCTGCGGAGAAATCATGCATTTGCCATGCAGTTCGCGATCCGAGCGCGAGTGTGCCTCGGTGCCGGGGGACAGTAGATCCGTCGATATGTCACCCACGCCGGCCACATACGTCACGACCTCAATCTCTTCGTCCACTTCCGGGAGTTCGGTAAAGAATTCGGCCTGGGCATAACTCTCGATGATTTCTCTGGCAACAGTATTACCTTCGTTGAATGCCTGCTCGAGACGGTCGGTATCGGCGTCGTAGAGGAAAACCTGGGTCTTCAGCACGGTTGCCGCTTCTTTGGCTATCCCGACATCATCGCCCAGAGCAAGATCCAGCAACACCTCGATCGAAGGTCCGCCCTTCATATGGGACAATTGTTCAAAGGCAAGGGCAGGAGAAATCTCTGGTACTGCGGTCTCCCCGATGATGATTTCCCGTAAGAATTGCGCCTTCGCCCCGGCAGCCCCGGTAGTTCCAGGTAGTGTATTGTAAACGAGGAACCGCAACGAGTCTTCCCGATGTGCACTGTCCACGTCTTTGATTATGTCGATTATTTCGCTCAGCAATGCGCGGTCATCAATTGGCTTGGGGTGCAGCCCCTGACTTTTGCGCTCTTCGATCTCTGTGAGGTAATCTTCAAAAGCAGACATAGCATATGCCTTTCAGTGATTTAGGCTATTCGAACATGAAGTAGGCCGTTCTGTAGCGCCGGGTCAAGCAATCTTTTACCTCTTGTACAGCCGCAAGCTACTAGACACCGCTGCCAGTTTGCTCAGCGCATCCGGTCCAAAGCGTTGAAGCTGCACGGAATGAGCGAATTTAGAGTGATCCCCATTTGCTCCGGCGACCGATCAGAACCCAGAAAATCAGCACGAATTGCCAATATGTCCAAACTCACCCCATGTTACACATTGTCTATTGATTCTAAAAGAGAATTACACGACTATATTATATTCAAAAAAGGAATACGACATGTTCGACCAGATCGAAACGCTCAGCACCCTCGCCGCCACCGGCACCATGACCCGCACCGCCACTCAGCTCCGCATCACTCAGTCTACGGTCAGCAAGCGCATCGCCGCCTTGGAACGCGAAGTCGGCCAGCCCCTGACCGAGGCCCACGGCCGCGGCGTGCGCCTGACCCCGGTCGGCCACCGCCTGCTCGAGCGCGCCGCGCCCCTGGTCGCCGCGCTGCGCCAGGCTCTGCGCGAGGAAGAAACCCACCACACTGGCCGCCTCGCCCTCGGTATCTCCGAATCGATCCTCGCCTCCTGGGGGCCGCGCGTGCTGGCCACGGTGCGCCGCGCCGCCCCCGAAATCGACCTCCAGATCAATGCCCATCGCAGCCCCGCCGCCATCGAACGCGTGCGCGCCGGCGAATACGCCCTGGCGCTGGCCGCCGGCGTCAGCGAGGAAACCCCCGATCTGCGCGCTGTTCCGCTGGTCGAAGAGCTCATGGTCCTGGTCCCCGCTAACCTCAAGCCCTTCACGCCCACCGCCGGCACCACTATCCCGGTCCTCACCATCGAGTCCGGCTCGGCGACCTGGACCTATCTGCAGCGCCGTCTGCGCCATCAGGCCAAAAAATGGCGCTACAAAATCGAAGTCACCCGCACTCTGCAATCATTCACCGCCATCGTCCAGATGGCCCGTAGTGGCTTCGGCCACGGCCTGGTTCCCTTAGGCGTCGCCCGTGCTTTAGGCATCCGCTCCGGCGACCTCATCCGCTTCCCCGCCCCCGGCCTCACTCGCCCCATCAGCCTTATCGGCCGCCCAACTACCCTTTCTCTCCCCTTAGTCCAACACTTCCACCAAATCCTCGCCGAGAGTCTCAAATCCCAACGCGACGCCATTGTCTGAGGTAGCGGAAACTCCCCTCTCTCCCTATTTATAAATGGTCGATATGTATAAAATGGAGGGCCGCCCAGGGGTGGCCCCGGAGCGATTAGAATGTGCGCAGGGGATACCCTGTGGGTAGCCCGTCCACACAGCGAAATGTCCACACCATCTAACCCACCCCTCGCCCTCATCACCGGCTACCCCGGCTGGCTCACCACCCGCCTGCTAACAACACTCCAGCAACCACCCACCGACCCCTGGCACGCCACTCTCGCNCCTTATCGCTGGCGCGCCCTCACGCTCCCCGGTTTTTCCNCCGGTGANTTACCACCCAACGTCGAATCCATCCACCCNGGNGACATCCGCGACCCCGCNGCCGCCACCGCCGCCCTGCGCGACGTCGACCTCGTTCTCCANGCCGCCGGCATCCTCCATCCCCGCCGCATCCGCGACCTCTACGCCATCAACCGCGACGGCACCGCCCACCTCGCCCGCGCCGCTGTCCGCGCCGGCGTGAGCCGCTTCGCCTTTGTCAGCACCAACGCCGCCGCCGGCTTCGCCCGCGATGCGATTACCCCCATGCGCGAGAGCGACCCACCCCGACCGCAAAGTCACTATGGCCAGAGCAAGCGCCAGGGCGAAGAAGCGCTCTGGGAGATTCTGGCCGGCACCGCCACCGAGGGCGTAGTCATCCGCCCGACGACCTTCTACGGCCCGCACTTTCCCGAGCGCCACCTGCGCGCCTACCAGCTCGCCCGCGGCGGCCGCCCCCCGCTCATCGGCGACGGCACCAACACCGTCAGTATGGTCTATCTCGACAATCTGGTTCAGGGCATCGGCCTAGCCCTCACCGTGCCGGCCGCCGCTGGACAGACCTATTTCTTTGCCGACGAAAAACCCTATCTTTGGCGGGACGTTTTTCTGGCCATGGCCCGGGCGCAGGACATCGACGCGCGACCCCGGCACCTGCCGGGTCTCATCGCCCCGCTGTGCACTGCGCTCGACCGCTCGCTGGGCGCCCTGGGCTTCTACCACCTCATGGTCCACGTGGCCGGCGAGGCCAGGCGCCACATGGCTTGTAGCATCGACAAAGCTCGCGACGAACTCGGCTACGAACCGACCGTCGCCCTGGACGAGGGAATACAAAAAGCCGTCGACTGGGCCCGCGCCCGCGGCTGGCTCTGATATGGATACCCGTTTAAAATCCGACGACGAAGTCGATTGGACGCGCTTCCACAGCGCCGACGAGAGCTGGCGCACCCGCCTGCTCGGCGACCTGTCTGGCCACTATGCCATCCCGCGCTATGTCGAGCTCTTTCTCGACACCTTTGGCGCCGAACGGTCCCTGCGCTTCTTAGAGCTGGGCGCCGGCAATGGCGAGGTACCGCTGCAGATCCGCGACCTGGCTCCGCCCTGCGTCGATCGCTACTGGGTCACCGAGCTCTTTCACGCGGGGACGCGCTGGCTCGACGAGCAGGGCCTGCCCGCCCTGACCTGCGACGCACAGCACATCCCCTGCACCGACTCGTCGTGCGACGCGGTCATCTCCTTTGACGTGCTGCACCACGTCTCCGACCCCTATTTGATGGCGCGAGAGATGGTCCGCGTCTCGCGCGGCAAGCTGCTCCTGGTCGAGTCCAACGGCCTGAGCCTCGGCCGCAAGCTCATGGAACTGACCCCGGGCCACCGTGCGGCCGGCGAGCGCTCCTACACCCCCCGGCAATACCGCGCCTTCTTCGCGGCGGCCGCGCGCTTGACCCGCTTTGAGATCCACCCCTTTCTCTTTCCCTTCCCCGGTGGCGTCCCCCCCGCCCTGCTGCGCGCGCTGATCGCTTTTAACCGCGCTATCGAGAAGGCTCCCTTCTTCCGCTGGCAGTGCTCCAACGTCTGGATGCAAATCGAGTTCGAAAGATGAGCCGGGGCGAGTCGGCGGCCTGGCAGGAGGCCTACCACAGCGACGCGCTTAAGCGCCGTCGCGAGACCACCTACGCACGCAAACTCCGCCGCCTCGGCCTCGACGCGCCGGCGCCCGGCACCCGCACCCTCGACATCGCCTGCGGCTCGGGCGAGGCGCTGCAGACCCTGGCGGCCACCGGCTACGGCGACCTGCACGGCCTTGATCTCGACGCGCCGCAGACTACTGGCCCCGAGCCCTTTCGCCGCACGTTGGGCGACGGCGGCCGCCTGCCCTTCGCCGCCGGGGCCTTCGACCAGGTGCTGTGTCTGCACGCGTTGCACCACTTCCGCTCGCTCGACCACATCGGCGAGCTGTTGGCCGAATCCCGCCGGGTGCTCAAACCCAGCGGCGCGCTACTGCTCATCGACCACTTCGATTCCTGCTACCTGCGCGCTATTTTTCGGCTCATGCAGATCCGCTGTCCGCTCTACCCGGCCGCTGTCCGCCACTTCGGCGATCAGCTGCGCGATGAGCGCGAGATCGTTGCCTGGTGGCTCGCCAACTGGCGCGCGCTCTTCGGGCTGGTAGATGCCAGCGGCCTGCGCGTCGAGCGCTGTACGCGCGGCCTGTTCTTCTTCTACATGCGCTGCACTCCCGTCCTATGACCCCCGCGCTCTCCGTCGTCATTCCGGCCTATAACGAGGAGCACCGCCTCGCCGCAACGCTCGCCGATGTCGTTACCTGGCTCAAGGGGCACGAGCCTTCGGCCGAGATCCTCGTCGTCGATGACGGCAGCAGCGACCGCACCGTCGAGATCGCGCGCGGCCTCGCGGACCAATGGCCGGCGCTGAAAGTGCTGGAACAGCAACACAACCAGGGCAAGGGCGCGGCGCTGCGTCGGGGCTGCCTGGAAGCTGCAGGCCGCCACGTGATGTTTATGGACGCCGACAATGCCACTCGCATTGAGGAAATCGAGAAATTCCTGCCGCTGTTGTCGGAGGGCTACGGCATGGTCGCGGGGGTCAGAACGTACCAGCAGGGCGAGAGCCGGGCGCGGCGGATCATCGGACTGGGCTTTTTGATGTTCGCCCACCTCTTCGTCTTTCGCAGAGCCGTCGTCGACAGCCAGTGCGGCTTCAAGTGCTTCACCCGCGAGGCGGCGCAGGCGATCTTCGCGCGCAGTCGCACCAGTGGCGGCACCATCGACGTCGAGATCTTCTACCTGGCGCACAAGCTCGAGATTCCGATTTATTTCGTCCCGGTCCACTGGCAGAACGCCCCCGGCTCGACGATCAATATCTGGCGCTGCATCGTCCAGGACCCGGTCGATATGCTGCAGATCCGCCTGCGCGACAAATTTGGGCGCTACCGCGGCTGATTTGCTTTCCCCGCGGGCGAAGTTTGGTATATTCAGGACGCCCCGAACTCCTACGACCACGGACCGCCCATGCACAACCTGCGCCAGTTTCTCGATCTTTTACGCCGCGAAAACGAGCTCGTCACCATAGACGCCCCCGTCTCTTCCGATCTCGAAATCGCCGAGATNCACCGCCGGGTCATCGCCTCTGGGGGCCCGGCTCTNCTCTTTTCCAACGTGGAGGGCGCCGACTTCCCCTGCGCCACCAATCTCTTCGGCACCAAAAAGCGCGTCGATATGGCCTTCGGCCTGCGCCCCGAGCAATTCATCAACCAGCTAGTGCAACTGGCCCAGGACCTGCCCTCGCTGTCGCCGGGCAAGCTCTGGCCGCACAAGAATCTGNTNCCGGCNGCACTCAAGGTCGGNATGAAGNCCGCGGCCAGGGGGCCGNTCGGCGAATACGTGCAATCCCCGCCCGACCTCACCCGCCTGCCCTTGCTCAAGACCTGGCCCGAGGACGGCGGCCACTTTATCACCCTGCCCCTGGTCTACACCCAGCACCCCGACACCGGCCACCACAACCTCGGCATGTACCGNATCCAGCGACACGACGCGCAAACCCTGGGCGTGCACTGGCAGATCCAGAAAGGGGGCGGCTTTCACTACCACGTTGCCGAGCAGCGCGACGAGCCCTTTCCGCTGGTCGTCTTCGTCGGCGGACCGCCCGCGCTGATGCTCTCGGCCATCGCCCCCCTGCCCGAAGACNTGCCCGAGTTGATTCTGGCCTCGCTCTTGCAGGGCGAGCGTTTGCGCCGGATGAAAAACCCCCATGGTGGCCTGCCGCTGATCGCCGAAGCCGAATTCGCCATTGAGGGCGTCGTTCCGCCCCATATNCGCAAGCCCGAAGGCCCCTTCGGCGACCACTACGGCTACTACTCGCTGCAACACGACTATCCCATCCTCCAGGTCAGCCGCCTCTACCACCGCAAGGACGCCGTCTTCCCCGCCACCGTCGTCGGCAAACCGCCGCAGGAAGACATGTTCTTAGGCACCTATATCCAGGAATTGATGGCCCCGCTGTCCAAGCTGGTGATGCCCGCGATCAAGGCCATGTGGAGCTATGGCGAAACCGGCTATCACTCCCTGTCGGCCATCGTGTGCGAGGAGCGCTACCCGCGCGAGGCCATGAAATTTGCCTTCCGCATCCTCGGCGAGGACGGTGGTCAGCTCAACCTGACGAAATTTCTGGTCGTCATCGACCGTCCCTTAGACCTCGGCGACTTTCGCCAGGTCTTGACCCACGCCCTGGAGCGCGCCCAGCTCGAAACCGACCTCTTCGTCATCGCCAACCTCGCGATGGACACCCTCGACTACACCGGCCCCGCAATCAACCAGGGCAGCAAGGGCATCCTTATCGGCGTCGGCGACCCCATNCGCGAGCTGCCCCGAGCATTTACTGGCGATCTCCCCTGCGGTGCCAAAGATGCCACCCCCTACTGCCCCGGCGCCCTCGCCGTCCAGGGTCCATCCTATGCCGACGACCCCGACTACGCTCAGCACTTAGCCCGCGATAGCGCGCTGGAAAACTGGCCCCTGGTCTTCTTAGTCGACAACGCCCAGGTGGCCAGCAAAAACATCACCTTTCTCTGGAGCACCTTCACCCGATTCGAACCCGCCGCGGACACCTACGCCGCCGACGTTCAACTCCGCCGCCACCACCCCTGCTACACGCCGCCGGTCGTCTTAGACTGCCGTATAAAACCCGGCTACCCCGACGAACTCATCACCGACGAGCANACGACCGAAAAAGTAACCCGGCGCTGGTCTGAGTACTTCCCCGACGGAAATGTCGAAGGCAAAGAAGACCCCCTGGGCTACACGGGCTTTTCATTATTGGATTAATCGCGCCGTACCCTCCTAAAAATATCCGGAGTACATTTTTCTCAGGCCGCACCGCCGATCCCGTAGCGTGAGACGCATCACCCAAACAAGGACGACTGCCCCATGGACGAAACCCTGGCCTTTGCCCCCATCACCGACCTCGCCCCCCTGATTCGCCGCCGCCAACTCTCGCCCATAGAACTTACCGAACTCTTTCTGGAACGAATAGAACAGTACGACCCCGCCCTCAACGCCTATATCACCCCCACCGCCGACCTCGCCCGCGCCCACGCCCGCGCCGCGGAAACCCAGATCGCGGCCGGCACNTACTTGGGACCACTCCACGGCATCCCCGTCGCTGTNAAAGACCTCATCGATATCGCCGGCCTACCCACCACCGGNGGCTCCACCCTCCTCCGCGACAANATCGCCTCCAANGACGCCACCGTCGCTCGTCGCCTCTTCGCTGCTGGCGCCATCCTCTTAGGCAAAACCCATCTCGTCGAATTCGCCTTCGGCGGCACCGGCGTCAACCACCATTACGGCACCCCGGTAAACCCCTGGTCCCCCGATGTCTCCTGCCTGCCCGGTGGCTCTTCCTCCGGCTCGGGCGTCGCCGTCGCTGCGGGCTTGGCCACCGCCGCGCTCGGCTCTGACACCGGCGGTTCGGTGCGCATTCCCTCGGCCTTTAACGGCCTGGTCGGCCTCAAACCCACCTTCGGCCTCTGGCCCGCGACCGGCGTGNTGCCGCTNGACCCGACTCTCGATAGCGTCGGCCCCCTGTGCCATAGTGCTGAGGATTGCGCCATCCTGCACCAGGCCCTGGCCGGCCCCGACCCGGACGCACCCGAAACCCACGCTCNGTCGTGTCGTTCGATTGTTGAGGAGATGGCCGGCGATATCGCCGGCTTGCGGCTGTGCTTCCCGCGCGAGTACTTCTGGGCCGATGTCGATGAGGAGGTCGAAGCCGCCGTGCGCGCCTCGGCGCAGGTCTTTGCCGACCTCAATGTCCACGTCGACGAAATATCGCTGGAGATTTTCGACCAACTAGCTGAGTTCCGCACCGGCCCCAACACTACCGCCGTCGAGGCCTACCGCTACCACCGCGCCAGAATAGAAGCGCACTTAGATCAATTCGACCCCATCGTCTCTGAGCGCATCCTCGACGGGCGTGACATTGCGGCCATAGACTACGCGCAACAGCTTGTCGAACGCGATCTGCTCCGCCGCAAAGCCCGCGCGGACCTCGACAATGTCGATTTCCTCATCACCCCGACCACACCTTTCACCGCACCCGTACTCGAAGAAATAGACCGGGATGGCGTCTACTTNCCCGTCAATGGCCTGTGCCTGCGCAACACCATCGCCGTCAACNTGCTCGACCTCTGCGCGGTGTCGCTGCCCTGCGGCTTNACCCGCGATGGCCTGCCCATCGGCCTGCAGCTCATCGGACATCCCCACGACGAGGCGCGGCTATTGCGCCTGGCGCGGGCCTTTGAGCAGGCCACGGATTTTAGCCGCCAGACGCCAGACCTGGACGCGTTTGTCTGAGGGGNGATCGCGGCGCGGGACACCCCGACCCCAATCACCCCTGCACCGGCAACACCAACCGCGACCCCCGCGCTCCTCCGCGCCAGATATCCTGCTCCGCCACCACCATCTCCACATCCTCCAGATCATTGCGCCCGATATTGTGGTTGCGGTCGTGGTTGGGAAAATCGCTGCTGGTGACCTCCAGCCGAATCCGGTGCCCCGGCTGAAAACAACACGCTGTCGCCCCCAGCCTAATCCGANACTCGACCACCTCGCCCGGCTCGAGCAGNTCTTCGCGCTGCAGTCCATTGCGATGTCGCGCCCGCACCATTCCGTAGCAAATCTCCAGCGCTTGCCCCTCTGGATCTTCATCCACCAGACGCGCAAAAAAATCCGTATCCGGCGCCGAAGANGCCGCCCACAACACCAGCTCTGGATAGCCGACCACCTCGACTTCTCCGGCTAAAGGCGCACTGCGATAAAAGAGAATGTCGCTCCGCGCCTCTACCTGTCGCCTGTCCGCTGGCACTGTGAACAAATCGCGCGTCCACAGCGTCGGCACCGGATCCTGCGGGTCGTACGCGTAACGGTCTGCACCTTCACTCCCCGGTGCTTCCAGCTCCAAGCTTCCCCCTTCGTGCAGATAGTACGTTGCTTCCCCCATCCCCTCGGGCGGCCACGTCGTCGCCGCGTGCCACTTGCCCGTGCCCATGGTGAAATAGCGCACTGCTGGCTCCTGCTCGACGCCGTTTTCGATATCCTTTACCCAGCGGTCAAAAAAGCGGATCATCATGTCGGTCAGATCGAGCTCGGCCGCCGGCCCAAAGTCGATATTGCCCATCTGTCGCTTACCCAGCCCGGGATGGTTCCAGGGGCCGATCACCAGCTTGGTCTGCTCGCGCGCCAGGTCCGTGCGCCCGTTTTTCTGCATCAGTCCCAGATGCGCCATCGTGCCATTGCAGTGATCGTACCAGCCGCTGAAATCCAGGTTGGGCACCGCGACCTCCNGATGTACCTCGGCGAATTTCCACGGCTCTCGCGCCGGCTCCTTAAGCCAATCCTCAGCGTAGTGCGCCAGCCGCTTCGGCAGATGGCGCACCACTTCCATCCACGGCATCAGCCCCAGCCAGCGCCCGTGCTCGATCTCGTCCCAGACTTCGCGCGCTTCCTCGGGCGTATGCGGCGGCGGCGCGCCCTCCCGCCGCCACAGATCGGGCGCCATTGACGTCATCCACCACTTGATCCGCCGACCCGGCCGGAAGCCGCCCGGATAGTCGACCTCGGTCAACTCCAGCGGTATGGTATAGGCGNACATCGCCTTTAAATGCGGCGGTCTGAGCTTGGCCAGTTGCCACTGCATCCAGGCGTTGTACGATGCACCGAAAGTNCCGACCCGCCCGTCGCAGTAGGGTTGCGCTGCCAGCCATTCGACCGCGTCGTAACCATCCTCGGCGTCGCCGGTGTGTTCCACCGTAAACGGCACATAGTCACCATCCGATGCATAGCGCCCGCGCGAATCCTGCGTCACCACCGCATAGCCGGCGCGCACGAAGCGCTCGTATGGTCCCTNGGGTTTGCCATAGGGCGTGCGCAATAACAATCCCGGAAAGGCCCCATCCGCTTCGGGCCGAAAAATATGCGAGCGCAAAATCACCCCGTCGCGCATCACCACTTCCACGTCGCGCTCGACGATCATTCCCAGGGCACCCTGTTCCATAGTTCTATTCTCCGCTTAGCGTATGTCCTCGACGGCAATNTCTTCGAGCGGCACCTGCAACAAATCCTCGGCGAAGACGATGGATCCCTTAAAAATNTCCCCCGCCTCGCGTACGGCGTTCTCTTTGATCCCCGGCCGCTCGACCGACTCGGTGATATGCACCAGCACGAGCGTTTTTACCCCCGCGTCTCGCGCTGTGCGCGCCGCGTCCAGATGTCCCGAGCAACTCTCAGTCAACCGCGGGTCGGCAATCGCCCCATTCACAAAGTGGCACATATGCAGCAAGACATCGGCGCCCTGTGCCAGTTCGGTCAGCGCTGCAGTGGGCGCGGAGTCGCCGCCGAAGACGATCGCGCCAGAATCGGCCTCGAGTCGGTAGGCCAGGCATCTCAGTTGCGGCTGCACGTGGACGACCTCGGCCACCCGCACCGTCCAACCGCGCCCCGCGATCACATCGCCATGGGCGACTTCGGCGATGATCGGCGCCGGTCGTCGCCGCGGCATGACCCCGCCCCGCATTTCGTAGATGAAGTGACTGCCCGGATGCTCGGTGCGCGCCGCCAGATCGGGGCCAAACGCTCCCTCCGGCCCCAGCAGCGCCTCGGTCATCCGCGCAAGCGGAGCCGGACCCCAGACTGCCAGTTCGGGAATCCGCCCCACGCCCTGGTCCCAGCGCAGCAGANTGAAATAGGCGTAATCGACGCAGTGGTCGTAGTGCAGATGGGTCAGGAAAAGTCCCGAGATTGCGGTCGGTGCGACCCCGAATTCTAGCAGCCGGCGCACCGCCCCCGGACCGCAGTCAAAAAGCAGCTTCTCCCCGGCCAATTCGACCAGATAACTCGAGCCCGCCCGATGGATCAGTGGCGCGGGACTTCCCGTCCCCAACAACGTCAATGCAAGCGCCATAGCCTCCTCCTTGTCTGCAGCCCAAGCTACCCAAATACCCATCCCCCATCAAACCATCCTCCCAAAACAAGCGCTATCAAGCCCCTCCAAGACAGCGGAGAGCCGGGGGCTGAACGCAGCCCCTCCAGCCCTTGCTAATATTNACCCCGACCGCTATATTTTTTTTCCATATCGAGATCGTATCTCGATCTACGTGCTCCCATCGTCTAGCGGTTAGGACCCAGGGTTTTCAACCCTGTAACCGGAGTTCGAGTCTCCGTGGGAGCACCATTTTTGACCATACGCAGTGCCAAAATCACAGTACAGACGGGAGCCCGTTGACCGGGCTCCCGTTTTCTGTGCGCCGCCGGCGTGCCCTACGTGCACTTCTATCTCAGCGCCGATGCCGCCCCGCAAGACCCCGACGAGCGCCAGACCGCCTGGAACGGGCTGGTCGCTATCTACCGCGAGNTGGGACAAATCGCCGCGGACGCTGGCGTGCAAATCTCCACCCACACCTTCCACGTGCCCGATCGCCTGATCTGGAATCAGGAGACCTTCGGCAACCTCATGGCCGAAACCGACTCGCCTGCCCATGGCCTGACCTTCTGCCAGGGCAAGTCGCAAATGGCCGGCGACGACCTGCCCGGGGTCATCCGCCACTTCGGCGACAAGGTCTTTATGGTCCACGTCCGCGATATTGCCACCAAACCGCAGGGGCCACCCACTCCCGAGATCGAAAAGCGATNGGCCGATCTGGGCTATCTCGAAGTGCCCTTNGGCAGCGGTGAGGNCGANATGCTCGGCACCATCCGNGCNCTGAAGGANATCNATNATAAAGGCCAGAGCTACCCCGAGCACTTCCCGGCCATCGCTGGCGATCAC
>PBOD01000142.1 GCA_002724215.1 Gemmatimonadota bacterium | reverse complement strand
AATCCGGGTTTGTCCAGGCCGCCCGCATGATCGAAGAACTCTTAGACCGGGAGTATTTCATCGAGGGCTTCGCCGGTCTCAACCACATAGAATCCGAACTCCTATTCTGGCAGGGTAGAGCCGCAACCGTCTTTGTCGGCAGCTGGTTCACCAGTGGCCGAGCTGAAATTATTGGCAAAGATTTCCACCTCTACGCCTTCCGCTTTCCCAGAGTCGAGGGAGGGCACGGCAATCCGCACGATTTGATTGGCACGGTCAACACCCGCAGCATCCCAACCCGCGCTCGCCACCCCGAGCTGGCAGCAGAATTTCTACGCCTGATCAACAGCCGCTGGTTCCAGGAGCGAATGGTGCGGCAGGCCAATATGATCAGCCCGTTGCCGGGCATGCCGCTCCCCGGTATCCAACAGGGACTGGGCCAGATCCTCAAAGAGACCGAAAAGTTCTACTCGTTCTCCTTCGGCTTGGAAGGGGCTCATCCATTTTTGTACCGTCAGTACTGGAACGAATGGAACAAGTTCATGGTGGCCCGCGACCCCCCAGCCTTCCAGTTAGTAGAAAGCCTCGAGCGTATTTTCACCCAGTACTATCAGACTCTCAAAGTCTGACGAACAAGACACCAAGAGCTCACAGTGCACTAGCCGTACCAGCGGCCAGCCATCGCCGATCCTTCGGCGTTGGCGAGAAAAGGGAAAAGTGTTTTTTCGCAGGATGGTCAAGACCATCGCCAAGGAAAGCGCGACTCAGCTGCTCTCGGCTCTTTTCAGCGCTGCGGACTTGGCCGAGAACGAATAGAGTACCGCATTGCTCAGGTAGAACTTGAGACGGATCCGCCGCCCGCATAGCACACTCATATCGCGCCCGTCCCGCCACTGCATCTCCTGCCGCAGCGAATCGCCGCTGAAAGGCACGCTCGAAGTCCGCTCATAGCCCGCTATGACCGCTCCATCTTCTGCCAGCACTTCTACTGCGATAACGCCGTCGCCGCTCGCAGCATTGATCTCGAGCATCTCACCTTCCCACCTCAACGGCCGCGTCACTAGCAGGCCGGTCTCTCCTGGCGGCGTGGCCCGACCGATCAAGCGGTCCAGCTTGGCGACGGCGAGGCCGATGGCATAGGTATTTGCAAAATCGGTATGCGTCGACTTATAGCCGGAGTAATAAAACCGCAGCTCGTCGCCGACCAGCACCGGAGTGTTGGCAAGGACCATCCCCGAATCGAAATCGGCTCCCTGCCCATGCTGCGTACCCAAACCCAGAAAAAGATCGCGGGTCGGCAGCCGATCCCAGTTTTCGCCATCCCGACTGAAGGCCAGCTGGATCTCGATCGTGGCTTTGCTCTCGGAATAGTACATCTGCAGCAGCCCGAAGTAATAGCCCTCGTACTGGAACACCGGCATCCCGTACAATTCGACCGGGTCCAGCTCGTCCGGCACCAGCACCATGTGCGGATCGCTCCACTCCAGCAGGTCGGGGCTCAGCGCTCGAGCAATCCGCCGCTTCCAATGGCCGGCATAGATGCGGGGCCGCATATAAAACGCATACTGGCCGAGGGCCTCGTCCCAGAACACGCAGTTGGTGGTATCGCTCTCTCCTTCGAGCACCGGGTTGCGTTCATACGACTCCCAGTGTATGCCGTCCGGCGAATAGGCCAGACAGACCCCGGACCGACCCGGCCACTCGCCGTCGATTCCGCCGTTGCGGGCGACCTCTTCCCGGGTCGGCATTTCGAAGACATCGGTGTAGATCATCTTATAGCGTTTCGCCGAATCCTCTTCGGCCCGGTCTTTCAAAACCGTGCCNANCGTGGCCCACCACTGCCCCTGCAGCACTATATTGTTCTGCTTCGAGCCTTCGTATTCGACNATACCGAGATCGGGCTTGTTCCAATTCAGTCCGTCCTGCGATTCTGCGTAACAAGTCCAATAGGTATAACAGTGATGCTCTTCGTCCTTCCAGGCGACATAGTGAAANACATTGTACCACATCTTGAAGAGGTTTTCCTCGTCGTCGAAGATGGTGAACCCCCCTCCAACGCCCTTGTTCTCCCACGGTCGGTCGGCGACGATCAACGGATTGTCGAGACATTTGGCCGGTCGCGTTACTTCGCGGCGCAGATTCCAGATATCCTCCACCATCCGATCGTCGACCAGCAATTGCTTTCCGGTATTCATCTCTGCAATCCTCTCCTCCATTGTCGATCCCTTGGCAACCCCTTAGATTGGACTCTTTAAACAGGGATGNTCCAATGAATCCATTTGTCGAATCCAATGATATTCGCCATGATGCCGACGCCTTGCGCGCGCGTGCAGACCGCGACGGCTACCTCTTTTTTCGCGCCTTCGTCGCTGCGGAGCCCATTGTCGAAGCCCGCCGCGAAATAGCNGCTACGCTGCAGCAGGCCGGGTGGATCGATGCAGACACCGATCCATTCGAAGCGATAACCAGCCATCCCGCACTCATCTCGGGGATGAAGGAACACCAACCCGTCTACGACAGCGTCCAACGACTCGAATCATTCCATGCCCTGGGGCACGACACCAAGCTCTTCGCAGTGATGAATGCACTCCTCGGTCCCGAGGTCTTGCTCCAACCGGGCAATATCGCGCGTTTTATCTTCCCCAGCAAACTCGAGTACACCACCCCTGCACACCAGGACTACGTCCATATCCAGGGCACGCCCGATGTCTGGACGGCCTGGCTGCCACTGGGCGATTGCCCGCGGGAGTTGGGCGGCCTGAGCCTGCTGCCGGGTTCGCATAAGATCGGCGTACTGCCCGTGACCAAAGCCCGGGGGGCCGGAGGACTGCGCAGCGATACCGCAACCATCGACACCGAGTGGATTTCGAGCCCTTTCGAGCTGGGAGATGTACTCTTCTTCCACAGCCATACCGTGCACCAGGGCTTACCCAACCTCTCGGGCAATCGCCTGCGGCTCTCGGTCGACTATCGCTATCAAAAGGCTTCCGACCGGGTTATGGATCGGGTCTTAGAACCGCATCAGGGCCGGCTCTCCTGGAAAGAAGTCTACCGCGACTGGCGCTCGGACGCCTTCCAGTACTACTGGAAAAAATTCTCTCTCAACCCCGTAGCCAAGCAACCGTGGCCGGTCGAGGAACCGATCGAGGAAAAAGATTGAGCTTCACGCTCGGAGCAGATCGAGGAGATCCGAAGCGCGAGCCAACCACACCCCCACCGCGGTCGGCACCACGGCGATATCGCTACGACCTCAACCTCGGAAAGAGCGCAGACAAGACGACCCTGTTCAGGAATCAGAAACCGCAAAACCTCTTGTTGCCAGCAGCTCTTTCGCCTCTTCATCAACGGGAATATATCCGGCCCCCAACAAAGACCTCAGATAGAGTTTATTGTAGATAAATGGAAAAATAAACCAGGGAATCACCGTCGGCATAAGCAGCAATTGCAGAAAAGCCCAGTTTCTGTCGTTCCTCAATAAGGCAGTCAAGAAACCAAAGAACAACGTCGTCCAGGAAAAGCCCAGCGGCGCTTCCTTGACCAACCCATCGACCGGATCACGGAGCTTCACTTTAGTGGAAGCCATCGTTAAACCCTTGCTTTAAAAATTGATCTTTGTGTGCGTTCAAGAGCTGAATAGATCTCCTTTCGAGCATAAGGGAACAACGATCCCCTTAAAAAAACATATTGAATTCGGCGGTTTTTCATCACATACTATCTTGCATCATTGATAGATCTGAAACTTTCCAAGGAGTCGGCCCATGCCCGTCCGCTTCGCCTTCCTCACCGACACTCACCACTACCCCGACGCACCCGAAAACTACGGCGCGCCGAAAATGCTCACTCGCAGCAAGGAAGTCCTCGACGCCATTCCCCCGGCCATCAATGCACTGAATCCCGATTTTGCCGTCCACGGCGGCGACTTCCTCTGCGGAGGCGGATCCTTTGACCTGCCCACCGATACCTACCTGCGCTCTATAGACGAAGCGGCAACAACCTTAGACCGTATAGAAGCACCCTTCTATTCGATCCCCGGCAACCACGACTGCGATGCCCAAACCGGTTCCTTCGACGGCTTCGCCGCCCGCTTTCCACTCCCCGAGCCGCTGAGCATTGTCGATGCCGCGCCGCGCCTGCGTCTGGCCCTGGCCAACGTCTTCTTCGAGTGCGATGTTTTTGCTCAGGGCTCCGGCGTCTGGTCCGATGCTCTGGATCAATCCCTGCGCTCCGCCGCCGACCAGGCCCTGGCCGATGGCTGCGCGCTCCTACTCTTTCTCCACACCTGGGTCCTGCCCGACTACGAAGGGAAGGGTCTGGTCGAAAACGCCGAAAGGCTGCGCAATACCCTGGACCACTGCCCGGCCATCGTCGCCGTCTTCACCGGCCACCGCCATATCAACCGCATCACCGCGCACCGCGACTACCTCGTGGTCGATACCGCCTGTCTGATCGGCTACCCGCTCGGCTTTCGCGAAATCACACTGAGCGAAAATGGCTATTTCACAACGCACTTCCACGCCCTCGACCTGGCGCAGTTGATCGAGGATTCCTACGATCGTTCGACGCTGGAACAAAACCGCGTCTGGCAAGGCGAGATCTACGACCGCGAAAACGAAATCCTGGTACCGCGACTCAAAGAGATCTGGAGTTGAGATAAAGAAGAATACACGGCAAATTTCCAGACCTCCAAACAATCGTTCTATGGGGCATCCTACTGATTCGCTCGATTGATCAGCACCGCGCTCAAAATCAAACCGCCTCGCACCACGTGCTGCCAGTATTCGCTGATATTCATCAGCGTCATGCCGTTGACCAGAATCCCGAGGAACACCACGCCGATCAGCGTGCCGCGGATCTTGCCCTCACCCCCCATCAAGCTGGTACCGCCAATGATCACCGCGGCGATCACATCCAATTCCCAGCCCCTGGCCGTGGTCGCCGCCCCCGACATGATCTCAGCAGACTGCAGAATCCCGGCCAGCGCCGCTAGAAAAGCCACCGTCGCCATCACGCCGATCTTGATCTTGCCGACCTCGATTCCGCTCAACCGCGCCGCCTCCGCATTGCCCCCCACCGCATAAATCGACCGGCCCCATGTCGTATAGCCCATCAGAAAATTTGTCAGTACAAAAACCAGCGCGAAGACAATGGCCGGAAAGGGAATCCCCAGCAGGTAGCCACCACCCAGGAAATTGTACCACTCGGGAAAGGGCGTCAGTGGAAACCCCCCGGTCAAAAGCTGGGCGGCCCCGGTCAGCATCGTCATCCAGGCCAGCGTGGTGATAAAGGTCGGCACCCCGAAGCGCACCCGGATAACGCCGCTGAGCGCTCCGATGCCCAGGCCCGTGAGCACGCTGCCGAGCATCGCCAAACCCACCGCCAGTCCGAGACCAAAACCCAATCCCGCCAGGGCCTGGGTCAGATAAGCGGTCAGACAGCCGGCGAAAGCCACCGCCGAACCGACGCTCAAATCGATCTCCCCGGAGATGATAACCATCGTCATCCCGAAGGCGATGATCCCCTGCATCGACACATTGCGCAGTACGTTGAGCAGGTTGTCGACCGAGAAGAACCCCTCGGCCTCAAAAGCCAGGATCGCGCAGAGCGCGAAGAGAATCAGCTCCATGATCGAGCGCCGGACCCACGCGCCGAGTCTTTCAACCACCATCGCCCACCTCTCCCATACAGCGCAGCGTCAACTCCTCCGCGCTCAAGTCCTCGGGCCGCACCTCCCCCTCAATCCGCCCCTCGCGCATAATCAGTATCCTGTGGCAGACCTCGATCAACTCCTCCAGCTCGGTCGAGACGAAAATCGAGGCAATGCCCTCCCTGCTCAAATCCCACATCGCCGCGAAAATCTGCTGCTTGGCCTGTACATCGACGCCGCGCGTCGGCTCGTCGAAGAGCATCACCCGCGGCCGATTGCCCAGCCAGTTGCCCAGCACCACTTTCTGCTGATTGCCCCCGCTCAGCGACGAGACGGCATCTTCGCTGTCGGCGACCTTGATCTGCAGCCGCTCGACCTGCTCATCGACCACCACCTGCTCCATGGCGCGGGTGATATAGCGACCCCGGGCGATTTTACCCATGCTCGCCAGGCACATATTGGCGCGGATGCTGTGCGCCTGGATCAGCGCCTCCTCCTTGCGGTTTTCGGGCGTAAAGGCCAGCCCCAGCGCCTTCATCGCCGGCGGCGACGGCGCGCCCACGGATTCCCCGGCGACCGCAATTTGCCCCCCATCGCAGGTGTCCGCCCCGAAAATCCCCTTGAGCAATTCGGTACGCCCCGCGCCCAGCATGCCGGCGATGCCGAGTATCTCGCCTTCGCGCAGCGCAAAATCCACCCCGGCGAAATGCCCTGCCCGCGACAACCCCCTCACCTCCAACACCGGCGCGTCCCCCGGCCGCAAATCCCCCGGCCGCTCCCTTTGCACCACTTCCCCGAACATCATCTGCACGATCTCCTCGACGCTCGATTCCCGCATCGCCACCGAGCCGATATGGCGCCCGTCGCGCAGCACGGTGACCTTGTCGGCGATGTGGCGCAATTCCTGCAAGCGGTGCGAGATATAGATAATCGCCACGCCTTCTCGCGCCAGCCCCCGAACCAGCGCGAAAAGACTCTCGGTCTCGTGCTGCGCCAGCGCCGAGGTCGGCTCGTCGAGCATCAGCACCTGCGGGTCCAAAGACATCGCCTTGGCGATCTCGACGACCTGCTGCTGCGCCACGCCCAGATCGCCGGTACGCGCGCTCACATCGATGGCTACGCCCATTCGCGCCAGCACGGCTCGCGCCTGCGCATTGGTCGCGCGCCAGTCGATCAGCCCGCGCCGCTTCGGCGTCCGCCCGAGCAGGATGTTCTCGGCCACCGTCAGCCCCGGTACCAGGCTCAACTCCTGATATACCATCGCGATCCCGCGGTCAAAGGCATCCTGCGGCGAGCGCAGGTCGACCGCGACGCCGTCGCACAGGATCCGCCCCCGGCTCGGCGCCACCGACCCGGCCAGTATCTTGACCAGCGTGCTCTTGCCGGCGCCGTTTTTGCCGATTAGCGCGTGGACCTCGCCACCGGCGAAGCCCACCGACACCCCATCGAGCGCGACGGTGCCCGGGTAGTCCTTGCCCAAATGCTGCGTTTCGAGTTTGTACGCGGTCACTTATTCCCCAGCGCGATCAACTCTTTCATCCGCTGGCCGAAGGCCCTGACCCCCTCCGGGTCCTCGCGCGCGATCAGCACCCCGTCCATCACCACTTTAGCCTCCACCTGCTGCCCCCGGAGCGCCGCCACCGCCAGCTCCACCGACTTGACGCCCAACTCAAAGGGCGTCTGGGTGGTGATTGCCTGCAAAATCCCGTCGTCGGAGAGCGCGAATTCGACCAGTTGCTCGCTAGCGTCGGTGCCAAAGACCACCACGTCGCCCTGCTTGCCAGCATTTTTGACCGCCATCACCGACCCCACCGTGCCGCCCTCGTTGGCCGACCAGATAATATCGACATCGGGATTGGCGGTGAGGATATCGCCAGCCTTCTTGATCGCCATCTCCGGCAACCACGCGTCCTGCTCGGCCACGAATTCTACCCCCGGCAACTGGCCCACCACATCGACGAAGCCATTGCGTCTGGCATCGCTCTGCTCGGCCAGCTGCGACTTGAACGCCAGCGTCGCGATCTTGGCCTTGCCGCCCAGCTTTTCTTCGATATAGCGCCTGGCCACCAGCCCGGTCTGCCGTCCCAGATCGGCCTGGTCGCTCTCGACATAGGAGACCGGGATATCCCCCTCTACCGTGGTATTGTAGGTCACTACCGCAATGCCCTTGCTTCTGGCCCGCTCGAGCGCGGTGGCCGAGGCCTTGGCCGAAAGCGGCGAAATCACGATCGCATCGACGCCGCGCGCGATATAGGTGTTGACCAGCTGGATTTCCTTGTCGGGCTTGTTGGCGCTATTGGCCAGCAGCAATTCGACCCCGGCCCTGTCGGCGGCGTCCTGCATCCCGAATTGGATCAGCCGGAAGAACTGGTCCTCTTGGAAGACGATCCCGGCAATTTTGGGCTTTTTAGTCTCGGGCGCCTCCTGCGCGCCGCCGCACCCCGCAACCAGGGCGGCAAACGCGAGTGCAAGTCCCTGCAGTACCCGTTTCTTCGCTCTCATTTTTAACCCTCCCGCATGTCGGTTATTTTCAGTTGCCCACAAAACTATCCATCGGCTGCCCACGCCGGTAGTTTATCACCGCTTGGGCAGCACAGCGCAACGCCCTGTCCTCGATCTTGTGCCGCGACTGGCTGCGCCGCACACTGCTTCGGTATGCGCACCGCGCGACACGCGCCTACCCCCGCGTCGGCTCCAAATTAAGCAGCACCAACAGCCATACTCGGTGCCAGTAGGCGCTGTTGATATAGGGATTTGCCGCCGAGGGCCAGTTTTTCCAGTAGGTCTCGTTGTGAGGAATGCGGTGGTACCACTGCAGGATCGGGATCGACGGCAACTCTGCGAGCCAGATTTCCATCGCCTGGCGGTACAGCCGCATCAGTTCGGGATCGCCCGGCCCCACCGAGGCCATGCGATCGACGATCGCATCGTACTCGGCATTGCTCCAGCGCCACATGTACTCGGCCGCGGTGCCTGTCGGCTGCACGAAGCGACTGTGGTAAAGTCTGAGTGTGAAATAGGGATCGCGCACCGAGCCACCGTGCCCAGTGATAAAGGTCCGCGCCGTGCCCTGCGAGACCCGCGAATAGGTGTCGGAGGTCATGCGAAAATCGGCGTCGAAGCCCGCCCGCTCCAACTGTGCTACGAGTACCGGCACGATATCGTTGAAGATCGGGGAGATATCAATGACGATTTTAAGCGGCTCGCCGTCCCTGGTCCAGTAGCCCTCTGCCTGCCTCTGCCAGCCGCGGCCCTCCATCAGCGCCGCGCTCTTGGCCAGGTCGAAGACGCCGACTTCATGTTTTTCGAGCAGATCGGCTACCGCGTCGAAGTAGGGCCGCATAGCCGGGTAATCCGGGAAGGGCAGGAGCGTGGAGGTGCCCGCCCCTTGCCAGCCGACGGCTACCAGTTGTTCGCGGTCGATCGCGTAGTTGATCGCCCGGCGCACCCCGACATCGGCGAAGGGCGCCTCGAGATTATTAAAGCCCAGCGAGATCGGCCAGAAGTCGATATAGCCGTAGGGCGGCTCGCGCCCAGTCCAGGTTGTCGTCAAGGGATTGCTTTCGAGCACGGTGATAATATTGGGCGGTCGCAGATCGAGCGAGGTATCCATGTGGTTGGCGATCAAATTCTGGACCCGCTTGGTCTCCTCCATAAAGGTGAGGTAGATGATCCGCTCGACCTGCGGCAACCGCTGGAACCCCGTCTCGGCCGCCCACCAGTCGCGGCGCAAATCCCAGATCCGTTGTTGCGGCGTCGATAGCACCAACTGGTACGGCCCGCTAAAAACCGGCAATCCGCTCTGCAGGTCGAAATTGGTAAATTCCCTGGGGTCCTTGCCCGCCCATACGTGCTCGGGCACAATCGTCATGCCAATGCCGAAATTGCCAGTGAGATACGAAAACACGAACCGGGGATTCGGCGCGGTGAGGCGGATCCGCGCCGTCAGGCTATCCACCGCCACGGCTTCGGCGACCCAGTTATCCATATCGGTCGAATACGACAGATCCGGCGCGTTGGCCCGCAGCATATTGATGGTGAACACTAGGTCGCGCGCCGTCCACGGCCGTCCATCGCTCCACTTGACGCCCGGCCGAATGTCGATGGTGACTTCGGTATAGTCGTCGTTGAAGCGGTGCCCGGTCGCAATCCAGGGAATCATCTCGCCCGCGAAGGCGTTGTAGAAATACAGCGGCTCGTAGACGAAATTGAAGCCGGTGCGCGAGGTCGTACCCGGCAGGTAGGGGTTGAACGAATTGTAGTCCCGGATCTGGCCCGCGCAGATATTGTTCGACGCGCAATCCATAATCAACGTGCGGTCGCGCGGCACCTGGCGAATCGCCGTGCCGGGCAGGCCCTGGTCCGAGGGGCTCTCGCCGCAGGCGGCGAGCGCAAAAATAGCTAGGAGAGCATAGTGCATCTGGAATACCTTTCTGCTGTCGCCGCGTGAAAGTATCGTCGCTCCCCGGGTGTGTCAAACTCGATAACGTCCACCTGGGCCGGCATACTAACTCGACTAATCCACAGGAGAATCAATATGCGCTGCGCACAAATAGACTACCCGGTTTTTGGCAACGATATGCAGGTAATCGCAGTCGCGCGCAATCTCGGCGAGACGGTCATCGCCAAGCCCGCAGCGATGCAATAGCGCAGCGATGCAATAGATGGATCGCGCGATCGCCGACGAATCCAAGATGGNCAACGGGTCGGCATGGTCGGAGCGGTCGGCGGCGAGGAAACCAGAAGGTACATCCGGGGCCGGCGCTACCCTGCCGGCGCGGTAAAAAGCCACCCACCATTCGGTCGCCGAATGGTGGCGGCGAAATTTCTCGCCCGAGCCCGTATCCTCCGCAGACAGCACCTAGGCATACCCCAGCNTCTGCATCGCCGCGAAATACTCGGCGGCCTCCTTGTCCGGTTTGAAGGCCTTGCCACCGGGGGAGGTCCCCTTGTAGGGCGGAGCCACCAGTTCCTGNACCGCGACGATATCGCTGCAATCGACAACCCGGGCNAGCACTGNGTCGTCGCTGACCCGGGATGGACCNAAGAATTGGATATTGAAAGAGCAGACCGTNAACGCGGTCGNGTCAGCGCCCGGGGGCTNAACCGCCAGCNNTTCTTTTTCCTCAACATCGCATAGGCGACGACCGCCAGCACCACGGCGGCAACGGCTATGAGCACATAGCGCACAATAGACCCCAGCTGCGGTTGGCGCAAAGTGGTTTTGATAATATAATCACTAAATCAATGTAANCCGCCGCCACAACTTGCGAGGCCTCCATGTACGATCTCCTGATCCGCAACGCCCAACTCCTCGACGGCACCGGCCAACCCGCCTACAAAGGCGACATCGCCATCGAGCAGGGCCGCATCGCCGCCATTGGCGACCTCTCCGCCGCNACCGCCAAACAATCCATNGACGCGGCCGGACACATCGCCTGCCCCGGCTTTATCGATAGCCACACCCACTCCGACCTGACCATCGCCCTCGACGGTCGNGCGCTCAGCTCGCTGGCCCAGGGCATCACCACCCAGGTCATGGGCAATTGCGGGGTCTCCGCCGCGCCGACCCGCGACTTCGCGCCCTACCACGGTCCGCTCGACCCGGCGATGACCCGCAGCTTGACCTGTGATTGGGAGCACTTCGGCGAGTACTTCCAGCGCCTCGAAGCCCAGGGGCTGGGCACCAACACCGCCACCCTGGTCGGCCACGGCAATATCCGCGTCGCCGCCATGGGCTACGACGACCGGCCGCCAATCCCGNCCGAGATGGAGCGCATGAAGGAACTGACCGCCCGCGCCATGGAGGACGGCGCCCTCGGCCTCTCCTCGGGCCTGGCCTACGCACCCGGTCCGTATGCCGCTTTGGACGAACTCGTCGAATTGGGCAAGGTCATCGGCGAGTACAACGGTATCTACACCTCGCACATCCGCAACCAGACCGAATCGATCGCCGAGGCGGTCGGCGAGGTCATCGCCGTCGGCGAGCAGGCCAAAGTCGCCGCCCANGTCTCGCATATGCAGCCCGGCTCGCCCATGCTNGGCGCCACCCGCGATTTGCTCGCCACCATCGACCAGAAGCGCCGCGAAGGGCACGACATCAGCTGCGACGCCATCCCCTACACCATCGGCAGCACCACCCTCAAGTCGCTCTTGCCGCCCTGGGCTTTAGACGGCGGCGATGAGGCACTAATCGCCAGGCTCAAGGATCCAGCNGCGCGTGAGAAAATCAAGCAGGACACCCTCACCCACGGCGCCGAGAGTGGCGGCAGTCGCAAGCGCAATCTGGTCAAAGACGGCACCTGGGACAAAATCTGGCTCGGCAGTGCCGAAAAGAACGCCGAGCTGGCCGGGCTGAGCTTCGATGAAATCGGCAAGCGCCGCCAGCAGGACCCGCACGACGCCGTCCTCGACATCATCAGCGAAGAAAACGCCCGGCCCTGGATGCTGGCCGAAGACGTTTCCGAGGAGGACTTCCTCAATATCGCCCGCCACGACGCCGGTGGCGTGATCTCCGACGGCTTCTCGCTGGCGCCCGAGGGCACGCTCGCCGAGGGCAAACACCACCCGCGCTCCTACGGCGCCTTTCCCTACTTTCTGCGCCACTTCGTCCGCGACCAGGGTGCGCTGTCGTGGGAACAGGCCATCCACAAGCTCACCGGCCACGCCGCCGCGCGCTTTCGCCTGGCCGAGCGCGGCCTCTTGCGCGAGGGCTATTGCGCCGATGTGCTCATCTTCGACCCCGAGACCGTCGGCGAGCGCGCCGACTTCGACGAGCCCTACCGCTACCCGCTGGGGATCGATTGGGTTATTGTCAACGGGAAAGTCGCGGTNGAGAAAGGGGAACTGGCCGATACCGGAGCGGGAGAAGTGATCCGGGCACGAGCGGCGAGTTAGGACAGTGCCCTGCAGATTTGCTGGCGCTGCTTTCGTTTTGAGANACGTTGTAGCATCCCGGTCGATATGCATATCGGCTTCGGGCCAGTATGTCCGGTCACAACCCCATCCTCTCTGGCTCGTTTAAATGACCTACGCCCAGCTGACCCGCTTCATGCTCCCCCTGGTGCTGGCCGCGCTGGTGCAGGAACTCAGCGGGCAATTCCTCAACGGCGGTATGGCGCGCATGCCACAGGCGGTCGAAACCCTGGCCGCCTTTGGCCTGGCCTACGGCATCGTCGGCCTGCTCGCCGGCATCCTGACCCAGGCCCGGCAATTCGGGCTGGTGCTCATCGAACACGACCAGGGCTACCGCACCGTCTTCCGCTTCGGCATCGCCGCCGGCCTGTCGCTCTCNGGGATGGTCGCGCTGCTGGCCTGGACCCCGGCGGGCAGCTGGCTCATCGCCGATCTGCACGGCGTCTCTCCGGCGCTGACCGAAGTCGTGCTATTGGCCTTCGCCTGGTTTGTCCCCTTCCCGCTCGTCCGCTCGCTGACCCGCATATACATCGGCACCCTGCTGCGCATCCGCCGCAGCGATATCCCGGCCTACGGCTCCGGCGGCGGCATCGGCCTGAGTATCCTCACCGTCTTTATCCTGCTGCCCGTCGACTTCGTCCGCCAGGACCCAATCCTACTGCCAGTACTCGCCACCTGGGTCGGCGCACTGGCCGAATTCGCCATCGTGCTGTGGGGGCACCGGCGCTATGTCCGCTTCGAGACACAGGGCGAGGCCGCACCCCTCGACATGTCGTACGTCCTGCACTTCTTCTGGCCGCTGGCGCTNATCATGGCCGTGCAGTCGGGTACCCGGCCGCTGATCAACGTATTCATCGCCGGTGCCGCGGACGGCACCGAAGCCCTCGCCGTGCTGACCGTGGTCTACGCCCTCGGCCACATCCCCTACGGCTGGCTCAACGAGGTCCGCAACCTGCCCTCGGCCTTCCGCGACGGCAATNACCTGCCCAGAATCCGCCGCTTTATCGCCGGCTGCGGCCTGGTCTCNCTCGCCTGGATGGGCGCCGTATTCTGGACGCCAGCGCTCGACCACATCCTGTTGCACTGGGTCGGCGTCAGCCCCGCGCTCGCCGCCCACTGCGGCGTGCCGCTGATGATCTTTACGGGCTTTCCCATCGTCGTCTGCTTGCGTGGCTATATCCACGGCATCGGCCTGCTGCAGCACCGCACCANNGCCATGGCGCCCAGCGCCCCGTCGNGAATAGCCACCGTGGTGCTGGTCCTNAGCGCCCTGTCGGGCCAGGANCTGCACGGCGCCACCCGCGCCACCATCGCCCTGCTCAGCGGCCACACCGTGGAAACGCTGGTCGTGTGGTGGAGTATACGACGCGGCCCATTGGAAAGAGATCGGAACGGGTCTTAGATTACTACGCCATGACAACCGCTNCTCGACAGCGCGGGACCTTCTTCCTCGCCGGCTTGCTTTTCTTTCTCTCGGGTGCGGCCTCCCTCGCCTACGAGGTCGTCTGGGTCAAGCTGCTCACTTTGCAATTCGGCAGCGCCGCCTGGTCCATCGCCACCGTGGTCGCCAGCTTTATGGCCGGTNTGGGTGCCGGCGGTGCCTGGGCGGGCCGACGCGCCGACCGCATTGCGCGACCGCTAAAAGCCTACGGCCTGCTCGAGCTGGGCATTGCCCTCTATGGCGCGCTGTCGGTGCCGCTCCTCGAAAATATGGCCGGACTGCTAAATNCCCTCTACGGCCTCGTCGATAGCGCCTTCTGGGCCTATATGCTGGCGCAATTCCTGCTCTCGGTCCTGATGCTGGCCGTCCCGACTTTCCTCATGGGCGCCTCGCTGCCCCTGCTCATCGTCGCGGTCTCACAGCAGGGCACATTCCGCCGCAGTGTAGCGCTTTTCTACGGCATCAACACCCTCGGCGCCNCCGCCGGCACCTGCGTCACCGGCATCGCCCTCTTACCCGCCCTCGGTATCGCGCACTCGGTATGGGTCGCGGTCGTCGTCGGCATCCTAGTCGCCGCAGGTGCGGTCCTGCTCGATCGCCAAATCGCCCCGCGTACAATCGCCTCGACCCAACTCACCGATACACCTTCGCCGATCCGCATCCCGCGCCTGCTCATCGCGGCCATGGCGCTGGCCGGCTGCATAGGGCTGTTCTACCAGATCGCCTGGACTCGCATGCTAATCCCGGTNGTCGGCTCGTCGGTCTANGCCTTCACTATCATTCTGTCAACNGTGCTCATCGGCATCGGCGTCGGCGCGCTATTGGCAGCCGTACCTTCCTTCCGCGAAAGTTCGTGCTGGCGGGCCGTCGCGCTTACCATGGGCCTCGGCGCGCTATCGGCCCTGGCCGGACTCTTCGCGGTCAACGAATTGCCCGGATTATTCACCGCCATGGCCCAGGGCACCGCCGACCGCCCCTGGCTGCTCTTTCTATCTCAGGGCGCGCTGGCCGCCGCCATCGTCTTCGTGCCGGCCTGCTGCATGGGCGCGACTCTGCCGCTGGGAATCGCCGCCTGGCGCAACGAAATTTCATCGGACGGCTGGGCCGTCGGTGGGATCTACGCGGCCAATACCGCCGGCGCCATTCTGGGCTCGGTGCTGGCNGGCTTCGCGCTGNTGCCGTGGCTCGGTGCGACCGACCTGGTGCGTTTCAGCTCGGTTCTCGGCATGGCCGCCGCACTCGTACTGCTGCTGGTAGACCAATCCGACCCGTTCAAACGACGGCTCACCCTGGCCGCCGTGGCCGCTGCATCATTGGTGCCCTTCCTCTTAGCGAGCCCCGACACCGACATCACGAACCTCCAGCGCGGCGTCTTTCGCCGAGTGCAATCCGGCGGTACCGCCGCCCAGGCCAAGACCACGCTGCTCTTCGCGCGGGAGGGCACCAACGCCACTGTCACCGTCTTCCGCACCCCCAACTCCACCGTGCTCAAAGTCAATGGCAAGGCCGACGCCTCGACGGGCTCGGATATGGACCATCAGTATTTAATCGGACACCTGCCGATGTTTTTNCACCCCGACCCGCAAAAGGTCTGCATCATCGGCTACGGCAGCGGCGCCACCGTCCATGCGGTGGCGACCCACCCACGNGTATCGACGGTGGACGTCGTCGAGATCGAACAGGCGGTCGTCNATGCCTCGCCCTATTTCGAATCGATCAACCACGACGTCCTCAAAGACCCGCGCGTCATGCTCTACACCGAAGACGGCCGCAACTTCCTCCGCCACCGCCAGACCGTCTACGACGTCATCGTCTCGCAACCGTCCAACCCCTGGATCGCCGGCGTCAGNTCGCTCTTTACCACCGAGTACTACCAGGCCGTGCAATCGCGGCTGGCGCCCGACGGCGTGTTCTGCCAGTGGATGCAATCCTACGAGACCTCCGCCGAGACCATCGGTGCCATCCTCAACACCCTGGCCTCCGAATTTTCCCACATCGCGGTCTTCTCCGTAGCCGGTGACCTGATCTGCCTCGCCTCGCAACAGCCCTTTAGCGGCACCGCCTCCCATTATGCCAAGCTCTTCTCAGCACCCGCGGTGCAGGCCTCGCTTAAGCGGATCCACATCACCAATCCCTTCGACCTCTTCGCCAGCGCCCACATGTCACACCCCCGCAACGCCGACGCCTTCCACTCGGCGGTCACCAATACCGATGACAATCTCTGGCTCGAATACCGAGCCCCGATTGAGATGTACAGAGGGGAAAGTGCCGCCGCCGCCCCGGTCGCCGCCGCCGACTACTTCGCCTTGCTGCAAATCCTCTTTCCCGACCTCGCCTCGCACGACCTGGCCTTAGGCGCCGCCCGCAGCATCGCCACCCGCTANGCCGACCGCTGGTACGTGATTCCCGACCTGGCGCGGGATATTGCCACCGAAGAGATCGTGGCACCGCGCCTGGCCGAGCTGGCCGAGCGCGCCGTCGCCCGCCACCGGGAGCTCACCCGAAACAAGGAGCGCATCGCCGCCGCCAGGCAACTCGTCCGCGACAAGCGCTTCGTCGAGGCCATCCCGCTCTTCGAGGCCATTCTCGCCGTCGAGCCGGCCAACGGCTTCGCCCACCGCATGCTGGCCTGGTCGCTGTCGCGCAGCGGCAGCATCCACCGCGCCTGGCAGCACTACAACCAGGCGGTGGCCCTCAACCCCGACGACTTCGAGGCCTACGCCAATATGGGCGCCATCGCACTGTCGCAGGGCCGCGCCGAGGGCACGCGACTGCTCGAGCGCTCGCTGAGTGCCAACCCCCACCACTTCACCGCCTGGCGTATCTACGTGCAATACCTGTCGGATCAGGGGCAATTCGACCGCGTGCGCCAACTGATCGACCAAGCGCGGCCATTGCTGCCTACCGAGCAACTCGCCGCCCTCGCGCGCATCTCATCCCGCTGAATTGACACTGCCCACCGGGCGCCCTATCTTCCGCCGTACTCCAGCCAGAGGAGACATCGCATGGATCCCTACCGCGCCGCCCTGATCGGCTGCAGCCGCATGGGCGCTTTCATCGACAACGAAGTCGGCCCTGAGCGCCGGCCCTACTCGCACGCCGCCGGCTACGAGGCCTGTGCCCGCACCGATCTGGTCGCCTGTTCAGATCTCCGCGTCGACGTCATGGCCCAAGTCGGCACCCGCTACGGCATCCCCGTCGAGAAGCAATACAGCAATTATCGCGAGCTGCTCGAGCGCGAAAAACCAGATATCGTCAGCGTCGCCACCCAACCCGAGCACCGCGCCGAAATCGTTATCGCCGCAGTCGAGGCCGGCGCCCGCGCCATCTACGCCGAGAAGGCCTTTGCCGCCTCCATGGAGGAAGCCGACCGCATGGCCGCTGCCTGCAAAGAGTACGGCGTCGCGCTCAATATGGGAACTAACCGCCGTTATTATCCGGGCTACGACAAGATGAAGGAAATCATCGACTCGGGCCGCATCGGCGCATTGCAGAGCCTGATCATTCACCAGACCAGCACGCTCTTCAACGGCGCCAGCCACAGCTTCGACCTCTTGCAACGCCTCAACTCCGACGCGCCCGTCGCCTGGGTCCAGGCCCACCTGAGCAACGACGAGGTCATCGACGGCAACATCCTGCGCGAGGACCCCATCGGCCACGGTATCATCCGCTTCACCAACGGCGTCACCGCCTACGCGCTGAATTCGGGGCGCGGCATGGAAGTGGAAGCCATATGCGAAAAAGGAGTGGTAACGGCGCTGGGCAACGACCAAGAGTGGCAACTGCGCGCCCCGGCCGCCAAGGACCACCGCGGGCGCGACGTGCTCGGCTTCGTCGACTTCCCCGATTTTGAACACCGCGCCTCGACCCTGTGCCTGGTCGAAGACCTAGTGCGCGCCCTCGACACCGGCGAGCCGCCGCGCGGCGGCGCCGAGCAGGCGCGGTCGAACCAGGAATTGATCTTCGCCTTCGTCGAGTCGCACGTGCGCGGCGGCGCCCGCGTGGAGCTACCGCTGGAAGGCTGCACATTCCGCCTGGAGCGCGACCGGNCGCCGCGACAGCCCAAATTCGAAGCGGACGAATAAACGGNNCNGGGATTCTGGACGGGCGGGNCGGCGCCCCACAGTTGCTCGCATAGCGGCTCCGTTTCCAGCGCCGCTATTGTCCCGNGCGGTCAGACGCCGGACGCCGCCANCAGCTGCCCCACCAGNGCCACCGCGTTTTCCATACATTCCCTCCCGTACTCCCCGCTCCCGTCGCGCGGATCCTCCCCGCCCACCCCCTGCGGCCATATGTCCCTGTCANCATCCAGGCGCTGCAGATCCACCAGTTCCGGGCGGTAGTACAGCACCAGCGAGGTCTCGTTGCGTCCGGCGTGGTCCATCTGGCTCGTCCACGCCTCTCGCACTTCGTCGNTTACGCCCATCAGCTTCAGCCCAAAGCGCTTTTCCCGCTCCGGCATCGCCCGCACCCAGGCCCCGCGGCTGGGTCCATGCCCATCGGCAAAGACCGCCGCAAACCCCGCCCGCTTGATCTGTACCAGGATCGCATCCACCAGCGTTGCGAAAAAACCGTCCGACACCCAGTAGCAACTGCCGTCCAATGGCCGCTGCGGGTCCGTAGTGTCCGCATAATCCATCCCCTGCAGCACTTGCCCATTTCCCTGATCCCACGCCCGATCCGGTCCCAAATGGATCGGCGGCATTACAATCCCCCCAAACCGTCTTGCGCATTCGCGCATCAGCCCTTCGCTCTGTATCGCATCGCTTCCCAGCGGCAAGTGCTCCCCATGCCACTCCAAAGTCCCCAACGGTAAATAAGCAACCGGCCTAGCCGCTAATCTCTCCCTGAACTCCCAGGGCAACAAATCGGAATAGCACACTTTTTCCATCTGATACTCTCTTCTATGTATAACGGTTGCTTATGACCTTCCAAACGCGTACTACCCATCAAATTTCGAAATCCGATAGCCCGCCCGCCCTTCTTTGAACAACGCCGGATTCAACCGCACGCCCAACCCGCTGCCCTCCGGCAACGCCACATAACCCCCTTCAATATTTACCTCCACATCGATCAACTCCCTGTACACGGTCTGAATCTGCGCCCGCACCGTCTCCTGATAACAGGCGTTCGCCACCGCCGCCCCCACGTGCAACCCCGCAAACAAGGTCAGCGGCCCCGTGCANTCGTGCATGCTCACCGGCACATTGTAGGTCTCGGCTAGGTGCGCGATCCGCGCCGTTTCGGAAATGCCGCCAACCCAGGTCGGATCGATCATCACGTAGTCGGCNCCCTGCTGCTGCAATACTGAATTGTAGTCGGCCCGGGTCAGCAGCATCTCGCTCACCGAAATTGGCATCCGGCTCTGGCGGCGAAAATCAACCACCGTGTCCAGATTGTCCATCTTAATCACGTCCTCCAGCCACAAAGGCTGGACCTCGCGCAGCGCCTCGGCGATCCGGAGTGCCGCCGGTAGCTGGAAGTGCGCGTGCCCNTCGACNAAGATGTCGAGATCGTAGCCGACCTTGTCGCGAATCTCACGTAAAGGCTGCACCCCCTCCTCGATCGCGCGGTGCGGAATGCGGGATGGCCCGTACTGAATCGCCGCCTGATCGAAAGGCCACACCTTGAGCCCGCTGTAGCCCAGCCCCACCAACTCTTCGGCCAACGCCACTGGCTCGTGAAAGAGCTTCCACGAATCGCCCAGCGGCCCTGGATCACCGATCGCGCCGAAGCCCGGCCAGCCCTTGCGCCCTTCGGTACTCGGGCCGTATTGCGGATTGCCGCAGCTATTGTAGACCAGGATCTTGTCGCGNACCGGCCCACCGAGCAGGCGGTAGACCGGCTGGTTGCACACCTGCCCGAAAATATCCCACAGCGCCACGTCGATGGCCGACAGCGCGCGCAATTCGGTGCCGCGTACGCCAAAGTTGGCCGCCCGTTCGTAGAGGAAACGCCAGTGCGACTCAATCGCCAGCGCATCCTCGCCCAGTAGCCGCCGCGCCATCCAGTCGTGCACCATCGCCTGTACCGCCTCGGCNCAGTAATAGGTCTCGCCGTGGCCGATAATCCCCTGGTCGGTGTGGATTCTGACCAGCAGCAAGTCGGGAAAAAACTCCAGTACCTGCACGCTTTCGATCGCGGTGATTTTTACTTTGCCGACATCGGTCGGCGAGGGGGGNAGNTGCGGCATTTTATCGGTCATCAATATCCTTTCTCCNTGTCGCAAATATTCAGCAAGGCGTCGCCCGCCAGGTAGCGGCGCAAATTCTCCTTGAATATCGCCTGGCGCCGCTCGAGCAATTGCACCGACTCGGCCGACACGTGCGGCGAGAGCCACAAATTGGGCGCGTCCCACAGGGGGTTGTCCTGCGGCAGTGGCTCCACAGCGGTGGCGTCGAGCGCCGCCCCGCCGATCCGGCCGGAGTGCAAACCCTCCGCCAGCGCCGTCTCGTCGACAATCCCGCCCCTAGATACCACCGTCACGTGCGCGCCCTCTTTGAGCAGCCCCAGCCGCCGCCGATCGATCATTCCCTCCGTCGCCGCGGTCCGCGGCGCCAGCACCACCAGCCAATCGACCAGCGCCAGCATTTCGTCCAGCCGCTCGACCGGCCAAACCTCCTGCACCCCCTCGGGCGGATCCATCGCTACGAGATCCACTCCGTACACGGCAACGCCGAATGCCGCCGCCCGCTTGGCTACCGCCCGCCCGATATCCCCCAGCGCCAAAATGCCCATCACCGTCCCCTCCAGCTCGACGATCCTCTGCAAGTAGCGCTCGGTATCCCAGCGCCGCGCCCGCTGGTCTGCGAGCATCTCCGGCAGCCGATGCGCGTGCGCCAGCACCGCCGCCAGCACGTGGTCGGCCATCGGCACCACATGCGTCTGGCGCGCATTGGTCATTACCACCGCGCCGCTGCGCAACTCCGGTATTTCGCGCACGATCGGGTCGAAGCCGATCCCGACGAAGTGAAACCACTCGAGCGCATCCGCCGCGTCGAAGACCGGCCGCGAAATCAACCCGAACTGCACCTCGGCGCCCTGTACCGCCTCGACCTGCTCTGCCACGGTATACGCCGGGCAAAACTCCACCTCCGGAAACGCCGCCCGCAGCTCCCCTACATAAGCCGCCCCCATATCAAAGGCCACTACGACTTTCACTCGACCCGCTCCCGCAAGACTTTGTGCTCGACGCCGCAACCGCGGAATAGCGTCCTCTGCACGGCGCGGTCGTGTTCGAGCGAAAAATCGCGCTCCTTGTCGCCGCCAATGCACGCCGCCAGTTCTCGCAGCAAGCTCGGAGATTCCGGTCCCAACTCGATCTCCACATCGTGCCATTCGCCGGCCGGGTATTTCTCCGTTCCCTCCTGCAAATGCACCCGCAGGCGGTTCGAGCCCAGCGGCTCGTGCAGCACCATCCCGCCGGTCCCGTGTACCTCGATCCGCCGGTCCATCCCCACCTGCATCGCAGTGGTATCGACGATGCCGATCCCGTCGCGACACTCGTGCACCACCACCGCGTTATCGACTTCGGCCCGCTCGCCATAATGCTTGCCCAATACGCCTTTCACATCTAGCGGTTCCCCCATCATCGCCACCATCAAATCGATCAAATGCCCCGCCATCTCGAAGTACACGCCCCCGTGATACGCCGTGAATTCCCCGTAGAGCTGCGGATGCCAGCCGAGTGGCTTGGGAATATGCCCCCGGTACATAAACACCTGCCCCAGATGCCCCTCCCGCACCAGACTCAACATCTCGCCCACCGCCGGGTTGTAGCGCCACATATACGCCATCTGCAGCATCAGCCCCTTCTCCTCGGACAGTGCATGCACCTTCTCCAGCTGCGCCAGATCCACGCCTGCCGGCTTCTCCAGCAACACGTGCTTGCCCGCATCGAGCGCCCGCTCTACATAGTCTAGATTTTCGTACACGTGCCCTTCGACGACGACGGCTTCCGCCTCGCTATTCAATACATCATCGACGCTATCAAATACCGGAATATCCAACCCGTACTCCCGCCACTTCTGCAAATTCTGTTCGATAACCTCCGAGTCAGCATCGTACATACCCAGGAGTTGGAACTCATCCGGCCTTTCCGCCGCCTCCCGCACGTGCATCGGCGCATGGCTGTGCCAGGCCCCCAAAAACGCAAACTTCAACATACTCACTCTCCTATAAACTGTTCAGTAGCATCAATTAGCTGACCGCTCACCAACGGCAATTCACACCCTCCGCCGATTGGCTGCAGCGGCGTAGGGACCAACCTCTGCGCTCCCTACGCCTCCGCGACCGCTATTCTGCATAAAAATACTTCCGCACCAACCCCTCCTCCGGCTCCCCCGTCACCAAACACCCCACATACGTCGCCACAAACGAAGCCCCCAACCCCCACAGAATCGGATCCATATTCAATACCCGCACCGGCACGAAAAAACTCCCATTGACCACGCTCCCCGCTGCATACAGCGACAAATGCACCAAAAACCCGCCCGCCATCCCCACCATACAGCCCCCCGCCGTCGCCCGCGGCCAGTACAGCGCAAACACCACCGGCCCCAGAAAACAAGCCGCCAAGCCGCTCCCCGTATAGACGATAATATCCTGCAAAAACTGCGGCGGATTCACCGAAGCCACCACCGCCCCCACGCCGATGCACACCGTGCACAAATAGCTCAGCTTGCGGAGGTTTTCCTCGGAGACATCCGGCCGCACATTGCGCTGGTACACATCGCGCACCAACGCTGACGAAATCATCAACAGAAAGCTGTCCACCGTCGACATCACCGCCGCGAAGGGCGCCGCCACCAGCAGGCCACCGAGCCAGGCGACCCCCGCGTTGTCGGTCAGAAAGACCACCATCGCCGGCATGATGCGGTCCGATTCCGCCTCCATCCCCGGCAACAATATCCGCGCGCAGCAGAAGATGATAATCAGCGGGAAGTAGATCAGCGAATAGTGCACCGCCACCGTCGCGATCGAAAAGCGCAAAGTACGCGCGCTATCAAAGGCCATTAGCCGCACGAAATTGCTCGGCTGGCCCGTCCCGGCGATCGCCCACATAAAGAAAAACGAAACCGCCAGGCTCAGCGGCAGAAAGCCGTCTGCCGCCCCCCGGCTCGGCCCCGGCCCGCTGACATAGGAGCCCGGCGCATCCGAGCCATAGGCGTGCGGCGCGGTCGCGATGTCCTCGACCTGCACTATGGCATGTTCTGCGAAACGCCCAGACTCTCCCAGCAATCTTTCCACCTCATGCGGCGTCGCGATCTCCAGCACCGCCACGCCCTCGACCGCGCCTGCCGCCGGAATCACCGCCGCCGCCGCCGTCCGCAGCACTCTTCCCTCCGTCTGCAACCACGCCCCCGCCGGCACCACATACGCCCCATCCGCCGTCCGCAGGGTCGCCGTCCCGCGCTCGGGGGGCAGCATCTGCGCCATGTCCTTCGTCGCCTTCTCCAACCCGCCCACCTGATACAGCGCCAGCGGCAGCATGATCACTACCCCCACCACCATCACCACCCCCTGCATGACATCGGTCCACACCACGGCGTGGAAGCCGCCGTAGGCGGTATAGACCACCACCACCAGCCCAAAAACCATCAGACACAGCAAGTACTGCGGATCAACTCCGGCGCAATACCCGCTATCGCCCACCACCGCCCCCAGCGACAAGGCCAACTGCTGAAAGGCGTCCACGCCCTCCAGCAACGTCTTCAAGATCAAACTCCCCGCCTTGCACTGCGCTACCAGGTTGAATGCCATAAAAAACACGATCAGCGCCGTGGCCATCAGCCCGAAGGCCGGGCTTTGAAAGCGGTCCCGCAATACATCGGGCACGGTGATTGCGCCGGAGATTCGCGCCACTTGATTTATCCGCTTGCCGATCAGGCCCATCATGCAGATCGGCACCACCATATAGCTGCCGATCCACAGCGCCAGCACCCAGCCGTGGCTGTAGATCTTGGAGGGAAAACCCGTAAAGCTGCCGCCCGAGGCGCTAGTGGCGGCAAAGGTCAGCGCAAAGGCCCACACGCCCAGCGAGCGGCTGCCTAAGAAATACTCGCTGAGGAAACTCCGCTCCTTGAGCAGGCGGTTGGCCGCCCAGGCCAGGACGAAGACCGCCATGATATAGCCCACAAAGGTATAGAGCGCCGCACTGCCCCCACTCATTCCGTCTCCTCGCCCAGGTCGTCGTCTGCCATATAGGAGAAGCAAAACCAGAAGGTGAAGACATTGGCCGCCAGCCACGGCGCGACGATGCCCCAGAACACCCACGCCGGCACGCCCCAGACCGTTTTGAGATTAGCCGTATCGATATCGTAGCCGTTGAAATAACAGTAGGGCACCGCCCAGATCAGGGCCAGCACCCACACCGCGAAGATGATCAGCGCCTCGCGGCGAGCGTGGAGGAAGGTGGGGTCGTAGGTGGGTTTTTCTTCGCTCATGACAGGACAACATACGCAATGGGTGAGAGGCGATCAAAGACTGAATTCTACCGCGTTTTCAGAGAGTCAAACGGTCGGGCGTTGACAACAGACTACGTCCGCGACGAAACATCAACCCTGCTTCACCGCCGTTCCTGCGCCCTGACGCACTTCATCCGCGACACCACCAGCGTCCCGTCGCCATCGCCGTCGTTCAGCCGCTCCACAGCAACCCGTCGCTCATCAACACCAGCATATTGCCCGACGCCAGCTCAAACTCCTGCTCCTGATATGGCAGCCGCGACCCTGACCTCGGTTGCCTGCTGGCTGATCAAATTCACCGCGCTGATCGGACCCAGCACCTCGCGCAANGCGGTGTCGGGNGTGCCGATCCCCGTCGACAGCAATGCCCTCGACCCGGCACGGCGATGGCCANGGGGCCGGAGTGAGCGCGGACNGTTGCGGACANAAGGCNTNTCGCGAGACAAATGGTCAGGATCGACAACATAGGCGNATCTTTGCAAAATTTTAATCCCCAGAACGCGACAATCGTCATAAAATTCCAGCCGACCGTCANAAGTAGGCCTCTGNGNGCNTTTTCCTTATGTTACCGCNCACNATTCACGCCATNACTNCAAGGAGCGCACCATGCCACTGGGTCAGGGAGANTACNCCTACGACTACCACGCCGACTGGGCCGGCCTCGAGACCCAATACCACGAGGGCTGGGTCCCCGCCGTCGCCTGCGACTCGCAGGACCGCGTCTTCGTCTATTCGCGCAGCGACAAACCCCTCAATGTCTACGATCCCGATGGCAACCACCTCGCCACCTGGGGCGAGGGCGTACTCACCCCGGGCTGCGCCCACGGCATCTTTATCGACAAAGAGGACAATGTCTTCGTCACCGACGCCACCGACCACGCCATCTACAAATTCAGCCTTGCAGGAGAGCTGCTGCTAACTCTGGGCACCCCCGGCCAGCCCGGCGCGGCAGAAGGCGACCCTTTCAACCGTCCCACCGACATCGCCATCGCCGCCAATGGCGACATCATCGTCTCCGACGGCTACGGCAACCACCACATCCACCGCTATAGCGCTTCAGGCGAACACATCGCCACCTGGGGCGGCGAGGGCAACGGCCCTGGGNAGTTTACTATCTCGCACACCGTACGCGTCGATGCGCAGGACCGCATCTGGGACTGCGACCGCGAAAACTGCCGCATTCAGATCTTCGATTTAGACGGGAATTTTCTCGACGAGTGGACTGATCTTTTGCGTCCCAACAATATCCATATCGACGACGAAAATGGCGTCCTATACGTCGCCGAGCTGGGCCGGCGCATCAGCATCTGGAATTTGGCAACGCGGGAATTGCTCTCGTCATGGGGCGGGGGCGGCGACCCGAGCGATGTTCCTGGGGAATTCCAGGGCGGCCCCCACGGCATCTGGATCGACAGCCAGGGCAATATATACGCCGGCGANGTCGAGCGCGGCGAGGAAGGCACCTTCCACAAATACGTCAGGCGGCGTTGAGTCCGGCGAGTATGCCCTGCANATAGCTCATCCCCTGTGCCCGCGACACCAGGCCATAGCCGAAGTTGAGATCGTGGCCGTACATGCCGGGCGCGTGGTCGGCGCGATAGGGTCCCGACCAGCCCTTGTGGTGCAGTAGCTTCAGCAGCGCGGGAATCGGCACTGCGCCTTTGTCGTCCTCGTGGTAGGTCTCCAGAAAGGCCCACTCGCCGTCCAGCTCTTCTTCGGCCAAGAAGCGTATATTCCTGAAGTGGCAGAAAACGAAGTGCGGCCATAANTGCTCGGCAATGGCCAGCACATCATTGTCGCGGTTGGTCGCCAGGCTTCCCGGGCAGAAAGTGATTCCGTTCGATGCGCTNGGGACGATATCCACCACGCGTTTTAGCGCCGCCNTGTCCTTGACNATCCGCGGNCGCCCGCGCACGTTGAACGACGGNTCGTCTGGGTGCAGCCCCATCAACACCTGCTCCTCCTCCGCCACCGGGATGATCGCCTTGAGAAAATAGGCCAACGCGCTCCACAAGCCCTCTTCGCCGCGCTCCTTATAGAGCCCCANCANCCGCTCGTATTCCGCGTCGGTATAACGCTCCGGATACCCCAACCGTGGTCCCTCNCCCAACTGCTCCAATCCCGGCTCCGGCTCCCGCGGATCNTAGCCGATGCACACCCGGTCNTGCTCGTCGCGCACCGCCAGCAAATTCCGCCACCAGTTCTCCGGCCCCATAAAGTCGTAGCATACCCGATACGGCCCCTCTGNACCCCNCGCTCGCAGCGCCNCTCCGTAATTCCGCAGCGTCTGGCAATACGCCTCGATATGCTGATCGCGCTCGGACAATTCCAGCTTGATCGCATTGCTGATGACAAAGGTTTCCGCTACCGCGAATCCCAAATCCATCGTAGCCAATAGCTCTAGCACCTGGTCGATCCGCGCCCGCTCGACCACTGCCCCCGGCACCGTATCGAAGTAGACGACCAGGCGCTTTACGCCGGGCATCTGCCGATAATAAGCGAGAGGATTCTTATCCCCAGTGGACCACATGAGCTCGGTGGGCTCCATACCCGAATTCCCTACGCCAATCCGCCCTTGATCGCGCTCTCGACCCGATTGAGCGCCTCGTCGATATCGTCCAGGGTGTGCGAGGCCGACACGCCGTGGTGCCCGGCGACCAGCGTGCCATAATCGTGAAAATACACCCCCTTGGCGGCGGCAGCCCGCACAAAACGCGAGCGCATCTCCACGTCGCGGTCCAGCGTGTCGTCGAAGCGTTCGACCGGCTCGGCGGAGCCGAAAAAAATGCCGAAACGCCCGCCCAGACCCTGCACCCGCGCCGGTATGCCGGCATCGGCGAACAACCCGGCCAGGCCATCCACCATCCGCTCGGAGGCGGCATAGATGTGGTCGTAAAAGCCGGGCTTGCACAATTCATCGATCGAGGCCAGCGCCGTCGCCACCGCCAGCGGATTGCCCGTAAAGGTCCCACTCTGCGCCACCTCGCCCAATGGCCCAACCTGGTCCATCATTTCCTTTTTGCCAGCTATAACTACCATCGCGCCGCCATTGGCGACCGCCTTACCTAGCACACACAGATCCGGCGTCACCCCGTAATACCCCTGCGCGCAATCCGGCCCGGTGCGGAAAGCCGATAAAACCTCATCGTAAATCAGCGCGATATTGTGGGCCGTAGCCTGCTGACGCACCAACTCCATGTACTCTTTGTCGGCGACAATACATCCCTGGTTGTAATTGATCGGCTCCATGATGATGCCGCCGATCTCGTCGCCGTGCTCCGCCAGCGCCCGCTCTAAAGCCGCTTCGTCCTTCCAGGGCACGACCACCACCAGATCGTCGTTGGCCGCGGGCATGCCAGCCGATTCTCGCACAGGCTCGATGAGGCTGCCGGGCGCGACAGGTGCCATCGGGGAATGAGCATTGTACATCACATAGTCGTAGAGCCCGTGGAAGTGGCCCCAGAATTTGAGGATCTTGTCTTTTTTAGTGTAGGCCCGGGCGAGTCGCACGCAGATCATCGTGCCTTCAGAGCCGGTATTGCCATAGCGCACCCGTTCGGCGCAGGGAATAACCTCGGTGATCCGCCTGGCCAGTTGCACGTGGGTTTCGGTCTCGTAGCCCGATAGCACCCCCGCCGCCAGCGCCATTTCCGCCGCGACTTGGGTCGCCGGGTGCTGATAGCCCAAAAAGGCGCCCCCGTGCCCTAGATTAAAATCGATATACTCCTTGCCATCGGTATCCCAAAGGCGGCACCCCTTAGCTTCTTTGATATAAAACGCATACCCCAGAGCCGAGTTGATGCGACCGGCGCCGCCGACGCCGCCGGGTAGATAGCGCTCGGCCTCGCGGCGCAACTCCGCCTGGTTTTGGGTCTGGGTCTTTATAGCCTCCATGGAATTCCTCCTCGCTGATAGATAGGCAGCTCGAGTTTCTTGCGATGGCCTTCTCGCCGGCAAGTCTACGCTATTTGCATTGCGCGATCCATATGCTACTCATCGAATCGGACCTCGCGACCGCTGTGGGCAGATTCGTAAATGGCGTCCTGAATCCGTTGCAGATTGCGGATTTCGCGCGGGCTCTGCGCGGGTGCGCCACCGGTGCGAATCGCTGTCGCGAAACGCTCGAGTTCCCTATTTACGCTCGCGCCCCAACCATCGGCGGCCTCCTTGAATTCTTCGGGTGTGCGATCGACGATCTCACCTGCTTCGTCTACGAGCACGGAAACCGGGTCGAGCGTCAGGGTCCCTTTCTCGCAGATCATCTCAAAGCTGTAGTGGCTTTGTTTACGCTCGTGCGCCCAGGTACCTTCCAGTATGAGAGTCGCCCCGTTGGCGAGGCGGATGTGAGCTGCGGCAATGTCTTCTACGTCGTAGGCGTCGCGCGCTGCGGGCGTGGGCGCTGTTTCTCTGCGCTTGTGGGGAAAGGTCTTGTGGGTCGAACCGGCGACGGCGACCACGTCGGGACTGCCGGCGACCCACAGCGCGACATCCAGAATGTGGATGGCCGTCGAAGCCAGGGCGCCGCCCGCCGATATGCATTTAACGATGTGCGGGGCATACCACGGAATGTCCGTAAAGTAGGTCCAGGCGCGGATATATACGGGTTTGCCGACGGCGCCGGAGGCCACGATATCGCGCAGTGCGCCCGCCTGGCTCATATGGCGCATATTGGTGCCCACCTGGATATGGCGCTCGACGCGCGCTGCCGCCGCGAGCATGCGGTCGGCCTGGGCCATATCCATAGCAAAGGGTTTTTCGCACAGGACATGCGCACCGGCTTCCAGCGCCGCGACGGCGATGTCGCAGTGGGTGTTGGGCATTGTGCAGATGCTGAGCAGATCGAGATTCGCGATAGCGAAGAGTTCGCGATAATCTGCGGTGGTATGGGCCTGGGGAAACTTCTCTGCGGCGGCGGCGAGGCGCGCGGCATCGAGATCGCAGAGACCGGCGACTTCTACGGCGCCTTCCAAACGACTATATGCGTTAAAGTGCATTTGTCCCATGGCTCCGCAGCCGATAACGCCGGCGCGCAAGGGGCGCGCCGTTTCGGGTTCGCCGGGTTTACTCATTATGTGCTCCTATCCCTGATAGCGGACACAAACCCGCACATCCTGCAGCACCAGTCCCGCNCCGGGCCGTGCCAGCCGCACTTCCAGCTCGTTGCGCCCCCGCACCTGCCAGGCAGGATCCCGAGCGAATTCCACCGGCGCGCTTTCAAAGGGCACCTCGACGAGCTGCGAAGGGTATACATTCGCAATCCGCGACATACCCCTGCCGCACCCAGGGCGTGTCAGGTACGCGCCGATCGTCCCACGCCAGCGCTCGCCGATCTCCGTCTCGTACGAGAAGACCTCGCGCCCGCCNACGCTCCACAAAAAGGTGTCGCAAGGCGTATGGGCGTGCGGGGCGATCATCTTATCGCGCAGTTCATCGATGCGGATCGGCNGACCGTAGCTCGATAAGATCCAGCCATCGTCGTTGGTGAGGATGCGAATGGGCTATCCGTCGCTGACATGGGCTTTGTCCCTCCAGATTTGGATGGGCTGCTCGGGCTCGGCAGTGACCGGAAACAACCCCCTGGCGCTACCCGCAAACGGAATGCCCGCAAAGTTCATCGAGCACACCCCCGGACCGTCGAACAACATCCCCCGCTCCCAGTCAGCGTCGAAGGCCGGCATCCAGCCCCGAATGCTCTTGGTCAGCACCGCCAGCGCGTCGTCGGGTGCCAGGCCCACGCATTCGTAAAACGCCGGGTCCGGCGTCAGTGCGGGCAGCGAACAGGCCACCAGTTGCAACTGCCCGGCCTCTATGACTGCGGCCTCGCCCATCGAGAATTGCTGACCGGTATAGGCCTTGCCCCGCGCGCGGTAGTTGCCCTCGCCCGTCCACAGGACGCGCCCCTCCCATTCTACCGCCGGGTCTCCACTCGCAAAGCGGGTGGCACCATCGCGCGCAGCCTTTACCGTGCCCNGATCGACGAGCCACAGCAACACCTTGCCCGGTAGCTCGTCCTTAATNGGCAATAACCGCCGCAGCGCCTCGGCGCTGTGCCCGGNCGATCCACCCGCCGTGGCGTCCGCCGCGTCGTTGAGTATCCAGGGCCCATCTCGGTGCCGGCTTTCGAGCCGGGCTAGAATCGTCGGCCAATCGACTAGGTAGCTCTGCCAGGCGTGGCGCTGGTCGTACCATTCTCGCGCCAGAGCCTCGAGCCCNGACAGCCCGCCACTACCGGTCGCCGTGACCACGATAGATGAACCCATTTCGTCGATATCCATCCACGGTTGCACCGGCAAGATGCAGACATCGACGACGCCCTCTTCCCGCTCCAGCTGCCTGGCCCGGCCGAGCATATCGCANAGATTGCCCGCGAAATGNGTGCTGTCGGCCGGGGGCATCAGCGCCGCGATCTTGGCCACAGAGCGACGGAACGGTCCCGGTTGCAAGGCCAGGCGTGCAGCGCGCTCGCCGGTAGCGCGAAAATCCATATGAGGAAAGGTCTGATAGGCGGTGACGGCATCGGCGTACTCCAGCATGCGCCGAGTGAAGTTGGCGTGCAGATCGAGCGAGAGCACCAGCCGGCCGGCATAGCCCAGTTCGGTGCGCACCTTTTCCAGGATATGCCCTTCGGTATCGTCTTCGCCGACAGCGGCAGCAGCCCCGTGCAGATGCAGAATGAGCACATCGAAAGGNGCAGCCGCTTTGATCCGCGCCAGCATCNCGTCCCGTATCTCGTCGAAGCAGGTCTCGGTCAGCCGGCCGGCGGGAGAGCCGCACAGGGCGACAAAAGCGGGCGTCGTCTCCCACCCGGCGGCNTCTAATACATCGAGACTGCCGTGCATCTGCGAGTCGGTATCGCGAGCCCACGTGCGCACCTCGTCCTCCGCGTCAAGCCAAACGCCGCCCTTTTTAAAGAGATCGACGTCCGCCGGCTCAGGAGCAAAGGTGTTAGCTTCGTAAATAAACTGGGCGAGCGCAGCTTTCATATCTCTGCCGCCATCAGATCGAGGCGCACCNTTCCCGCCTTCTTGCTGACAATCTCCACGGTCCCACCCACTTCCCCTTTGAACTTCACCACCCATTCCACTTTTCTGCGCCCCCCGTAGCCACTCAAATGGCCAATCTCCTCTACCGCATCCCCCGCCAACAACTCATCTCCCGCCCCGAGTTGTATCCGCGCCTCCAGCGGCGGCGCCTGCTGCATCTTCAGCGCCTGTNGCGTTACATTGGTCGGTAAGTACCCCTCGTTGCGGACCGCTACCGCGATCCGGNACACCCCCTCTCCGACGCTCTCCACCGCGTAAAACTCCGCTCGNAGCCGCGGCGACGCCTGCGCGTGCGCTACCAAAAAGCGCGTCATCTTCTCGCAGGTCAGCTCCATTAGCTGCGGCGGCGCGTTGTTGCGGTAGAGCCGATTCCATCCCCCGATCTCGACCGTGCCCAATTGCGGATGCTCATACTCATGCCAGTCTATGAAGCCCTCGCCGCCGAGCACNGCGTCGTTCCACTTGAGCGCCGCGGCCTCGACCTCTTCCAACCCGTCGAGATCGCGTTCGAGATTCATTTCGTTGAGCTCGACGTAGTCCTTGCCGCCGCGCGCCCGGATATCCCACAACTCGTCGCAGAACACGATCAGCCCCAAATGCTCGTAGGTCCAGGTCGCGAAATCGCCGTGCGCCACGTAAATATCGTCGTTGAGCTGGCGATAGGAAAAAAGTACGTAGCCCGTCAGCTCGACGCCGCGCTGGCCGATCTCGCGCACCGCNCGTAGATCCTGGCTCGGCATCTCCCTATCGGACTGTGTCGCCGGCGGGCGGATAATCGACTCCATCCCCGTGTGCAGGATNTGCAACCCGCAGATATTGGGATGGGCGATAATAAACTCGGCCAGCGCCCGGGTCTCCGACTCCGAAAAAGGATATTCGCCAGATCCCTGCTGCCTTACCTGCGGCTCCCAATTGGCGGGGAAGTTGCGATTGAAATCCAGACCCTGTTTGCGCGGCGCCTCTTTGACCTCAACGCCGTCAAAATTGCGGATGCGCCCCTCGGGGAAGACGCGATAGAACGGTCCCTCGCTATCGTCAAAGCGCCGCGGCACCAGCAGGCGAGCATCCTGCTGCGATATTTTCCAGCCGCCGCCCTCGTCCTCAATCCGCATCTGTACGATCAAGCCGTCACCGTCGATATCCTCTTCGTGCAGCCCGTCGCGCTCCTCCTCGTGCGGATACNTACGCGTACCGCTGCGCACGAAACCCGCATTCGACAGCACGTGCTCGACGCCATCGGGACTGACCGCCGGGATGATGTAAAAGGTGGTCTCATCGACCAACTGCGTCAGCGCCTCATCCTCTCCGTGACCCGACAATAGCGTCCACGCGAAGTACAGCGCCGTCACCGAAGCCGTCACCTCNCTGCCGTGTATATTGCCATCGACGTAGAAGCCCGGCTTCTCCAGCGCCGCGCCCGTCGCACCATTAGTAATGGTCAGCGCCCAGATATCGCGGCCCTCGTAGCTCTTGCCGATCGACTCCAGCGCAGCCAGACCGGCGAACTCGCGCTCGTACGCCTGCAGCAGCGCGGTCATCTCATCGTAGCGATAATACCTGGCAAAATCGGGCTTATCCATCTCACGCTCCCCAGCTGGCGATGAATTCTGCGACGCCGAAATCCGCCGGCATCTCGCTGTTGAAAGTGCGCAGCGGCCGCGACTCGAAGTCGGGCGGTTGCGCCGCGTCGGGCCGCAGNTCTTTGTAGATCTCNCCGTAGCGTCGATCCGACGCCTCGCGGTCGGCTTCCAAGCGGCGGTTCAATTCCGCAAACCGCCGCTGCAGCGCCCCGGCCTCATCGGCGCTNAACCGCCNGGCCATATCCTCAGCGTAATGCGCCGGCGGCGAGCCATCGATCAGCGGCCGCCGCTCCGCCACCGACATCCGCGCGANTTGCGGCCGGTGCAAGCGGATGACCTTGTTGGCAATACGGCACATCAGCACCACGGCCACCATCCGCCCGGCCTCACTCGGGTGCAAGCGCGCCAGCGCGGCGCGAAACGCCTGCTCTTGGCCGCTGATGATCGTGCGCAAGGCCGCTGCGATGCGCCGCTTCTCCTGGTCGTAGTGCTCGGCGGCCGTCTCAAAGTGCGCCAGAGCTTGCTCCGAGGCATATTCCAGAAAACCGGGCCTCTCGTGCCATTCGAGCTGGTGCGCATAGGGTAGCGTCGGCCCCGNAAAGCTGCGATAGCCCATGTGGATGGTGCGCCGCAGGCGGCTGGTGTAGNTGCTGCCCCAGTGCATCATCAAATTCGGGTAGACGACGCCATCGCCGGCCTCGAGCCTGACCGGCACCCCACCCNCCAACTGCGACTTCGGGTCCAGCAACAACTGCCGCCGCTGCGCCTCTGTGGTCGGATGCTTGTGACTCGCGGGCAAAATCCAGAACACGTCGTCGTCGTAGAGCGCGATATTCCACTGCACGTAGCCGGGACCGTTCTCCATCAGATTCTGCTGCGACCCGCTCAATGGGGCCTGCTCCGCCGAACTGTAGTCGCGATGCCAATCGGTATAGCCGTAGTCGATAAGCCCGCTGCACAGCGCACCGAAAGTCGTCAGCGCGGTAAAGGGCGGGTTGTGCAATAGNTGCTGGCTCACGCCCAGCGTTGTCTCGCCGAGGCAAAAGTCGAGNACATCGGCGGTCTCGGCGGTGATCGAATCCGTATTCAAGCGCGGCTGCGCGCTCTGGTACCAGCTGCCCCCGCGCGGCTCGCCCTCTTTGCGCGTGGTCAGCGCGCGGGCCTTCTCGCCATCCACCATCATCTCCACCGATAGCCGCAAATCCTGCAGGCGCTCGGGTGGCACCGCGTTTTTGATAATCAGATATCCGTCGGCGCGAAATTGCTCAACCTCGACTTGCATTGCGCTAGTCTACCTTGTTGCTCTCGATATAATCCCAGTTGATATTCATCCCCAGACCGGGCGCCTGAGGCAGATGCACGAAACCCTCGTCGTCCATGGCCTCGCCGTGCTCGTTGAGATAGGGCGCCGGCTCGTCGAAGTCGATAAAGGGATGCAGCAGCCCGCGCTCGTAAAACTCCCCGTTATGCATCGCCCCCAGCGCGTGCAGATTGCCCGGCCCACCGCCGTGGATCTCGCAGCGCATCCCGAACGACTCGCACAGATGCACCGTCTTCATCAGCGGCGTCAGCCCACCGACGTCGCCGACGCCACAGCGGCTAATGTCGCAGGCCCCGGCCTTGATCCACTCGGCACGCACGTACATCTTGCCCTCGCAAGTCTCCGGGCCGCAGATCGGCAGACTGGTCTGCTCGCAGAGCCAGACATACGACGACATGCTGTGCTCGTCCATCGGCTCCTCCATCCAGTAGTAGTCGAGTTTTTCCAGCTCCCTGGCTAAATAGAGCGCCGCTTCTCTGTCGTAGTAGTGGTAGGGATCGAGCATGCACGGCACATCCGGCCCCACCGCCGCGCGCACCGCCGCGCAGGCCGCAATATCGCGCTTGGGATCCGGCGCACCCTCGTAGGGCGGCTGCCAGGTGTGCAACTTGAAGGCCGGATACCCCCGCTGCATGCACCACTCAGCAAATCGGGCGTAATCCTCGGGCGTGGCCAGACCGCCTTCGAGATCGTCGCCGCACATGGTCGAGGCATATGCCGGCACCTTGTCGCGATAGCCGCCCAGCAGCTTGTAGACCGGCTGGCCGGTCGCGCGACCGGCCAGGTCCCACAGGGCCAAATCGACCGCCATTAGCACCTTGTCCGACATCGTGCCCATGTTGAGACGCTGGCGGTGATTGAGATCGCGCCAGATCTTTTCGCGATCGAAGGGATCCTCGCCAACAATCGCCGACTTGACCACCCCCTCAATCACATCTGCGTTGACGCCGAACCAGTAGCCGCAGACGTCTTCATCGCTGACGATCTTGAGCAGGTTTTGCACGACCTCGCGCTCCCGACCGGGGTGGCCATGGCCGTCGGAGTCGCGTTCGGTATTGGTAGTGGTCTTGAAGCGAATGATCTGTACGTCGGAGATCTTCACGCGTCGGCTCCTTTATATTTTACTCGGCGAAAAATGGATTCGGTGCACCCGACCCCGCCAGCGCCCGCAACAGGCTCGAATACTTCAGCACCTCGGTCAGCTTTTGACGCCAATGCGGTGCGTAGAAATCGACGAATTCCCCAAAAAATGCCCGCGCCTCCGGTTCCACGCCATCGAAATAATCCGGCAGCAAAAACCACGGCTGATCACTGCCGTAGTTGAGCCCGCGCTGGCGCATATTGTGCTCGGCCGTCAATCGCTTCGTCACCGACACCATCAGTGTCCGCCGCAGCTTGTCCGCATGGTAGCGCCCACGGTGGATACACAACTGGGTAAACAGCACCGCATCGCCCGGTGCCAGTGCCACCCGCACCGCGCCCGGCATCTCGTTCGAGCGGTTATTGCGCTCGTCGTCGGCGATGCAAATCTCGTATTCGGCAGGCGTGTAGTCGCGCAAATGCGACGCCGGCACCAGTTCCAGATCGTCGCTGGGTACCAGCGCGATCTGCACCTGCAGCCCGGCGCCCGTCGCGGGAATTTGCACGTGCTCGGCCTGATCGCCGATCTTGTCTTTGTGCCAGAAGCCATCCTCGCTCGCCCCGCTCGGATTGAAGTAGAGGCTGGACATGGCAAAGAGGAAATCCTCGTCGAGCGCCGCACGAACTGCCGCCACAAGCTGCGGCGCGCCGGTCGCGCTGAGCAGAAAAGCCAGGTCTTCGGGGTGGTCGCGGTGGTACTCGGGGTCGTTGAGGTGGCGCAGATAGTTGGCCTGAGGACCGACCGGCGGATTGTCGCAGCGCGGATTCTGCCGCCACTGCGCCAGCACGCGCTCACAGATCTCGCGCAGGCGCTCTGCCGTAGCCGCGTCGAATAGACCGCGCACCACCGCATAGCTATTTTCGCGCAGAGCAGAAGGTTCGAGGTCGCTTGCAATCGTCATATGAGTTCGCTGGTTGTTGAGTTGTAACTCTTGCGAGAGTTCCCCACATAGCTGTGCGCGGCATGCTCCCTACAATAGGGCTCAATAAACCCCCTTGAGCACCCCGCTGTCAATGCACAGGGGACGCCCCGGCGAAAATTGCGTATGCTCTATGGGCCGACAAAGGAGACGCTACATGATCCCGATCGCCAAAACCCCGACGAGCCGCCCATCTCTCCGATTGAGGAACTCGCAATGACCACTGAAATAATCGCCGGCTGGCAGGGTCGCTTCTACGAGGACTTCACCCCTGGCCATCTCTACCGCAACCGTTTCGGCCACACCGTCACCGAAGCCGACAATGCCCTCTTCACCCAGTTAACCCACAACAGCAACCCCCTGCATTTCGACGCCGAATACTGTAAAAAAACCCGCTGGGGGCAGATCCTGGTCAACAGCACCTTCACGCTGGCGCTGGTCGTCGGCATGAGCGTGCCCGACATCAGCGAAAACGCCGTAGCCAACCTCGGCTGGGAGGAGGTCAAACTCACCCACCCAGTCTTTATCGGCGATACGATCTACTGCCAGAGCGAAGTGCTGGAAAAGCGTCCATCGAATTCGCAACCCGAAGCCGGCATCGTCAAGGTCCGCTCGCACGGCGTCAACCAGGACGGGCAGATCGTATTGACGCTGGTGCGCCATGTCATGGTCTACAAAAAAGACCACGCGCCGGCAACCCACTTTCCCGAAGTCCAGGTCTGATGGCCCCTCCACCGCTGCAAGGTGTTCGCGTACTCGCCGTCGAACAATTCGGTGCCGGCCCCTGGGCCACCATGGCTTTGGCCGACCTCGGCGCCGAAATCATCAAGGTCGAAAACCCCCTCACCGGCGGCGATGTCGCCCGCTACGTCACGCCCTATACTAGCGACCAGGACAGCGTCTACTTCCAGAGCTTCAACCGCAACAAAAAGAGCATTACCCTCAACCTGCAGCACCCGCGCGTCAACGAGATCCTGCATCCCCTGGCCAGAGCCTCCGACGCCGTCTTCAACAATTTGCGCGGCGATCTGCCCGCCAAACTCGGCCTCGATTATCCCGCGCTAAAAGATCTCAAACCGTCGCTGGTGTGCTGTTCTCTCTCCGCCTTCGGCCGCCACACCCAGCGCACTGCCGAGCCCGGCTACGACTATCTAATGCAGGGCTACGCCGGCTGGATGAGCATTACCGGCGAGCCCGGCGGATCGCCGCAAAAAAGCGGCCTCTCGCTCGTCGATCTCAACGGCGGGATCTGCGCCGCCCTCGGCGCAGTCAGCGCCATTTTGCGCGCCCGCGCAACCGGCGTCGGTGGCGATGTCGATGTCAACCTCTTCGCCACCGCGCTATCGCAACTCGGCTATGTCGGCGCCTGGCACCTTACCAAAGGCTACCAGCCCGAGCGCACGCCCGATTCCTCACACCCTTCGCAAATCCCCTCACAGGTGCTGCCAACACAAGACGGCTGGCTGGTGGTCATGTGCGCCAAGGAAAAGTTCTACCGCAAGCTGGTGCGCATCCTCGGCGCGCCCGCACTCGCCGACGACCCGCGCTTCGACAGCTTTGAGCATCGCCTCGCCCACCGCGATGAACTGGTAACCCTGCTCAAGGAACGGACCCGCAAGAAGCCCACCGCCGAATGGCTGGACCTGCTCAAGGGCGAGGTCCCCTGCGCCCCGGTCAATTCCGTGCAGGAGGCCTTCGCCGACCCGCAGGTCGCCGAAGACGATATGATCCTGGACCTGCCGCACCCGGACTTCGGCACGGTCAAAACTGTCGCCGGCCCGATCAAAATCGCCGACGCCGAAGTCGAACACCGCCGCGGACCTCAGCTGGGCGAACACACCGACGAAATACTGCAAACACTATTGGACCTATCGCCGGAGAAGATCGCAAACTACCGCCGGGAAGGCATATTGTAAATTGGGAGCAACTGCGATGACCGAAGAAAATATCCTGCAGCTCAACCAGCGCTTGCTCGACGCCATCGCCGCCGCCGACTGGGCTACCTACGAAGAACTGTGCGACCCCGAGCTAACCGCCTTCGAGCCCGAAGCCCGCGGCCAGCGCGTCGAGGGCCTGGACTTCCACCGCTTCTACTTCGACCTGGGTAAACCCGATGGCGCGCGCCACACCACCATGGTCGATCCCCGCGTGCGCATGCTCGGCGAAAACGCGGCGCTAGTCACCTGCATCCGCCTAGTCCAGGCCGAGACGCCATCCGGCCCGACCACCCAGCGCGCCGAAGAAACCAGAGTGTGGCTGCGCCGCGACGGCCACTGGCGCCACGTCCACTTCCACCGCTCCGACAGCGCCTGATCTACCAGGCATCGACCCCGGCCAGCTTGCGCCCCAACGACGTCAGCTCGGCCTCTCGCACATCCAGCTCCAACCCGAACTCCCGCACCATCAACTCGGCCGCGCTGTCCTCGTCCCACAGCGGCCCCTCCGGCCCCTCGCCGGTCGGCCCGGCGGCCAGCAGGTCCGGCAAGCGCGATAGTTGCGCGCCGGTCAGCCGCGCTGGGCGGCGCGGCGCCGGTATCGCGCCCATCGCCCGGCGAATATTTTCTACACTTCCCTCGGCCCGGCTGTCAACGGGCAGCTCGTAGCGCGCGGCGTGTTCGCGGATAGCCTCCACCGTCTGGCCATCGACGATCTGGCCCCAGTTGTTGTGCAGATACTTGACCTGATTGCCCAGCTCGATACGCGACAATTTCGGCACCGGATCGTAAACCTCGACGCGGTCGCCCCGCACCAGCACCCGGTCGGCATCGCGCTGGCCGCGCAACCACCCCTCGACCAGCCCTTCCGGCAAGCCCAGCGCGTCGGCCACCACCGCGCGCCGGGTCCGCGCCAGGGGCATTGCCACCGGCTGGTGCTCTTCCGGCGCCGGGCTCATGGTGATATACTGACACAATCTAGGCCTATTGGTGTCGTTGCGGCTATTGCCGTGCGGCAGAGCGCGATGCCAGATAATCAAATCGCCGGCTTTGGCGGGCACGTGCACCAGCTCCATCTGCGCCGTGTCCGGATGCATCGGCGGCCGATCTGCCGGCTGCATCTCGGCCCATTCCTGCAGCCGCTTGTGGAAACCCGGCACGCACTGAAAACCGCCCTGGTCCGCCGCCGTATCGCTCAGACACAGCACCCCTTGCACACCGCCGGGCACGGGCCGCACGGTCGAATCCATATCCCAATGGATCATCCCCTCATAATCCCACTGCGGCGCCGACGGAGGATTCATACAGGTGCGATCGACCGACACCCGCAGTTTTTCGCTGCCGAAGATAGCGCTGAACGCCTCGTGCAGTCGCGGATATTGCCGCGTATCCCACAGCGTCTGGTGGTGGTTCATATTGATGATGCCGCCCAGATACATCGGCTCTTGGTACCAGTCTTCGGGATTGGCCAGATCCTTGCCAAGAAAATCCTCAATCGTCGCGACCACCGCCTGCAACAGCGGCTCGGGCACGACCTCAGGCACGACTATATAGCCATTTTCCTCCCACAACGACCACTGCTCATCGCTCAATACGGTCATATCAATCTCCCCTGAAGCCCGCAACTTCGTAAAAATCGCGCGAAGTTTCCACGGCTCGTTCCACCGACTTCAAGAAGGCCAACATCTGCTCCAGCACCGCCGTCAACTCCGGCCGTGCTACATCTGCCACGCCCTTGGACCGGGTGGCGTACATCGGAGTACCCGGCGCGCTGTGCAAGATCTGCTGGCTGATCTGCGGCAAATAAGTCGCGATATAGCCATCGTAGCCGATGGCCTTGAGGATCCGCATCACGCCCTGGTAGTCGCCGTGGCCGGTGCCGTGGAAGCCGTGGTTGGTCTCGTTGAGGTGGAAGTGCTTGATGCGCGGGCCGGCGGCGCGCACCGCGTCGAGAATCGAGCCCTCCTCGATATTCATGTGGTAGATATCGGGCTGGATACCCAGATTGTCGAAACCCAGCTCATCGCAGTAATTCATCGCCTCGTAGAGCGTGGTCAGCACCCCGGGCAAGCCTTCGTAGCAATTGAGAGGCTCGAGCAAAATCGTCAGGCCCTTCTCGCCGGCGCGCTCGCAAATCTCGGCAATCGACTGGCAGAAGGCCTTGCGCAGCGCCGGGATCGGCTCGAGCGGAAAGGGCAATTGTGGCACCGCTGGCTGCGCCGCGCACAGCTCCATATATTGCGCTCCGACATCGACCGCCAGATCGACGGTGGCCAACGCGTAATCGACCGCGTGCTTGCGGATGGCCTCATCCGGGCTGGCCAGCAGCCGCTCCTCCCCAGCGTGGTAATAGCCCCACGCACCCAGGATTTCGGGCACCACCAGCCCGGCGGCGGCAACCCGGTCGCGCCATTCTTTGCCGTCCATCCGCGTCGGATCGCCGGGCAGATCGACACCCTCGTAGCCGGCAGCCTTGGCGGCCTGCAAGACCTCGTCGGGCATTTCCAGCACATTGTAGCCAGCCCAGGGCAGGGTGTCGCAGACCAGCGTGTATTTGAAGGACATGTCAGAGCCTCCTTCCGTTGGCGATTTACAGCAGTTTGCGCTATTTCATACCATGTTTGATAAATTTGCACTCTTGTTCACATTCGCCGCCCCACGCCACCGCAAACAGCGCCGCGTTGCGCACGCCTTGGGGCACGCCGGTGCAATTATTCACAAGTGGCTTGCCAGCCTGCAACCCAAAGCGCATAATTTGCTATGTCTGCACCGCACCATCAAGCCAGATTCGCACATTGCGCGCGGAGTATGCCAATGACCACCGCAACCGCACCAGCCCCAACCGACACCTGGCCCCGCCGCAACGAACACGGCCTTAGCGACCAACAGCGCGACGAGTGCCTCGCCGCCATCGATCGCGATAGCTTCGTCATTTTGCCCCACCTGCTGCCGCAAGACATGATTGACCGCGCCAACGCCTATATAGATGAGTGCTGCGCGCGTTTCGACCGCGAAGAGCGAGACCATCCCCGCTACCACGAGACTAATATCGTCGAGCACGACCCGGTCTTCCGCGAATTCCTGCTCTATTTGCCCGCGCTGCAGCTGAGCTACGACGTCTTCGGCCCGATGTTCCACCTCGGCCAGGACAAGTGGACCCGCAAATTCCGCGTCGATGAGGGCAAAGACCCCATGTCGCTGACCTGGCACTCGGACGGTCCCCTGGGCTTCCCCGAAGTCAACGGCTACGCCCCACTACACACCTTGCGCTTCGGCTACTTTATGAGCGACACCACCCACGGCGACTCCGGCACCCTCGAAGTCATCCGTGGCTCACACCGCAAACGCACCCTGCACGCGCAGCAATCGATCCACTGGCAACCCTTTTCCGGCCACCGCGCGGACGATTTCAAGACCGACCACGTCACCGTCCAGGGACCAGCCGGCACCATCGTCGCCTTCCACAACGGCATCTGGCACCGCGCTCAGAACAACCGCTCGGATATCCCGCGCACCATCGTCTACTTCCAGTACTGCCCCTGTATGCTCCATCCCCTTCACCGCGACGTGCCCTACCCGGGCGACCTCTCGCCCTACTCCGCAGAAGAGCGCTGGCTCCTGGGTGAACCGCGCGAGCCCCATCGCTGGGTTATCGGTACCGACGCGGACAAACAGCGCATGCGTCGCTTTCGCCGCAAAGCCGAAAAATAATGCCCGTGGCCGTCTATCTGGGCTGTAGCGAAAACGTGCTGGCAAGGCAATATTTGCCCAGCGGAGCGACCGACGATAGCTACGCATACATCGAGACAGGGGCAAAAACCAGTCGCTGCGCGGCCAGCGGACAGGCTTGCGCCAGCTGTGAAGAATTGGTGGCGC
>PBOD01000141.1 GCA_002724215.1 Gemmatimonadota bacterium | reverse complement strand
CGCGTTCATGCGCTAGATTATTGCGCGACCCCCGTTCGTACGAGGCGCAATTCGACAGCGGCTATGCCGAATATCACGGCACCCGCTTCCCGCTGGCACAGCGCATTTACTGGCAAGGCGATTGGAAATTCGTGTTCAATGGCTTCGACTTCGACGAACTCTACAATCTGGCCGCCGATCCGGCCGAAATGCGCAATCTGGCGGCGGCCGACCCCGAGCGGGTACGTTACATGATGCATCAGATCTGGGCGCAGATCGAGGCGACCGGCGACCGGGCGTTGCTCAATACGCACTACTACTCTATGCGCTTTGCCGCCGTCGGGCCCGCGCCGTAGCGTCACGGAGGCAGCTGATGATGAAACTCGCTACTTTTGCTTCCGATATTACGCCCCCGCTCGGCCATCCGCTCTGCGCGGGGTGGTATCCGCCGGCTAGTGAAATTGCCGATCCGCTAGCGGCGCTGGGGGTGGTGCTGGTGCCGGAGGGTAAGGCTCCGATCGTGCTGTGCGCGCTCGATTGGGCCGAGCTGAGCAATGGCGACTACGATCGCTGGCGCGGCGAGTTGGCCACGGCGGTGGGCACTTCTGCCGACCGGGTGGCGGTCCACTGCGTCCACGCTCACGACACGCCCTGGCCCGACCGCGACGCGCAGGACATCCTCGACGCGCACGGCTATCCGAATGTGATTATGGCTGGCAATTGGGCCGAGCGGGCGCGGGCACAAGCGGCACAAGCGGCACAAGCGGCGCTGGGCCGGCTACGGCCCTGCAGCCATATTGGCGTCGGCGCGGCGCGAGTGGACCGCATCGCCTCGACCCGGCGCCTGCTCGGCGACGACGGCAAGATCTGGGCGGTGCGCTGGACCAAGTCGCCAGACCCGGTGGTGCGCGCAGCGCCCGAGGGGCTGATTGACCCGATGCTGAAGACTATTGGTTTCTACGACGGCGATGAGCCGCTGGCACTGCTGCACTACTATGCGGTGCATCCGACGAGTATTGACGGCACCGGCCAAGTGACGCCGGAATTCGTTGGGCTCGCGCGCCAGCAGCGCACGGCGGAAAGCGGCGTGCCGCATATTTACTTTACGGGGTGCGCCGGCAACATCACCGCCGGCAAATACAACGACGGCGTTGCCGACAATCGCGAATTGTTTGCCGGTCGCATCCGCGATGCGATGGTGGCGGCCGAGCAGACGCTAAAACGGCAGCCGCTGGTCGCGGTGCGTTGGGCGGTGGAACCGGTGTGTCTGCCGCCGCGCGAGGATATGGATGAGGCCGGGCTGCTGGCCGCGCTGCAGCAGCAGGCCGACGCGGCCAAGGTCCACAGCAAGACTGCGCTGATGCTGACCTATTGGCGCCGCCGAAAGCGGCCGATCCCCTTTAGCTGCCTGCATCTGGGCGAGCACGTGGCGATTGCGCATTTGCCGGGCGAGACCTTTATCGAATACCAGCTCCACGCCCAGGCCGCCCGCCCCGATGCCTTCGTTGCGGTGGCGGGGTACGGCGATCTGGGGACGGGGTACATCACCCTGGCCAGTTCATTCGCCGAAGGCGGCTACGAGCCGCAAGACGCCTTCGTCTCGGGCGCTTCTGAGGCGCTGATGCGGACGGCGATCGACGAAATTCTCAAAAAATGAGGCGCTATCCGCTCCTGGCGCTGCTGCTCTTCAGCACGGGTTTTTTGCTCTTCCACGGCCGCGAGGCGGCCCATTCGGGGTCGTGGGATTTTATCATCACCCACGACGACGAATATATCTACTGGGCGCTTGCTCGCGGCAGCATGGAGCAGCCGGCGGCCGATGCCAATCCCTTCTACTACGAGGAGCGACTCCCCGGTAATCCACTGCCCGCGTATCTGACCGTCACCGCTGCCGGCAAGCTGGCGGCGGCGCTCGGCATCGGGGTTTTGTCGCTCTTGCCGGCGTGGAAGATCCTGATGCCCTTCTCGCTGTGGCTGGCGCTGTTTTTGTGCTTGGTACGGCTGTGGGGGCGCGCGCCGGGGGAGAGCGCGGCGCTGGCGCTACTGGTGTTGCTCAGTACCCTCTTTATGCACGGTGCCGCGCAATTTACGCTCTTTCGCTTCCCGCGGCCCGGCGATGGGTTGGGGCTGGTGCTACTGTGGCTATCGCTGCTGGTCCACGCCGACAAGATGAGCGCGCGGCGTTATGTCGGCGCGATGCTGGCTACCGGCCTGGCGACGATGGCGCTCACGCCCTACTTCACCATCCTGCAGGTGTGGACGCTGGGCTTGCAGTGGGCGTACGAAGGGTGGGTGCGCCGCGATTGGTCGAGAGCACGACCGCATCTTGTGGTGCTGGCGGTGCTCTTTGCGGGCGCCTGCGGCTACTTGGCCTTTATTCTCGCCAGCCTCGACGAGAGCTTCTGGATCCGGGCGGTGCTCGATGTCGACCGCAAACCAGAGCGCTATGTGCATTTTCCGTCGCTGGCACTATACGCGGTAGTTTGTCTGGGTACCTGGGCCATGCATCGGCGTACGGGCGATCTGACGCGCTTCGACCGCCTGGTGCTCTTTGTCGTCGCGCTCGACCCGCTGACGGCCAATGTGCGGCTGGTCCTGGGCCAGGATCATCAGATCGGGCTGCATCGCTACTATTTTCTGGTGCCGCAAATCGCCTGTCTGTTCGGGTGGGCGATAGAGAAGGCGCAGATCCTGGTCCGCGACGCCGTATTCCGACGGATCGCCTACTGGCCGGTGCTGGGCCTGGTGTGGTGCGAGGCGTTCGTTTTGGGCCATACCGGCTTGAACTACTTTCGCTTGCTGCCGCGCGACGAGTCGACCTTCCGCATGTACGATCATTCGCTGCTGCTGCTGTTTCTGCTGCCGCCGATTCTGCTGGGCCCCTGGGCATTCGCGCGATTCGCGCGATTTGCGCGACTATTGCGTCGACCGTTGCTGGCCGGTGCAGCGCTGGCCCTTATCGCTCTGGCCGGCTACGGGCTGCGCGAGTCGCAACTGCAGCGACACAATCGCGCGATCCCCTTTAGCGGCGCCTACACCTGGCTGTCCGAGCACGGGGTTGAAGATGCGGTCATGCTGACGGGGCCCTCGCGCTATACCAATGTGGACTACAGCATGTTCTACGCCGATGTCAGACCCTATTACAATACCAACGGCCAGCGCTTTTCGGGCGATCCGGCGGCCAAGGAGCATCGCCGCTTCGTNTCGGCGGCGCTAATTAGCGGCGGGCTGCCCTTCGTGTTGTTGGAGTTTCCGACCATCGCCGCGAAATTGCGGCATTTGAAACTGGACTACGTGCTGGTCGCGCGGCCTGGCCCATTCGCGGACAAGGTGCGGAAGCAGTTGGCGGGGCATATAAATGAAGTATACCGGGATGAGCGCTGCATTTTGTGGCGCGTGGTCCTTCCCGAATAGAGCGCTGTTGCGGCTGGATTCCCCTAATCCCAGTTGTTGTGGCGCGCGTGCCAGCCCACGTAGACGACTTCGGCCAGCGATGAGATCAGCATCGCCCAAACCGCGATCATCAGGCCGTTCAGCGGCGTAAAGAGCAAGAGACCGCCCAGCGCCAGGATCAGCACCAGCAAGCGCGCGATCGACGCCGAGCGGATCGGCGGGGTGTGTCCNCGGGTGATGAGCACGCCGTGGTAGAAGCTGCGCCACCCCATGAGAAAGGGCGAAATGCAGTAGAGGCGGTAGCCCTCGATGGCGAGGCGTTTGACCTCGCCCTCCAGCCCCAGCAAGCTTCCGAAGACCCGTTCGTCGAGCCCGGGCAGGGCGATCAGGGCCATCGCGGCGGTCAGCACCGCACTGACCACCATGACGAAGCGCCGCACTGCTAGATAGGAGGCGCGGTCTTTGACGCGGGCGATGACGAGTTGCTGCAGATTCCACAGCGGCACGCCCGCCAGCCAGGTCAGCGATATGCACACCGGTGCGGCAGCCAGAGAGGGCAGGGCCAGCGGGGCGCGGGCGATGGCGGCCTGGACGGCCGGCTCGGAGAGGGCGAGGATCGCCGAGGACAGGGCCAGCGGTAGGAAGAAGTAGAAGACATAGCGGCGGCTGCGCTGATCGGGGCGGATNTCGTCGCTGTGCGCGGGGGTNGCGATGTTGCGGGCNGGCCACCACAGGATNGCGAGATAGGCGATCTGGCCGACGAAGAGCGCCAGCGCCCCCAGTAGCGCGCCCTCGATATCCGACCACAACAAGCCGGCCCAGACGCAGCCGGCGGCNCCGATCAGGTAGCCCAGCGCGCCGGTACCGACCGGCCCGGCGCGGTCGTTGCGGACCAGCAGGCCCTGGTAGTAGCCACGGGCGACGGCCAGGGCCGGGCTGAAGGCCATGACGGCGAGGACCGGCGGCCCGATGGCGACGATATCGGCGGGAATACCCATCCACGCCCCGGCAATCTGGTCGAAGAGCGGCGGCCAGCTGGCGACCAGCAGCAGAGCGGTGCCGCCGCCGCCGAAGATCAGCGACCAGTAGCGCAGGTGCCCGCGCATCTCCCGGTCGTGGACCAGAGCGGTGACGACCTGGCGCATCCCGTGCAGCGGTGAGATCAGCGGGTTGCTCAAGCCGCGGGCGACGGCGTAGGCGGCCAGCGCCAGCTCGGGGTCGGCGGTGCGGGCGAGGGCAGCGTTGACCACCGGCGAGGCCAGCGGGTAGAACAGGCCGCTGAGGGCCAGGGGCAGGAAGAGGGCGAAGAGCTCGCGCTGGCTGGGCGTATTACTCACGCGCGGTTATATATCCCAAATGTAGCCGCGGCGGCCTCGGCGGTNCGCNGCAGGCGGAGAAACAAGCGGATGAGCGCGCAGCGCATGTCAGATCGCTCCGGCGACCGGGATCTGGCGCTCGGCTGTGATGGCCTGCAGTCGTGCGATAAATTCGCTCTGGTCGGCCAGGCGGTGGAGAGCGATATCGGCACCGGAAGCGGCGTGGACGACGGTCAGGGCAGGGTCGAGGTGTACGGCCGCGATGTTCTCCCAGGCCAGCGCCCGGCGCTCGTGCCAGCCCTCTTCGACGGCGAGCCCCTCCGGCCCGAGGNAGACCAGGCGGCGGTTGAGCCGGTAGACGAAGAAGACGGCGGCGCAAAAGGCCGCGAGNCCGCAAAAGAGTACGATCAGNCCGTAAAAGAANCCGCCGCGNTGGAAGGCCACGCTGCTGAGCACCAGCTGGCCGATCCCGAAGAGCGCGAATANCAGGCGCTGGCCGGTGCCGGGGCCGGTGGATAGGTCGAATCGCTCGGTNGTAGAATTCAACGCGCGATAGGCCNCTTGCCGTCACCCGTCCTNGCGCAAAGCGACGAATTCGCCGCTGAAGCGGGCGGCGCGGGTTTTGCAACACAGCACGTCGGCGGCGAGTTCGATACGGCCTTTGCCTTGCTGGTCGAGGGATCGGGTAAAGCGCGCCCATATATCGGTTGCGGGCGCAGGACAGAAGGCTTCGAAGTCGGCGTTGATCGGGGCTTCGTAGTCCATCTGGCTGCGGCGGACGACGAGGCCGCTGGCGAAGGGTTGCTCGGCAAGGTAGAGGTGGATAAGGGTCCAGCAAGAAAGGGTCGCCAGCGCGGCGGCGCTGCCGCCGAAGGCGGTCTGGCGATGGTTGATATTGGGCGCCAGCGGCGCGCCGAGGCGCACGCCCGTCGCATCGACGGCGCAGACGCCGACCTGCATGTGGGCGGTAAGAGGGATGTGCTGGTGCAGATAGCGCGCTATGGCTTTGGGGTCGGCATTCATCGATTGGATGGGCTGGAGTTGGGATGGAGGCAAATTTAAGCAATTGCCCCGCTGGCTCAAGGGAGGACGTGCGGGATGTCGATCTAGCCAGCGATCGGTGCGCAGATTCACCGGTCTTTAACTTCGCCCCAGGTCTTGCCGTCGATGGCGGTGGACGGCTGGTAGACGCGGACGTAGTCTATTTCCATCCTCTGTGGCCAGATGTCGTCGGCTATGCCCTGTTGCCCGCCCCAGGTGCCGCCGACGGCGATATTGAGCAACAGGTGGAAGGGCTGGTCGAAGGGCCACTGGCGGTAGTCGGCGCCTTCTTCTTTGACGAAGGTGAAGTAGCGCTGACCATCGACGAAAAAGCGGATTTCCGCCGCCGTCCAATCGACGGCGTAAACGTGGAACGCCTTTTCGGCGTCGGCGACGCGGCGGCTATTGGTCTTGTGGGTGCCGATGGAGTGGTGGTAGGCGCGGGTATGGACCGAGCTGTGGACCACGTTGGGCTCGTAGCCGACGTATTCCATGATGTCGATTTCGCCATTGTCGGGCCAGTAGTGGTCGCCGTAGGTGTCGCGGCTGGCCAGCATCCAGATCGCCGGCCAGGTACCCGTGCCCGAAGGCAGTCTGGCGCGGACTTCGAAGCGGCCGTAGGTCCAGTCGGCGCGCGAGAGCAGCCGCGCTGAGGTATAGTCGCGATCGTTGAATGCCTCGCGTCGGGCTTCGATGACGAGCAGGCCGTCTTCGACGCGGGCATTTGCCAGGCGTCGGGCGGTGTAGTACTGCAATTCCCGGTTGCCCCAGCCGTGGCCGCCGACATCGTAGCGCCACCGCGAGCTGTCGGGTAGGCCCTCATCGGTAAATTCGTCGGCCCAGACGAGGGTCCAGTCGTCAGCGGCAGTGGCGGGCAGAGCGCAAAGCACGAGCACAAGCAGTGGGATCACAGCGCCGGTTCCAGGCCACTTTCGCCGTCAGCAGTGGGAAAATCCTGGCCGGTGGGCATTGGGCGCTCCCTGAGGTGTAAGTCGGCGAAGTCGAGGTACTGCGACCAGTCGTAGGCGGTCAGGTCGTGGCCGCCGCTGCGGATGTGGTAGCCGATCCGGCCCTGCACCGGTTGGTCGACCGCGGGCATCTCGTCGGCGGGCAGGCCGTCGCAGCCGAGCAGACGGTAGACCGGGTCGGCGGCCTGGGCGGCGAGGAATTCGCCGCGGGGGTCGCACCAGCGGTCCTCTACCGCGCTGGCGACGTAGAGCGGGCGCGGGGCAATGAGCGCCAGCAGCAGGTGCTGGTCGAGCGGCAGATCGTCCTCAGCGTCGTTATAGCGGCGGAAGTTGTCGCAAAACCAGTGCGGGAAGGATTCGTTGATATGGCGGATGGTTTCGCCGTAGCGGCGGCGCGACAGCGCGGCGCCGCCGCAGCCGGATTCGTTGGAGATGACCAGGGCGAAGCGCGGGTCGCAGGCGCCGGCCCACAGCGAGGTTTTGCCCAGTCGCGAGAGACCGAGTACGGCGACATCGCCGATATCGGCGTCGGATTGTAAATAATCCATCGCGCGGCTCAAACCCCAGGCCCAGGCGCCGATGGTGCCCCATTGGTCGGGCCCGGGTCGGGTCTGGCCCTCTTTGTAAAACAATGGGTGGACGCCGTTGTGGTAGCCGTCGTCGTAATCGGGGTCGATATCGCCGGAGTAGACCGTGGCCAGGGCGTAGCCGCGGGCGATGATGTCGGCGACGGGCCAGCGATGGCTGAGACAGCCGCGCGAATCGGGAGTGGCGCGGTTGTCGACGATGCCGTTTTTCCTCTCGGGTCGCATCCAATTGGGGTTGAGGTGGATATTGGGGTCGCGCAGCACGGTATGGTTGCCGAAAAAATTAAGTCCGACGAAAGTGGGCACGGGACCCTGGGTGCCGGCGGGGATATAGAGGAGGATATCCATACAGGGACCGTCGGCGGCAAAGTGGACGCGGATCTGGCGCCGGCGGGCGCGGCCTGCTAGAGCCTGGCCTTCTTCGGTGATTTCCCAGCGCGCGTCGGCCAGGGGGCCGGGCATCTCGCCGTAGACATGGGTTTTGAAGAGCTGGAGGATTTCCGGCCGGCGCTTCTGGGTCCAGGTGGCCGCGTCCGCGATGGGCTCGCCGTTGGCCATGACCAGCGGGTCGGGCAGCGTATAAGCGGGTACCTGGTCTTCGTCGTAGTTGGCGTCTGTGGGTTCCATTGTGTCGGTTTTTGCGTTGCACGGAGAAGGAGGATGGATATAGCTTAGGCCTGGGCGGGGGAGTGTGCAAGCGCGGGGCGTCTGATTATGGTTTTTGCCGCATTTCCACAGGAGGATTATATGTCGTCTTTAGAATTGAGTTCCGGGCACGCCATACCCTTGCTGGGGTTGGGCACCTGGCAGATGCGGGGGCAGCAATGCGCCGAGGTGGTACAAATGGCGCTGGAGATGGGCTACCGACACGTCGACACGGCGCATATGTACGCGAATCAGGTGGAGGTCGGCGCCGGCTTGCGCGCCAGCGGTGTCGCGCCCGACGAGGTCTTCGTCACCACCAAGATCTGGCCCGACTCGCTGGGCTACGATCAGGTCCACCGGCAATTCGACGAGTGCATGGAGATGCTGGCGCTGGACTACGTCGATCTATTGCTCATCCACCATCCGAACGAAGACGTGCCGCTCGCGGAGACGCTGGGGGCTTTCGACGAGATCGCCGCCTCCGGCAGGGCGCGCAGCATCGGCGTCAGCAATTTTTCGCCGGCGCAGGTCGATGTAGCCCGCGCGGCGGCGAGTGCGCCGATCGTCAACAATCAGGTCGAGTTGCACGTGGGGTATTGCGACGCGAATTTTCTGGCGCATAGCCAGCGAGCGGGGGTGACGGTGACGGCGCACCGGCCGCTGGCCCGGGGCGATCTGGCCGGCGCTGGCACGCTGGCGGATATCGGCGCCGCGCACGGCAAGACGGCGGCGCAGGTGGCGCTCAGGTGGGTGGTGCAACAGGGGATCATCGCGATTCCCAAGGCGAGTTCGGAGCAGCACCTGCGGGCCAATATGGATATTTGGGATTGGGCGCTCAGCGAGGAAGAGATGGGGCGGCTGAACGCGGTGTAGTCGGGGCGATTCCGGGCCCCGATTATTCGATCTCGGCGAGTTCGACCAGCCGCTGCTCCCTGTCGGCCAATTCGGCGGCGGCCAATAACTGCACTGAGCGGCGGCCGTCGTACATGGTCACCGGCATTGCCCGGCCCGCGAGCAGCGCGTCGAAGAAGCGGTCGTTGGGGTTGTAGCCCTCGGGCTGGAATGTGCGAGATATGCCTGCGATTTCTCGCCATTCTCGCGTCTGCTCCTCGTAGTGCATCAGCGCCCCCGGTGCCCCGAATTCGGCAAAGGTCGACGGCCCGTCGCCGCGCGTCTGCACCAGCGCGCCCTCAAAGCCGTAGATTTCGGTGGCCAGCGGTGCGGCGGTCTCGGTTTCGCTGGTGTGGAGGGTGACCAGCATGCCGTCTGCGTAGCGAAAGACGCAGGCGTTGTTGTCTTCGACCGGCAGTCCGTGGACACGGGTTCCGCCCAGTGATACCACGCATTCGGGCATCCCGAACATCCACGCCATCCACAGCATGGCGTGCGAGCCGGCGTGGTAGAGCGAGCGGCGGCCCTCGGCGTCGGCGTCTTGCCAGGTCCAGTCTGGATTGGTCTGAATGGTATGGGCGTCGTAGCCGTGCTGCTCGTATTCGCGGTGGCCGTGGCGGCGGCGCACCTGATAAATAGGCCCTAACGTTCCCTCATCGACAAATTTTTTCATCGTCTCATTGGCCGGAGTGAAGCGCAGGTTGTAGACCGGCATGACCTGGACCCTGTACTCCTCGGCGGCGGCAATGACCGCGTCGGCCTGGGCGAGGGTGCGGGTAAAGGGCTTTTCGACCAGGCAGTGCTTGCCATGCTCGATGGCGGCGAGGGCGTGCTCGGCGTGCTGCTGGGTCGGCGAGCAGATGCCGACCGCGTCGATATCGTCGCGCGAGAGCACCTCGTCGAGGTCGCCGACGTATTCGACGCCGAATTTCTCGGACGCCGCCCTGCCGCGGGCGGGATCGTCGTCCCAGATACAGGCGAGGTCGACGGCGGAATGCCGCTGGGCGGCGGCGCAGATGCCATTGGCGTGTCCGAACCAAAAACTGAGCTGGGCGAAGCGGAGGCGTTCCATTTCAGATCTCCGGGATGTCGATGATGCGGCCGGTGCGGCCGGCCTCTTTGATGGCTTCGACCACGCGGAGCGCCTGCAGGCCATCGCGGCCGTCGAGGGCGGTGGGCGAAGCAGCGGGGTTTATTTTGCCCTGCACCGCGTCGATAAAGTGGTCGGTGGAACTGCCGCCGCGGGGCAAATCGTCAACCAGGGACCAGCGGCCGCGTCGATCCATCGCATAGAGCCGCTCGCGCTCGAGGCGGAAGCTCTGTGCGCGCGCGTAGATGGAAATTTCGTCCTGGTACTGGCCGTCACCGCTGATGCATAGCACGTGCGCTTCTGGACCGTCTTTGAGCGCGAGGCGCGCATCGACCCGCGTTTCGTGGCCCGCCGGCGCGCAGTCTATGCGCGCTGCGACGGCGACGATCGGCTTTTGCAGCAGCCAGGGGACGAGATCGAGGATGTGGACGGTGCGCGCGTGGAGGATGCCGCCGTGTAGCGCGGTGCGTCCGTCGTCGTTTTTGCGCTGGACGGCGGTTATGGCCAGGACATCGGTGATAGCGGCGCGGACTCGCTGCGCGCTGGCCATGAAGTGTCGGGTATAGGCGGTCATGAGGATGCGTTTTTTCGCTCGGCTCAATTCGACTAGAGCGGAAGCTTCGTCTGCGGTCATGGTCAGCGGCTTGTCGACGAGCACGTGGAGGCCGCGCTCGAGCGCGGCCTCCACGTGCTCGAAATGAAAGATATTGGGCGAGTTGACCAGCGCGCAGTCGATCTCTAGCTCGAGCAGCGGGCGGTAGTCGGCAAAGGCCGGTGCGTCGATTGTGCTCAGGCGCGCGGGGTCTGGATCGCAGAGCGCGGCGATTTCCACATCGCCGCGCTCACGCAGGCGCGGCAGGTGATAATTGGCGCAGAAACCGCCAAGGCCGATGATGCCGATGCGGACCATCAGTCTCCGCAGTGGCTGGAAAAGGATAGCCAATACATCGGGAAGCTCTCGGCGATGACTTCGCCGCTGAGAATGGCGTCGAGATCAAGGGCAAAGCTTTTGCCGGGGTCGTCCTGGGTGCTATTGGTGAGCGAGATGGACACAATGGTCTCCGCATCCTGGCCCCGGCGCGGCACTGAGCAGGGCCAGCAATAGGTTCTGGCAAAAAAACGGGCTGCTGTACATGGGCATCCCCCTGTGATAAATTAGGTCGCGTTGGCCTGGGCTACAAATGCCAGTCGGGTTGAGGTTGCGCGGGCCTTTGCATAGCTTTCACCCCCGAACGTATCCGCGACGACCTCGAGAAAGGAAGACCATGGCCCGCATACCCATTGCGCTGCAACTCTATTCGATACGCGAAGATTGCGCCCGCGATCTGGAGGGATCGATCAGGGCAGTAGCCGAGATGGGCTACGCAGGCGTGGAATTTGCCGGCTATTACGAGCGCGGCGCCGACGAACTCAAGGGCTTGTGCAACGCGCATGGGCTCGCAGTCGTCGGCACCCACATCGGCATCGACACCTTGCTCGGCGATGCGCTGGAGGCCACGGTGGCCTTCAACAAGACGCTGGACAACCGCTACTTGATCGTGCCCGGGCTGGCGGAGGAAAGACGCGCCAGCCGGGCGGCGTGGCTGGAGACGGCAGGCTTATTTGACGAAATCGCGGCGCGGCTCGAGCCGCACGATATGCGCACCGGCTACCACAACCACCACGTCGAATTCCAGGCGCTGGAGGGCGAGTTGCCGTGGGACACCTTCTTCGGCAATACGCGCGCCGAGGTAGTGATGCAGTTGGACACCGGCAATATGTACCACGGCGGCGCCGAGCCGGTGGGCTTTTTGCAGAAATATCCCGGTCGCGCACAACTGGTGCATCTCAAGGAGCACTCCAGCACCGACGACAAGGCGCTGATCGGCGAGGGCGAGGTCGAATGGGAGCGGGTCTTCGAGATCTGCGAAACGAGCGGCGGCACCGAGTGGTATATCGTCGAGCAGGAGTCCTACGCCTTTTCGCCGCTCGATTGCGTCGAGCGCTGCTTGAATAATTTGCAACAGATGGGCAAATAAAAGGCCCCACCTTTCACGCGAAAGACGGGGCTTGGTGCTGGCGGTCGATCCAGTCAGTCGCCCGCCAGAATCGGGTGCAGCGGATGGTCCCAGGGGCCGCCCGCTTGCATCTCGTCGGCGGCGCCGGCGGCGTCGTGAGTGCCGGTGAAGGTAGTGTAGTCGGGGATGTAGATGATGGCGAAGGCGCGGCGCGGCGCGGTCGTCTGGTTGGGGCCGGCATAGTGGAAGGTGCAGCCGTGGTGGAAGGTGACGCCGCCGGCGGCCATGTCCATGGTCACCGGTTCGGGGACCTCATAGCCGCGCTCTCGCATCTTATCGACGATGCTCTCGCCGTCGACCCCGAGCTTGATCGGCTCGAGCCGCTCGAACTTGTGGGTGCCCGGTACGAAGTGCAAACAGCCATTGTCGGGCGTGACATCGTCGACTGCGATCCACGCCGACAGTGCTCCGACCGGATCCATCGGCCAGTAGGGCGCGTCCTGGTGCCAGTTGGTTTCTTTGCTCGTTTGGCCGGGGGGTTTGATCATCGCGTGGTCGTGGTAGATGCGCACGTGGCGGCAGCCGCTCAAACGCCGCGCGCTCTCGGCCAGCCGCTCGTGGAAGGCGATTTGTTTGGCGTCCGGGTAATCGGTCCAGAGGTTGACCATCTGGTTGAAGACGCGCTCGTAGTCTGCGGAGGACCGGCCGTCGTCGGCGGCGCCCTTGATGCGGGCACGACGGGTATCGACGGCGTGGTCGATAGCCTGGTGCAGGCCGGCTATTTCTCCTGCGGCAAAAAAATGCTCGTAGCGGATATAGCCGTTGTGCTGGTAGAAATCGGCGTCTTGGGCGGTAGTCGGGCTGGTTGAAGTCATGGAGGCAAGATATTAATTTCCCGCCGCCGGATCAAACGAAAGGACCGCGCATATGGCCGATATGAACCTCTATCGCAATCCGCGCCGCGGCGCGCTGGCGCGGGACATTCCCTAGATGCTCAAGCTCGGCTTCCTCGCCTCGCATGCCGGGTCGAATATGCAGGCGGTCGTCGCCGCCTGCAGAGCGGGGACCCTGGTGGCCGAGCCCCGGGCCGCCGTGAGCAACAATTCGCGCTCGGGCGCGCTGGCGAAGGCGCGGGCCGAGGGGATCGCCGCCTATCACATAATTGGAAGACCCATCCCGGCGCGGTAGATGCGGCAATTGCGGCGGTGCTTGCGCGACACGGCGTGGAGGTGGTCTGCCTGGCCGGCTATATGAAGCGGCTGGGGCCGGCGCTATTCGAGGCCTACGCGGGGCGCATTTTGAATATCCACCCCTCGCTATTGCCCAAATACGGCGGGCAGGGGATGTACGGACTGAAGGTGCACGAGGCGGTGCTCGCGGCTGGGGAAAGCGCAAGCGGGGCGACGATCCACCTGGTGGAGGATAGCGGGTACGATCAGGGGCGGATTCTGGCTCAGGAGGTGGTGGCGGTGGCGGCCGGCGACACGCCCGAGGCTCTACAGGCGCGGGTGCTGGCGGTCGAGCACCGGCTCTACGCGGCGACGCTGGCGCGGATTGCCCAGGGCGAGATCGCCCTTTCTTAGCGCTGGGTCGGCGCTTCTCACCAGCACAGGCCATACGCCGCAGACGCTGTCGGCCATGCGCTGCATAGCGGCTTTACAGCTCCACGACGACTGGCGCTTCTACTGTGGTGATGAGCGCCGTTGGTGATCTGTGTCCGCACGGGCCCGTGCAAGCCCGTCGGCTGGGGTCTGGCTCCCGCTAAAAGCTCAGGTTACGATCAACGGCCGGCCAGCTCAGGTGCGGTGTTGGCCGCAGCGGTAGTGGCGCGGGTCGCCGAGGCGGTTGTGCAATGCGGCTGGGTCCAGCCCCGCGTGGCGCTGGACCCACTCTATCTCGTCGGCGAGGGTGCAGTCGAAGATGCCGGGGTCGTCGGCGCCGATAGCCAGGCGCACATCGGAGGCGAGGAAGCGGTGGATCGGGTGGGCCTGTGGGTCGGGTACTGCGCCGATGCGCAGGTTGGAGGTGGGGCAGGTTTCGATGACCACGCCGAGCTCGCTCAGGCGATTGAGGACCAAGTCCTGGCGGCGGCGCACGTCGGCGAGGCGCTCGGGGGCGTAAGCGCGGTGGATGGGCTCGTCGCGGGGCCAGTCGGCGAGATTGTCGAGCTCGCGCTCAAGGGCTCTGGCATCGATGGCCACGCCGCATCGCTCGAGGTCGTTCCGATAGCGGAGATCGTAGCGGATCTGGGCAACGCGCTCATCGACCAGTTCGAGTTCGTGGGCTTGCGGGCGCCTGGCGACGGCGGCGGCGGGATCGAGGCCGAGCGCGGTGCAGTGGCCGAGGCGGATCGCGCCCAACTCGGCGGCCTCGTGGCACCAGCGCACGGCGCTTTCGAGCGACTTGTCGAAGTAGACTTCGCCGACGTGGTAGGCCACGTCGAGCGCGCGGCCGGGTCTGAGCTCGTTGTCGCAGCGCAGGCGCTGGAAGAAGGCGCGGGTGCCCGCGGGCGGATAGCCCTCCTCAAAGTGGCAGAAGTCGAGGCCGACAATGGTGGGCACCAGGCCTTCGTTTTCGTCGAGCAGGCGCTGGACCAGGTGGTAGCATTCGAGCGGGGCCCAGCGCGGCAGGCTGATCAGATAGCGCGCCTCGAAGTCGGGGGTGTTGGATTCGTGGATGACGCGGGCGGTGCGCTGGTGGAATTGTACGAAGGCGTCGGCCTGGGTGTGGTCGTAGGGGGCCATCGAGCGATATTCGACATAGCGCAGGCCTTCGCGGCGGTGGTGGGCGATGACCCGGCGCCAGATCTCGTCCTGGTCGCCGAGCGCGCTCCACCAATGGCGATAGACGCAGATGGCCATGTTGAACTTGGCCTGGAATTGAGCGAAGTCGCCGCGGTCGCGGTCGCCGTAGACATAGTGTTCTTTGAGCGCGTCGAGCTGGCCGTGCTCGAGGGCATCGCGGAAGAGCGCGACCGGGTCGGGACGCTGGCCGTAGGCTTGTTCGAACTGGTCGATGTAGAGCGACCAGTCGATGTATTCGTAGTGTTCGCGGGCCAGATCGAGCAGATCTTCGGCGAAGACCCCGCCGCCCATGTGGATGTGGAGTTCGCAGGTCTTGGCGGGTTGCAGCAGAGTCTCGGTCATAGATATTGTCAATACTGGGAAAAGGCAGCAGCAAATTAGTTGCGGAATATCTCGGACATCGCGCTCATTGGTAGGGCAGCGGCCTGGGGTCGAGCCAGTCGACGAAGGCGTCTTTGAGTGCCTGGGCGAAGAAGAAATTGCCGGCCGGCGCGTAGTGGCCGATGTAGTAGCGATTGAGATACTCGTCCGGGCTGCCATTAAAGCCAGCAAATTCGGCGCGGTGGGCATCGCGCAGGTCGATGCAGGGGTAGTCGCGGGTCTGGAGGAAGTCGACCAACGCCTGGTCCCAGGCCGGCTCGTTTTGGAGCGCGCGCAATATGCCACCGCGCGAGTAGGACAGCACGACCAACAGTCGCTTGCCCGACTCTTTGACAAATCGCTCGGTTTGCTCGAGCACGTGGCGGGTGGCGCGCAGGGCCCGTTGCGCCAATTGCGACTGTAGGAGGTCGATCTCGCCGGGTAGACCGACGCCCAAGGGGACTTCTGCGACCGGTGTATGCCCGCGGCTGGCGATGATCTCGAGCACGGCGTTGAGAACTGGGTCGGCGGCGAAGGTTTCGACCAGCCAGTCGAGATCGGAGAGCTTGTAGACATCGTCGGGGGTGGGGCAGAGGTTTTCGCGTTCTGTCACAATGTCGCCATCGACGCGGATGTGCGGCAGGGTAAAGCCGCAGCGCGACCCCTTGCCGAAGCGCAGGGTGCGCCAGGCATCGAGGTTGCGGAAGTTATCGTCGTCCCAGATGTTGAGCACGATGTGGTCGGCGGGGTGCGTTGTTTCGATTTTGCGCATGCGGCGATAGGCCTGGTAGACGCTATAGCCGCCGACGCCGTAGTTTTCGATCGGCTCGCGCAGATGCGCGGCGAGATACTCCTGCCAGGTCTCGCCGTCGGAAACCTGGTCGCAGTGGGTGAAGCTATTGCCGTAGGTGTGGACGCGTGCGGTCTGGTCGGCGGCGTTGATTCGGCGGCGGGCGCCGGTCGGCTCGTAGTGGTAAAAAGTCTTGGAGTCGTCGATGCCGTCGGGACGGATCGAGTCGACGAGGATCCAGCCGAGCTCGCCGTCGTAGGTCCAGCCGAGCCCTTTGGCGTCGTAGGCATCGGCGTAGTCGAGCTTGAGGAAGGCGTCAATTTCCTCGCGGGTTTTGACGTGTTGCTCCAGATAGGCGCGGGCGTCCATTAGCGGTCGTTTCTCGCGGGGTTGGGAGGCGGAAGTTCGAGGTCGAGTAGAATGATAACGCGTCTTTAGTAATCGCGGTCGAGCCTTGTCGCGGATAGCGGCGTCGCGGCAGCGGCTACTGGCATTTCTCCTCGCGGCAGTCTACGATGATTACTGGATCGTTGCCGTTCCAGGTCTGTTGTCGGCGCTTCTCGCCGTCCTGGGTGTAGTTGGTCCACAAGCCGGTTTTGAGGCCGAGGCGGAAGGTGCCCTCCCACTGCACGGCGCCGTTGGGGTAGTACGATGTGTACGGTCCCGACAGCGTGCCGCGATCGTAGACGGCTTCCACCGTGAGTTGGCCGCCCTTGGAGTAGGTATTCCACGCGCCCTGCTTGCGGCCGCGGTCGTAGCGGCCCTGGTCTTTGATCCGGCCGTTGTCCCAATAGGTGAAAGCCAGCCCCTCGCGACGGCCGTCGACATAGGTTCGCTCCTCGCGCTTGTACCCGTTGCGGTAGTACTCGATCAGCACGCCGTGGATGGTGTCTCCGTTGTAGGGAATGACCGTGCGAATGCTGCCGTCGTCGAAGAGGTCGAACTCCACCCGGCCGCTGCTATCGAGGTTGCCGCGGTCGTATTCCTCGCGCTGAAGCTCCAGGCCCGACTCGGCGAAGTAGCGCCAGGTGCCGTTCTTCCAACCGCGCCAGTAGATGCCCTGTACCCGGCGGCTGCCGGTTTCGTAAAATTCGATATAGGATCCGTGCAACTGGTCGTCGACGTATTGGGCGCGGACCTCGGTTTTGCCGCTGGGGTAGTAACTGACGTAGGCGCCGTGCCACAGTCCGTGGCGGTAGGTGCCGTATTCCGAGGGGTTGCCGTTGGGCCAGTAGAGCAGAAAGGGCCCTTCCCACTTGCGGCCCTGGCGCCAGGCGTGGACCAGCGTGGTGCGGCCGCCCTCGTCAAAGTGGGTCCATACGCTGTCCTTGAGTCCCTCGCGGTAAAAGCCGGTCGTCTGCACGGCACCGCCCTCGAAGAAGGCGCTATAGCTGCCGTGGCGCACGGTCTGGCCCTCGTCGAGGTAGAATTGGAATTCCTCGTGGAGGGCGCCGCTCGCATAGAGGCTGGTTCCTAACTCGGGCGCGTCGGGCGAGGTACTGCGCGGTCCGATGACGGACGCGGGCTGGTCGCCGCAGGCGGCCAAAAGCAGGAGCAGGGGGATCAGGTAGCGCATAGGTCTTCCTCGCTGGCGCCGACGCGCGAACTGTCGCCAGCCGCGAATTCTGGGGCGGCGTTTAAATGTACGCAATTATCGACGAGCGCGTCGAGCGGTGCCAGTGCCGCGTCGCTGGTGACCCTCAAGCGCTCATGCCGCCATCGACGAGGAAGTGCGTGCCATTGGCGTAGCGCGCCTCATCGGAGCTCAAGAAAGTGACCCAGGGGGCGATATCTTCGGGGGTCGCCGGGCGGCCCAGTGGAATCGACTCGGCGAGTTGCTGCGCGCGGCCTTCGGGATCGGGGTGAATGTCGTGGTTGGGGGTTTTTTCGAGCGCGCCGGGGCAGATGCAGTTGCAGCGGATCCCGTGGCGACCGTAGTGCTTGCCGATATGGCGGTTGAGGCCGAGCAGGGCGTGCTTGCCGGTGAGATACGCCACATTGGGCGAGCCGCCGCCCATGGCGGTGACTGAGGAGATGATGACGATCGCGCCCGACTGCTGTGGCAGCATCTGCTGCAGTGCGTATTTGCAGGTGAGCATTGTGCCGCGGAAATTGATCGAATGGGTGAGGTCCCAGGCCTCTGTGTCGAGCTCGTGCAGGGTGTGGTCGCGGTCGTGGAGCTGGACGGCGGCCGAGGCGACGGCGATGTCGAGGCGACCGAATTTGGCGGCGGTCTTTTCGACGGCGGCTTCGACCTGTTTTTCGTCGGCGACATCGGTGGGTAAGCCGATGGACTCAAAGCCGTCGGCGCGGAGGGATGCGGCGACCTCGTTGACGCCGTCTGCCGGGATGCCGCATACGGCGATTTTGGCGCCTGCTGCGGCCATGTGGCGGGCGGCGGCGGCGCCGATGCCGGAGCCGCCGCCGGTGATGAGAGCTACCCGGTCCTGCAAGCGCATGGCCATCAGTCCTGCAAAGACGGCATCTCGACCGCGTCGTCGCGGCGCTCGTGCATATCGGCCTCCATTGCCTCCGGGTAGCGGTGCGGCAGGTGGGAGACTTCGTTGAGTCTGGCAAGTACTTCGCTTTCCAGGCAGAAGCTGCCGGCGAGCATATTGTCGCGCGCCTGCTCGACGGTGCGGGCACCGATGATGATCGAGGTGATGGCTGGTTGCTCCAGCACCCAGCGCAGCGCGACCTGGGCCGGCGAGCGGCCGATTTCGTCGGCGACGGCAAGCAGCGCCTGCAGGGATTCGTCGGCATTTTCGGCGAAGTAGCGCTGCGGATAAGCCCAGGCGTCGGCGGAGCGCGTGCCCTCCACGGTGCGCTCGCCGGGTTTGTATTTGCCGGAGAGAAACCCGCCACCGAGCGGGCTCCACACCACCACGCCCAGGCTCTTGAGCTGGCAGACCGGGATCAACTCCTGCTCGATGTCGCGCACGACCAGGCTATACTGCGGCTGGAAGCACTCGAACCGGGCGAGGCCGTTGGCATCGGAGAGCCACAGGGCCTCCATCAGCCGCCAGGCCTGGTAGTTGGAGCAGGCGATATAGCGGACCTTGCCCTGGTGGACGAGGTCGTCCAACGCCCGCAACATCTCCTCCATCGGCGTCTGGCTGTCTACATGATGGATGTAATAGAGGTCGATGTGGTCCATTTGCAGCCTCTGCAGGCTGTCCTCGACGGCGTTCATAATGCGTACGCGCGACATGCCCGAGTCGTTGGGGCCCGGTCCCATGGGGTTGAAGAATTTGGTGGCGACCACGGCGTCGCGGCGGCGCCCTTTGAGTGTCTTGCCGGTGATGACCTCGGAGTCGCCGCCGCCGTAGGAGTCGGCGGTGTCGAAGAAATTGATGCCGGCGTCAAAGGCCAGATCGACGATTTTCTGCGCCTCCTTCTGGTCGGTGCTGTGGCCGAAGGTCATGGTGCCGAGACAAACTTCGGATACTTTGAGTCCGGTGCGGCCCATTCTGCGGTATTCCATGGGTATACTCCTGTTTTTGATCAGCGGGATCTGCTCGTGTCTGGAAATTAGAGGTGGCGCACACTCTCGCGCTCGATCAATCGGGGCGAGAGTACGGTGCTCTTGGGTTTTTCGCCGTCGATGCGGGCGATGATGGTGCGCGCGGCCAGTTGGCCGACCTCGGGGGTGCGAACGTCCACCGTGGTCAGCGCCGGTCTTGCTATTTCTTTGGTGAATTCGTCGTCCTGGCCGACGATCGAGAGCGCTGCAGGCACGCTTACGCCCGCCTGCCAGCAGGCGCTGAGCAGGGCGGTGGCGCCGCGCGTGTGGGCGCAGTAGATGGCGGTGAATTCGCCGCGGCGGGCGAGGACATCCTCTACCTCGTGGACGAGCTCGCCGGTGCGGCCTGCTTCGGCCAGGGCTTCGCTGAAGCCCTGGTAGCGATTCTGCTGCACTTCACACTCGATGGCAGGGCAGCAGGACGCGGGATCGCTGTCGCCATGGTCTGCGAGAAACGCGATGCGAGCATGGCCGTTGTCGATGAGGTGCCGGGCGGCGATGACGCCGCACTGGCGATGGTCGACGGTGACGCATGGGACCTCATCGACGGGATAGCGATTGATAAAGACCAGGTTCGTACAGCTGGCGATGATATCGGGGCGGTCGGCAAGCTGCCTCAGCAGTGCGAAGCTGGGTTCCATGATCGCGCCATCGAAGCCGCTCCTGCCGATCAGCGCTAGTTCGGTCAATTCGGACTGAGGATTGGCTTGTGTCGGGACGCCCAGGGCGAGGTGGACATCATGCTCCTCGCGCAAAGTCTGGATGATGCTCTGTGCGACGGGGATCTCGTTGGCTTCGCTGAGCCGGGCGGGGATAAGGCCGATGACGATCTGGCGGCGGTAGCCTGCAGAGCGGGCGGTGCGGCGGACCTTCTGGATGGTCTGATCGCTTATCCGCACCTTGCCCGATCCCGCCTTGTTGCTGAGCACCGTGCTGACCGTAGCGACGGAGACGCCCGCCCTGTCGGCGATGGTGCGGAGGGTGATTCTGGCGTCGTCGGTCATCGCTGTGACAGTGNGATAAATTTTTCAGCTAAATATTTCATCGAATAATATAACAGCCAGTTATTGCTGTCAAACGGTTGGAAAAACATGTCGTAAATATACGATTATTTTATGACTTGTGGACCCTAACACAATAATTGCGCACGCGTTGTGTTGGGGCTCAGTCGTGAGTGACAGAGGCCGGGCAGGAGAGTGCGGTATTCTGATGTCTGAGCCCACTGTACAGGCGCCCTGGGAGGCAATCCTCGTCAGTGTGGAAGCAGGGTGCGCGCTATGGCCGCGGTAATGAGGCCGACACCGACTACGAGTTCGGCCAGTAGCAGCCAGCGCAAGCGCGATTTGGTCGGCGNTTGATNGGCGATNTGGCTNTGGGGATGAATGGATTCGAGGCGGCGGCCGCCTTTGACCGGAAGTGAGGATAGCGGCAAGTACCGCCGCGCTACAGTGCTATAGCGCGACTTGCCTAAAAAAGAAGACGGCCACCGCCTCATTTTAGTTAGGTAACAAGAGGTTGTTGTTGATTGCGTCCAATTGCCCACCGTTTGTGGGGACGGTAGTGGCGAATAGACTTGGTTCGTATTTGGGGCAATCCAGATCTCCGAGGTCGAGAATGGTCTCGATGGCGACGGCGACTTCGTCCATGGCCTCGGCCAGGGGTTCGAGGTCACCGATAGCAAGGCAGACGACGGTAGTACTGTATTTTAGTGACACATAGGGGCAAGGCCAGGTGCCCTCGTTGATGCGCCGCATCGCGTCTTGAATATGTTTGTTGAGGGCGCAGAATTCGTTCGGGTGCATTCCGATGTTAATATTCTGATAGACCAAGTGTATGGCGCCGTGTTCACAACAGTAGATCGAGGCGGTCGGCGGTCGGCTGACTAGAGTATGCATGGGCAGGCGCTCCTGTATAACGGTCTCAAGCTGCGTGTTTCATCTTCTGCTCTTTGCCGACGGCCGTCCGTACAGGACATTTCTTGCAGGCCTTGTGCTTTCGCTGNNATTTCTTGCAGCACTTGGCTTTTAGCTTGGGCATTTGGATTCCAATCGCAGCAAGTTATGACGTTGTGGCAACGGGTTTAGGGCAAATAGGTGCAAGTCTTTGGGGCCGAGTTGGAACATGTCGCCGCTTTATATAGACTGATTGCCAGCTATGCGTTAGTCGATGGAACCGGGCTGAGCAGTGTATGCCGGGCATCAATCGTTTGCACTAACGATTCATTGTATTGCATGTAATCCATNCGTATCCTANTGCCCCTTTTTGTTTCATATGCCAAACTTTGATATGCAATGGTAAACATCTAACTTAGAAATGTCAAGTAGCTCGCTGGAGAATTTGAGAATATTGGCGCTGAGATCGTGCCTATGCGGGACCACAAGCCGCTAATTTAAGCTTGTCCAACATGGAGAAGATCGGGCGCGTCGAGTCGGTGCCGTAGAGGGCGGGCTGTCAGACCGGCTTGGTTGTGCAAAGGGNTTTCTTAACAGGTGCTGTCGTTTATGCGGATAATGAACTGTGCGACCTANGTTGCGCGGGGTGCCGCCGAGGCAGGGGGGCTGTAAGGATTCCCACCTGCCTCGTTGCTCTGGTTGATTATGAGACTGGCGGGAGTTCCTGATGCGAACCAGGCGCTGGCGTGTGTCGCCACCGGTTTTCGCATGGCTGCGGTGGCTGGAATGGCACGCGGGATCGCGATCGTTCTGGACAGGTCGCGCTACCCTTCTATTGCGGGACTTCGCGCGTTCTCAGTGTCTGGAAACAACAGCGTCAGTGACGAGTCCGGTCTGCTGCGGTGGTGGCGGGCGATCTGGATGGTACAAAAAGAGCAGGCGGCCATGCCTTCAGCCGCCTGCTCGTTGCACTGTGTGGAAGAGCGGGAGTTTAACCGCCGGNCGCTTCCTTCTTGTAGTACTCGCCCAAAATCTCCGCCACTTCCGGCCGTGCG
>PBOD01000140.1 GCA_002724215.1 Gemmatimonadota bacterium | reverse complement strand
CATGTGGTTCCAAGTCAGCACCCCCGACTTGCCCTGCGCCGTGCCCGAGTTGTTGGGCATGCCGCCCTCAATGTCGAAAAAGGCGTGAAAAATCGCGTGGTCCTCGGCCAGCCGCTCGCTCCAGAAATCCTTGCCCCGCACCAGCCCTCCGTATTTCTCCAGCGCCTCGCCGTAGGGGCCGATGGCATTGCCCATTACGAAGCCACCGGCGATCAGATACTGCGCCAGATTGGCCATCTCGGCCTCGTTGGGCGTCCCGCGGGGCGAGATCAAAATGGGAATTTCCAGCAACCGGGGGTCGTCATAGGTGATGAGCCCGAGAAAGTCGGCTTTGAGCCCGGTGTACTCGTTGAGCAAGTCGCGCAGAAAATCGAGCGAGCGCCCGCTCGACCCGGTCTGTCCCTGCGCCCGCGCCGACATCACCTGCGCGAACTTGACGAAGCCCTTAATCGATTGCCTGTCACCCGCATCCTGAATCACCATCGCCTTGTAGCGCCCGGTATCCATGCTATTGACATCGAGCATCTCCAACGCCATGTCGATCTTGTGCTCTACAGTCCGCTCGCTGGTTACAGCCGCCGCCACCAGACTCGGCTCTAGCGCCAGGGTGTTCGACGCGCTAAAGGCACTCTCGATGCCCAGGCTGATGCCCGAGCCGCCGACGTGGCTGGCGATGAGGCTGCGAGCATTGAAACTGGCCGTGGCCTGGACCTGGTCCATTCGCGCTCTGGCGAGCTGCACCTCGCGCCGGGCCAGCTGCCGCTTGGGCTGCGGGATCTTGCGCAGTTCCAAAGGCTTGGTCAGCCGGGGCTCGCGCTTGATGAACTTGGTCGTCATCGGGCGCGGCGCCTTTTTCTTAGTTTCTTTAAAGGGATTGATCCCGGCGGCGGCCAGGTGGAGGACGGCGGCGATGGCCATCGATACCAAGAAGCCCTTGCGCAGCCGGCTGACCAGGACTTCTAAGTCGAAGTCCTGCGTCGGCGAGGCGAAACGCGGCGATGTCCACTTTTCCGCCATAGTGTGTCCATAGTACGGTATTCGCCACCCGTGGGCAAAATCCAGATACTGTGTCTANTGCGGCAAACGAATGGCGTAGTCGATGGGATATATCACAAATAGCCATTGATTGCGGCCAGATCCCAGGCGTCGAGGCTCTTCACTAACGAACGCCCGCCGCGACTAAAGAGCGCGATGCCCAAGCTGTCGCTGCGAGTGGGATAGATCCGCTGNGTNAGGCACTGGCAGCCGTTGGCGAACACTTCTATGACCGAGCAATCCAGGAAGATCCGCAAGTGNAGTCGCTCNCCTGGCGCCAGGGCCAGNGGCGCTTCCTGNACCCGGACATCATCCACGCTNCCATCCAGTAGTTCCGGGTGGAAAGCCGCCTGGGGAATAGGCCACGGCTGAAAGACAGCGGNGCTCAGGCTGGATCGGGTCGTATCGATNTACAGCTTTTTAGCTGCGACGTCGAAGGCAATGACCGTTTGCTCCTCGCCATCGGGAGCACACCGGACCCTGAGACCGAAGGACCCNACACGGGGCGGCTCGACACCCAGGTCCAGTTCCAGGCAATCGCCTGCGACCTCTGTCAACTCTTGTTCTTCGTCGGCAGCCAGAGCGATGTCGCGGCNNTGGCGGTGATTCCGGCGCAGGGCTGCCAACTCCTCAACGGGATCGATTTGCAGCGTACCATCTGCGGCCAGGGCTATGGCCCTGGGCAGGCTCAACACCCCAGACCACCCGCTGCTAAACTGGACCTCGCGGGCTCGCGCTTCGCAGAGCCAGGCCCNGAAAATGCGTCGGCCATTACCGTCTACCAAGCTCTCCTGGGCAAAACTGGGGCCGCCCGGCCAGTTCAGGCGACCGTGCCGCTCGGGATAGAATTTTTCACCCTCATAGCGGCCGACATAATACTGGGTGCCCTTGTTGTGGCTGATAAACATCAGNACGTGTTTNTCGCCCAGNGGAAAGAAATCCGGGCAGGAGCAGTCTTCGTCTGCAGCGGTCCAGCGCCGGTCTGATTCGTAAAATGGATGGACGTATTCCCAGTCNACCAGATCGCTGGATTTGAACAGAAANGCAACGTCGCCTTCGGTCTCCGGCNGGGTNTGGGGTTTGTTGCCGCTGATAGAGTAATACGTATCGCCATCGACCCAACCGCATGTATCCCAAACATGATATAACCCATAGCCCGGATCGCCCTCTTTGGGCAGAGGTATAACGGGATTGGCCGGATGTTTTTGCCAGTGGACCAATGCGTCGTCCCGGNTGGTGGCGATGCAAGTGCCGGAATTGACGCCGTGGTAGATCATGGTGGGGACGCCCTCTTTATTGATCAGGGATCCCCCGGCGTACACCTGCTCCTCGGGATCTGCAGGAGCAATGCCCAGGGCAATGGGGTAGTGCGTCCAGTGTAGCAGGTCCGCGCTCAAGGCGTGACCCCAGAGTCCCACGTCCTCGACCTAGCAGGCGTAGAAGAGATGATAGCGGCCTTGCCAGTAGATACATCCCTGGGGATCAAAGGGATAACAAATGCCCTCAGGCGCGGTGAAGTGGTATTTCGGCTTATGGGAATCGCCCTGGGGCTGGGCACTGTGAACTGAATTTGTCATTGCAATTTTTACGGAGGCTTAAAGTAAAGGCAACGCATGAACATGCCGAAAGGCAAAATTGCAGGTTTTGGATTACATTGTCTATACAATATTTTCATTAGACGTGTCGCTATGTCCACAAATCCCATGCCCACTCCCCCCAGCACCCTCCGCCAATTTACCGCTCTGGCCATCGCTCTCCTCGTTCTCATCGGTCCCCTGGCCGGCATGGCCCTGGTCGGCCTGGCCGCCCCCGCCCATATCCATCTCGTAGAAAATATCCTCCCCGCTTTCCTGACTTTGGCATTGGTCCTCATCGGCGGCACCGCCGTCGGCCTGGCCCTGCTGCCGTCCTTTTTCCTCGGCGCGGTCTGCGGCTATCTGCTACCGGGCCCCTGGCCCTATATCGCCGCCGCTTGCGGGCTGGCCTGGGCCACCGCCCTGGGCCTGAGCCTCGGACGCCTCTTCAGCACTAATTTTCTCGAAGTGCTATTGCAACGCAAAACGACCTGGTGGACCACCTACCAGCGCCTGGTCGATACCGCCGGATCGTTTTTGCCCGCCGCAATCGCCCTGCTCCGCTTGGCACCGCACATGCCCTTCGCCCTGACTAACCTGGCCTGTGCCCGCCTGCCCCTGACCCCGGCCAGGATCTGGCTGTCTTCCTTTATCGGCTTGCTACCCCGCACCTTCTTCGCCGCCCATATCGGCAGCCAGTTGCAAGACTGGCAGGCCCTGCTCGAGCGCGAGCGCCCGCCCTGGGAACTATTGCTCTCGCTGGCCTTGCTCGCCCTCTTCGTCTATCTCAGCCGTCGCGCCGCCAACCGCCTCGCCCAGCACGCCAACCGCTGACTTCTGGCGGCCATTTCGCATAGGGCACGTCCGGCACCTCATTCGACATAGTCCGCCCCGGCCTCTATATTCAAAATCTCAACAGAGGTCGCCTATGTTTGTCCGCCTGCTCCTGCTATTTACGCTCGTTCCGATCGTCGAACTCGCCGTGCTGATCGAAATCGGCCAGCATCTCGGCATGCTGCCCACCGTCGCCCTGGTCCTCGCCACCGGCGCACTCGGCGCCGCCCTGGCGCGTCGCGAGGGCATCCAGGCCTTTCACCGCCTGCGTGACAGCATCGGCCAGGGATCTTTTCCCGGCGAGGCGATCCTCGACGGCGTACTGATCTTGGGCGGCGGGCTGCTCTTGCTGACACCCGGCATCCTCACCGACCTGCTGGGCTTTGCCGCGCTGGTACCCGGCACCCGCTACTTTATAAAATACTATCTCAAAACAGCCATTGAGCGCCGCATCCGCTCCGGTTCCATCCAGGTCCACACCCGCTAAATGGGAAACGCCAACCTATGACCCAACTCCGCGGCAAAGCGCGCCGCTATCTCCGCAGCCTCGGCAACCAGCTCCGCCCCACGGTCTTCTTGGGCAAAGAGGGCATCTCTGCGGCCCTGTTGCGCTCCATTGACGAAGCCCACGCCCATCGCGAACTGATCAAAATCAAGATCGAGCGCGGCTGCCCCCTCGACCGCAAGGAGGCCGGCGACCACCTCGCCGCCGCCACCGAATCGCACCTGGTCCAGGTACTCGGCAATACCGTACTGCTCTACCGGCCCGATCCCGACGATCCGAAAATCGCGTTGCCCTCATAGGGGAGAATATCCGTGGAACAAGCCAATCGCCCGCGCAATATCCTGTACATCTTTACCGACGACCAAAGCTACCGTACCGTCAGCTGCTATCCCGGTGCGCACCCCTGGGTCAACACGCCCAATATCGACCGCCTCGCCCGCGAAGGCGTGCGCTTTAGCAACTGCTACACCGGTGCCTGGTGCGCCCCATCGCGCGCCACCTTCCTGACCGGCAAACTGCAACACGGCATCACCAGCATGCACCTGCCCTCGCAGTACCCCAACTATGTCCGCGACCCGGAGCGCTGCCCCTATTGGTTGGAGAATCTGCGAGACAATGGCTGGCACACCGGCATTGTCGGCAAATGGCACACCGGCCCCGATCACGGCCACGGCCGCTACTGGGACTTCTCCGCCATCTGGGACCACAGCCAGCCCAAAGCATACGGTCCCTATTACACCAACCAGAGCATGAGCATCAACGGTGCCCCACCCGAGCCCGTCGGCGGCTATTCCACCGACAACTATACCAACTACGCATTAGATTTTCTGCGCGGCCGCGCAGCAGACCCCGACCAACCCTGGCTGCTCTGGCTGTGCTACGACGCCGTGCACGGCCCCTGGACGGTAGCCGATCGCCACCACGAAGAGTATCCCGATGTCCCCCAGGTACCCACGCCCGAAGACATCTACCCGCCGCGGCCCACCAAGGCCGCGCACATGCGCGTCTACGGAGTCTGGCGCGAGGACGACCACGGCCGCCCCGTGGGCATCCAGGACGGGCGCACCCTCACCGACTGGGAGCAGCAATACAACCGCGCGGTGCGCGCCCTGGATGAAGGAGTAGGCAAGGTGATCGGCGCCCTCGAAGATATGGGACAGTTGGACGATACGCTGGTCGTCTTCACCTCCGATCAGGGCTTTGCCTGGGGCCAGCACGGCTTCCGCCACAAGATGGCGCCCTACGATGCCAACATTAAAGCGCCGATGATCATGCGCCTGCCCGGCCTGATCCCCGCCGCAACCGTATGCGACGCGCCGATCGGCGGCCACGATATTCCGCCGACTTTTCTCTCGCAAGTCGGCATGGATCTGCCCTGGAAAATGCACGGCCAGGATCTGAGCCCGTTACTCAGCGAGCCCGATGCCGAATGGGACTATCCGCTATTGATGGAGAACACGCGCTACAATTTCGGCGAATACACTGATATTGGCTGCGGCGAGGCGGAAAACGGCCTACCCTGGTGGGTGTCGCTGCGGGTGGGCAAGCACAAGTATATCCGCTGGCTGGTGCCGGGTGAAATAGAAGAGCTGTACGATCTGGAAAGTGATCCCGAAGAGTTGGAAAACCTGGCGCTGGAATCCGCATACCACGAGCTACTTGCCCAACTGCGCCAGCGAACCATCAACGAGCTACGCCGCACCGACGCGGGCATGGTCGATAACCTGCCGCCGGTGATGGTACTCACCAAAGATCAGTTGCTCGGCGGCGTTTAATTTAATGCCCCTGCCCAGAGTAGCTTCCGGGCAGAGGCGGGCATCTCATTCCTGCCACGCCCGCGCGAAAATCCCCAGCGACCCTGGCGCGTAACCCGCATAGTGGTTGTTGAAAAACGCGTAAACCTCGCGCNCCGGCTCTCGCCCCGCCATCTCCCGCACCTGCCGCGCCCAAGTTGCGGTCTCAGTCGCCCGATCCCACACCAGCCGATCCCAGTGCCTCTCCTTCTCGCCCCGCTCGATCATCCCATCGACGTATTCGTCCATCCTTTTGCGGTCGCCCAAAAATCTCAAGTAGAGNAAATTTCCCGTCTGCGGATCCAACCGCCGCCGCGTCTGCGCCAAATCCGGCATCGTATAGTAATTGTTCAATACTAGCGCCACCCCGTGCTCGCGCAGCAAGTCCAGTAGTTGATCTCGCAACCAGCGCCCATTGCGCACCTCCACTGCGAAGCGAAAATCCCCCGTCGGCAACTGCGGCAAAAATTCCTCCAGCCGCCCGATAAACTCGCTCCCGTACTCATTCTCATACGCGTCCTGCCCCCGCGCCACATACGGAAACTGCATCAACAGCGGCCCCAACCGCTCCCCCAGCGGCTCCATCGCAGACAAAAACTCCTCCATTTCCCCCATGCAATCGACCAACCCCTTCTCGTGACTGATCACCCGCGGCACCTTGGCCGTAAAGCGAAAGTGCTCCGGCGTCCGCCTGACCCACCCCTCCACCGCCTTGGCCGTCGGTATTCTATACCACGTCGAATCGATCTCCACGCTCCCAAACACCTTCGCATAATGTTCGATATAATCACTCGCCGCACACCCCTCTGGATACACCAACCCCTCCCAATCCGCATTCGACCAGCTCGTCGTACCCAGGTACAAGCGCTCCGGCAAGCCCTGCTGAACCTGCTGCAAGCGCTCGACGTGCCTGGGCCGAGCCGGCGGCATAATCTCTGCGAATAGATCCTGCTGCTCTTCCACCATTCACTCCATAAAAAAAGGGCGCGAAACCTCCGCACCCATAATACATACTCCAATTCTCATATCCAACGCTCAAGCTGGAACTATATATCTTTCTTACCAGTTATTTTCCAACNACCGACGGGCAAGNCGNAGGGNATGCCCGTAACGGACTCGAATCAATCGGAGTAGCACAGGATAGCGCCACGAGAATAGTGAAGGGCATATCCTTCGACNTGCCGGTCACAACGCGTCTACACCTTGCCGCGCAACATCTCCAACACCCGCTCCCTCCCCACCAGTTTGACAAATGACCCAAACCGCGGCCCCCGCTCCTGCCCCAACACCACCTCGTAAAACATCGTAAACAAAGCCCGCGGCTCTACCCCCGCCTCGCGCGCCAGATCAAAGGGAATCGCCTGCAACTCGTCCTCCGTCGCCCCATTAACCGCCCCGAGGCGCTCCGCTACCTGTGCGAGCAACCCCCGCTCCTCGTCCGACGGCGCGCGAAAAGTCTTGTTGGGCAACACGAAGTCGCGGTAGTAATTNAGCCCCTTTTCCACCAGCGACTGCATCACCTGCGGATAGGCCGAAGCGCCTTCGTCGTAGCGCACCAGATAGTCGACCAGCAAATCGCCCGAATCGGAACCCAGTGCAGAAATCAGATTGTTGACTGTCGAAAAGTTGACCGTCGCCCCGTACTCGGGCACGTTGGCCCCGAGGTCGCCAATATGCCACAGATCTTGCTCGGGGCGCTTTTCCGCCTCAACCTCTGGATAGCGGCGCAGCGCGTCGAGATAGTCATCGACACACTTGGGCACCACGTCCCAAAAGAGCCGCCGCGCCCGCTTGGGATTCTGGTAGATATAGTAGAGCAGCGACTCAATCGGCGCGTACTGCACCCAGCTATCGACCGTCACCCCCTTGCCGACGCTCTTGGAGATCTTCTTGCCCTCCTCATCGAGAAACATCTCGTAGGTCAGGCCGACGGGAGGCTGCTTGCCCATCAGTCGCACGATGCGGCCCGAGAGCCGGGCAGAGTCGATAAGGTCCTTGCCGTACATCTCGTAGTCTACCTCGTAGGTAAACCAGCGCAGTGCCCAGTCGACTTTCCAGCCGACTTTTACATTCCCGCCCAAAATCGACAACTCGCCATTGTCGCCGCAGCCGCGCGCGCTGCCGACCGCACCGTCGCAGGCGAAATCGATGCTCTGCCGCTCGGGATGGNAACCGGTGACGCGAGTGGCGTAGACCGAGCCGCACTGCGGGCAAATCGGAAAAAAGGGCGACCAGGCGTCGCGCTTGTCCTCGCCGAGAGTCGGAATGATGAGCTGGCGGACTTCCTCGACCTTCTCCAACAAAACCTGCAGACCCTCGTCGAAAACGCCGCCCTTGTAGGCCTCGGTCGAACTCTGGAACTCGTAGTCGAAACGGTAGGTGTCGAGGAACTCGCGCAGTTTGTTGTTCATATAGCTGCTGAAGCTATCCTGCTCGCCAAAGGGGTCGGGAATNGCGTGCAGTGGCTTGCCGAGATGGGCCTCGAGCATCTCGGGCTGCGGCAGGTTAAGCGGCACCTTGCGCAGACCGTCCATATCATCGCTGAAAGCCAACAACCGGGTCNGGATNCCGGTCTGGTGCTCGAAGGCGCGGCGCACCCAGGTGGTGCGCGCCACCTCGGCAAAGGTGCCGATATGCGGCAGGCCGCTGGGGCCGAAACCNGTCTCAAAGAGTAGCGGACGGTCGCCTGTGGGACGGCGNTGCTTGACAATCTGCGCCGCCTCCTGGAAGGGCCAGGCCCGGTAGTTGCTACGCTNGTCGTCGCGCATGGCTTTCAGTCTTCGGTGCGGTAGACCACGTGCTCAGGGCGCGCGGCCAGGATTTGTTCCTTGCCCCAGTCGGTAACTTTGGCGAACTGCTCCGAGGCGATAAAGGCCTGGAATCTCTCCTCGTCGGACCAGGTCGAATGGATCGCGTAGCTGCGCTGGCGCTGGACATCGCGATAGAGCCGTGAGGACTCGTGGCCCGNAGCNCCCTCGAGCGATGCCAGAACTCGGGCGAAGGCCTTTTCAAAGACTNCCTCTTTGCCTTCGAGAACTTCGTAATTCATTCCAATCGTGACCATGCTATCCTCACATTCCGTTCGTGACGAAGATACTGCGGTGCAAAANGGATGTTGGAATGGTCCGCGCCACACTAACAGAGCAGCGCGTGAGGGGACGGACAGACGCGAAAGGACCGGACGAGCGGGAAACGCCCCTGCGCGGCGCCGCGCGGGTGGTGTTCGCGCCCGGGACCTCCGNGTCTTAGCGGTTGCGGAAAGTNATGCGTCCGCGGCTCAGATCGTAGGGCGAGAGCGCCACGGTGACCTGGTCGCCCGGCAGCACNCGAATGTAATATTTGCGCATCTTGCCGGAAATGTGGGCCAGGATTTCGTGGCTGTTCTCCATCTCGCACTTGAAGTAGCCGTTGGGCAGGGCTTCTTTGACCACTGCCTGGACTTCGATCGCTTCTTCTTTGGCCATTGTACTCGCTTGGGTAAAAAAAGAGCGGCCACTGAAACTGCTTCCCAGCAACCACTCGCTTAACGCGCGATCGAAAAGAGGCAATGTTCAGCTACTCATATCCGCTCTCAAGATATAACTGCGTCTCAAAAGGCCCGACTTCCGGAAAGTACGAATTTGCCGGGAGAAAGTCAATCTTCGCTTGACCCTATTCGACCAGGTATTCCACCTTGTACGACGTGTGCTTGACCGCCTCGATCGACGGCAGGTGGGGCGCCAGCAACTGGACCTTGTAGTAGTAGTCAATCGCCTCTTCGGCGCGGTCGGTCTTCTCGCAGATCATCCCCAGGTTGTGCAGTGCCGGGATGTGATCGCGCTCGAGCTCAATGACCTGCTTAAAAGCCGCCTCGGCTCCGGCCAGGTCGCCACTGTCCATATGGGCCAGCCCTTTGGCGAAAAACATGTCCTCGCTCTGTTGCTCGAGCCCGACGGCCCTGGCCAGCGACTCCAGCGCCAGGGCGGGCTGCTCGGCCTGCAACCGCAGCAGCCCCTGGCTGTAGTAGGCGCGCGACAGCGCCTTGCGCGCGCCGGGGTACTCGTGGTCGGTCTTGCGCAGGACCTCGAGGTGCTCAATCGATTTATTGAAGTCGCCGACCTTGTGGTAGGCCACCGCCATATTGAACCGCGCCCCAACGTGGTCGGGCTGGATNGAAACGACCTTTTCCAGCAACTCGATCCCCTCGGCCTGGCGCTGCGAGAGACAGTAGAGCGTCCCGAGACCGGCCATCGCCGGGATCGACAGTGTATCCAGCCGCATCGCCTCTTGGTAGTGGTGCTTGGCGTCGCTTTTGTAGCCCTGGCTATGGAGGATCACCGCCAGATTGCAATGGGCTTCGGCGTATTCGGGGTCGAGCTTGAGCGCCTCCTGCAACTGCGCCTTGGCCTCGTATTTCTGCCCATCCTCGAAAAGGGCGTTGGCCAGCAATACGCGCAGTTGCGGCCGATAGGGATTGATGGTGATCTTGGCGTTGAGATAGCGGATCTTCTCCTTGGCCCAGACGTTGTAGGCACGCTTNCCCATCCGCTGNGCTTCGACCCCACCAGCGAGCAGGGCCACGAGCAACAAGGCGACCCNTCCCCTCATGGCTGGAATTTCTGGATCCGGTCGTTGAAGGTGTCGGCCACGTAGACGAAGCCAGCGGCGTCGCGGGCGATGCCGCCGGCCACTACGCCGCGCTCGTCCTTCTCGCCCGTGGCCATATCCGCCACGACCTCCAGGCGTCCCGCGAAGCGAAATTGTCCCTTGGCCGTCCCTGCGCTACCCCAGCGGGTCAGGTAGTGGCCGTCGCGAAAAACCTCGATGCGGTCCTGACCGGCGTTGACGACNAAGGCCCGCGCCGACGGCTCATCGACGGCGAAATCGGTCGGCCGCCGCAACAGCCCGCTGCCGGTGTCCTGATGCGACTTGGGATCGCGACCGAGCACCCGGACNGCCGCGCCGCGCTGCGGGTCGTCGTAGACGACCANCCGCGGCGCCTGCCAGTCGCTCTCGCGCAAGGTCAGCGGTTCGATCAGTGCCGCGAAGCGCCCTTCCCAGAAGCGCAGGCTCGCCACCANCAGCGCCGGAATCGCATACTGCACCTGCCGCTCGCCCGCGCGGTCGAATTGTTGCAACTGGCTGATGCTCTCGATGTAGATATCCTCGCCGTCGATGACGATATGGCGGGCGAAGAGCCCGGCCAGTGGCCGGGTCCACAACAGCCGTCCCNCGGGCGAGAACTTGCTCCAGAAAGCCTCCGGCCGTTTGCCTTGGCGCTGCAGATTGTAGACCACGTAGAGATTGTCTTCGGCGTCGAGGGCCAGAGACGGCCCGTCTAACGTGCTGGTCTCCATACAGGCCAGCGGCTCGCGCGCATATGTCCACCCGCCCAAGGGTTGGCCGGCCTGGTCGTAGCGCTCAACGCGGCCCTGCCCGGCGCCTACGGCNAAAAGCGTACCCTCGGCGCTAACAGCCAGCCGCGTCGGTGCAAAGCCCTCGGGCAACGGCCAGCTACCGACCTGGCGGTGGAAGCCGCCCGCAACCGAGGTACTGGCCAGTTCGTGAACGGTTTCCTTGGCGCCGAAGAAGCTCACCACCCGGTAGCGATAGCTCCGATTGGCGATGAGGCCCTGGTCGGTGAAGGTCGTNTCGAAGACGGAATCGACCTGCTGCACGGCGACAAAATCGCCACCCTCGGAGACCTGGACTTCGTAGTAGAGAAAGCCATCGGCGGAGACTTGGTCCCAGACCAGGTGTGCCGCAGCTTCTGCGCTGGAGAAATTCACCTTGAGCACGGGCGGCCCCGCCAGCCACGGCGCGACTTTCTTGCCGGCAAAGGGACCGATACAGGCAGCGAGGGCCAAAAGGGGTACCAGGCGGAGCAGAGTTCGCATAATGAAAAACGATACGCGAGACCCCTCCGACTGTCAAGGAACAGAAAACGGTGGTAAGAGCCGGGGACTACTCTTACATTACTTACTGTAAACGCGGAGATTGTACGTCGATGCGGCACCTGCTCATATCTATCTTCTTGCTCGGCTGTAGCGACCTGGATCGCAGCAATCCCTACGATCCAATAAACGCCCGGGAAGAAACCGCCGAACTCACGCTATCGCTCCCATTGGGCAAGACCCTGGCCTCTGTAATCCACCGCGTCGAAGCCGTCATCACCAGTCCCACCACCCCGACCATCCTCAAACAGCTCGACATCACGCCGCTCGGACCAGCCACCGGAACCATCAGCACCCTACAACCCGGCGGCGGCTACACCTTGACCTTGCGCGGCTACGACATTGCCGACAAATTGATCTTCGAAGGCCAGCAAAGCGATATCACCATCGGCAACAACGACACCACGCTCGTCGAATTTCAACTCACTCTACTAGTGCCGCTGCCCGATATCGACACCGAACCCAGCGGCCAAACCGATGGCGACGCGCCAGGTGAGGGCGACGCAGACGGCGCAACCGAGCCGGCTACGGGCACAGAGCCCAATGCCGGCACGAGCGAAGATGCGGCAGGGACCGACGCCGAAGACGATACGGGCACAGAGGAAGAAGACGCCACAACCGATACGAGCACAGAGGAAGAAGGCGCCACAACCGATACGGGCACAGAGGAAGAAGGCGCCACAACCGATACCGG
>PBOD01000139.1 GCA_002724215.1 Gemmatimonadota bacterium | reverse complement strand
AACATGGGGGGAGCAACCGCTCATCGTCAAAGGCGTCCACTGTGCAGAAGACGCCTTGAAAGCAGAGGAGCTAGGAGCAACTGGAGTAATTTTCTCCAACCACGGCGGTCGCCAGCTTGGACAGGCCATTCCTTCCTTGCAAATTGTCGCCGAGGCCATGCCCAAGTTACGCGCGGCAAAATCTAAACTCGATTGCGCGATGGATAGCGGTATCCGAAGCGGACTGGATGTCCTTATCGGGCTCAGCTACGGCCTAAAGGCTGTGGGGTTGGGCAGGGTAACCGCGGGTGGGCTGGGAGCTGGTGGTCACATGGGTCTGACCCGAGCTTTTGAGCTAATGAAGGAAGATCTACTGCGCTCTATGGAACTGCTCGGAGTACAAAACATCAGCCAGATTCAAAAGCAAGGAGAAAACCTTCGTCGCGAAAGTATGCTCCTGAGCACGGCACATTTGCCCGGGTTCGTTTTCTAAACGAGTCGCTACCCCAGCCATGGCGTTTTGCCCGTATCGGTGATACCACTCTTGCAACACCTGTTCTCCTGCGCTCCTATACCCCCCCACCCAAAGATCAAGCAGTCTCGTATACCAGGATCTGTCTCTAACTCTCAGCGCCGTGCAATGATTAAGTGCGCTTCTTTCCGGCCGTCTTCGCTAACGATAAACACCCCGTTAGCTATGCACGGCTCATTATCAATCAATCGCTCGAATAAATTCGGCATCGACATCAAGCTCTGTGGCCCGGTGGCCATCATGTTCCACGCGGCACGCATCAAGACGTGATTGTAGCTCGCAAGCATCGATCCCGCCTTCCTCACCGATAAAAACCAACTGCGTCTCCGGTGCTTCCTCACCCCAAGGCTCACCANTGAGCAAACGGACACGTTTGCCNGCAACATGCACGATTGCCTTCTGACCGGGTTTGTCATCGAGGTAAACAAACCCTTTGGCNCGGNAAATGGCCGCCGGCAAAGCGATCATCNCATCACGCACAGCTCTGCGCGATAGAGGCTTGTTCGTCCTATAGCACCACGTGTTAAAAACAAGCGTATGGTCGGTATGTGGTTCGTGATGATGGCCGTCAGCNTGATCGCGATCTTGCGCAAANCCATCGGCATGAACATGCACATCCACACCAGTCTTATCTGCAAAACGCTCGGGGTCGTACCCCCCGACNCCAAGCACCATAGCGAGTGGCACGCGCCCGTATTCAGCTTCGAATAGACGCGCTCTTGGCACGAGATTTCTGATAAAACCTGCCAACTCCCCCCTCTCTCTGTCGTCGACGAGGTCGATTTTGTTTAGCACCACCATATCTGCGATGGCGATTTGCTCGATTGCGAGTTCTCTTGACTTTCCGCATATCNCGCCGATTTGTTCTGCGTCAACCACGGTCAATATACTGTCCACTCGTGTCCGTNCATGTAATTGNGGTGCCATGAAGGTCAAGGAAACTGCCATNGGGTCAGATACGCCGCTGGTCTCAATGACGATATACTCCAGCGGCTCTGGGCGCTCCATCAATTGCACGACTGCATCGAGGAGGTCGTTGCGAATCGAACAGCAGATACATCCGTTGGAAAGTTCGATGCTGGATTCCCCAGCAACGCCGGAAACCAACTCGGCGTCAATATTGATCTCACCAAAGTCATTGACCAAGACCGCCACCCGCAACCCGTGGTTGGCGTTGAGCAAGTAATTGAGCAGGGAAGTTTTACCAGCGCCTAAAAAGCCGCTGATAATGGTGACCGGAACAGGATCCGTAGAATCATGAATTTCTTTCATTGANTTCACACTTCCTAATTTCATGACAGGTCTGCTATAGCTATTTCGAAGTGCGACATCGCGAGCAGANNCCATGTCGAGCAGATATTTACACAACAGGATAGCTTGTTGCCGATGGACCGTTGCTCCGCGCAGGCCCGGTGCATATTCACTGCGGCAGACCCCAAGTCATCAATCAGCCCCGCNTGGACTCACCGCATCACGTCAAAGTCTTTATACAGCAAACTCGGTTGGACACCTTTATTTCTGTTATACTTACCGCTTGCATACGGTTCACATTCACCTTCGAGCGCATGATAGTAGATTTGGCATATTTCNACACCGGCATAAATCCGAATGGGTGCAATGCAGAACATCTCGAGAGTCCAGTACCCGCAGAAACCCACATCGCCAAAACCGGCGGTAACGTGAATAAATAAGCCTAATCGCCCAATTGAAGACCTCCCCTCGAGCATGGGGACATAACCATTTGTCTCAGTGTATTCCATCGTGCGGCCGAGATACAGTCTGTTGGGCTCAATGATCAGTCCTTCGGATGGGATACTAATCGCCCTAGCCGTATTTTCTCTTTTCATGTCCAAAACAGCATCGTTATAAACGAGCAATTCACTGTGCAACCGCAGATTGTAACTGTTTGGATTGAGTTGAGCCTCTTCAAATGGATCGATATGGATTTCTGTCCCGAGACGCCTCTTAATTTCTATTCCAGAAAGAATCATCCAGACACCCTTCTTGAATAATCATGTCCTTCATTTGGCAATCGCAAAATGTTGCCGTGCGGCGAGTCATACGCTGGCCATCCATACACAATCNACTNAGAACGGCCGATACCCGCCAATGCCGAGGATACACATGGCGACCTTTCGGCTATGAGGAATGCTATATTCACTACCACTCAAGNCGTGGCCGGCGCTGCCTCGCACCGGTTGACTTCNACCGTGATATGCGCNCCCTCTACAACGGCTGAAATNCGCTCCTTGTAGTAATCGGGCGACCGCGGATTATGAGTCACCAAGGAACAGATGACAGCGTATTGGCTTGCTTCAATACGCCAAAGATGCAAGTCGACTACCATGCAGTCCCCCACCTCTTCGATCGTCGCTCGCAACGCCTCTACCTTGTCCGGATCTTGTGCACTGTCCAAAAGGATAGAGGTGGTATCACGCAGGAGGCCGTATGTCCAACGGACGATGATTACCGCTCCGACTACGCCCATCAACGGATCCATCCAACTCCAGCCAACGACTTTACCCAACCCCAGCGCGACAATAGCGAGAACAGAAGTCAAGGCATCGGTCAGTACATGTAGATAAGCTGCTCGCATATTGGGGTCGTGATGGTGACCGTCGTGATGATGATGGTCTTTTAGCATTGAAGCACTAACCACATTCACGACCAATCCAAGCACCGCTACGCCAATGGCCTCGTCAAATTGAATAATCTCGGGCACGAACAACCTATTAACGGACTCCCAAGCCATAAACCCGGCGACGAAGATCAGCACAATGGCTCCGGTAAAGCCTCCAAGGACCGTTACTTTTCCTGTGCCGAAACTATAGCGTCGATCATACTGATGCATTCGCGCGTAGCGATAAGCGTAGAGCGCAATGCCCAAAGCGGCCACGTGCGTGCCCATGTGCCAGCCATCGGCCAGTAAGGCCATCGACCCGTAGAGCCAGCCGGCGCCGATTTCGACAACCATCATACAAAACGCAATCACCACAACGCGGCGCGTGTTGGTCTCACTTCGATGCGTGTCAGACAACCGATCGTGACGGTGCTGCCACTGTTTTACCGAATGCGTATGCATGACGAATTCCTCCTATGAAAGAGCGCTCGGAGCTACGGACCCGCCGTCGAACGCAGACCCGACTGTCAAGAAGGGGCCGTCGGATTGGCATAGAGAACAAGCCGACCATCTGCTGTACCTGCAAGCAAGCAGTTGTCCCGTTCGGACCAATCCAGGCAACTGATCTGGTTATCTTCGAAGTAATCCACATACAGTACGTCCTGGCCAATGAGAGGATTCCACACTGCGAGCATACCTTCGCGACCTCCGGAGGCAAGGAAGGGGCCATCTGTCTGAAATGCCAATGCCGTGATCGAATCGATATGCGCTTCAAGACATACGGGTTCGCTACCCTCCGGCCCTTGGCCCTCGAAGTCCCATATCGTTATATCCATACCCCCGCCGCTGGCCAGCAACCTTCCCGTTCTATCCCAGGCCACTTGGCGTATCTTCTCAGGATACCCAGACATGGCCATTTCCCGTTCGGACGGCAACGCCCATACATGTAGCGTCGCGTCCTGCTCGCCGCACACGAGATATCTACCATCAGGACACCAGGCCATGACGAGTGGCGTACCTTGCCAGGTCAAATGCCTCGTTGGCTCAAGGGTGTCGGGTTGCCAAAAACTGATCTGGCCATAGCATGATGCGGCTACTTCCGGCGCTTCCCGAGCTGAGGATTGCTGGGGCTGCCAGGCAATATCCGAAATCGTATTAGCGTGTTCGGGAGACACGATATTCGACGCCAATTGGCCGCCATCACTGGACAAGGTCCAGAGATGGATTTGGCGTCCCGCCGCAGCTGCCAGCCAATGACCGTCAGGGCTCCAAGCAACTTTTTCTATCCAGGAGTCCCTTGTTTCGACCTGGCTGCATAGCTTTCCCTGTGACCATATTTTTACCTGGCCGTCCTGGCCTCCACTTGCCAACAGCGGAAGGCGTGGATGCCACGAAACCGAGCCAACACCAAACTCGTGCGCCGATCCGTGGTGTATTTCCGGCCTGTCGGAGTTTGGCATAAAGAAAGCGATTTCGCCACTTATCGAGGCCGCAGCNAGCATCTGTCTACCTGCGCTCCACCCCGNCGCAATGACGTAATCTTCTANACATGCGGTCCAGCTGCTGACCAGCGGTTGGGCATCGGNTAGAGTCTGTTCTTGTANATCGGTCATGCCTTGTATCTTTCATTNTGTTGTGCGGGAATCAGATAGCGACGCATGACCACCTGTCCCACATTCATATGGCAACGGCAGCAGGTTATTGCGCTACCGTCATTCGCCCCCGTGCCTCGGGATGAAGCAATAGGGGTCCTCGAGTGCCGCGTTCAATCTGGGCAAAGGCATCATGATTGTGGATGCTCTCGTAATTGGTAACGGACACGCGAAACCAGGAGATGGTTTCTGCCTCTTGCCGTCGTAACAATTCATGCGCACTGTCCCGCACGATATCCTCGACAAACTTAGGGTTGTCGTAGGCACGCTCGGTGACATACTTCTCATCGGCACGCTTCAGCACGGGGTACAGTTGGCTCGACGCGCTCTTTTCAGCGATGTCGATCAAATCTTCGAACCAGATAAATGCTCCGCGACATGGTGACACGGCGATCTCGACCTCTGAACGCTGATTATGAGCGCCGTATCGACTAATTTCCTTACTGCAAGGACAGCAGCTTGTCACGGAGGCCTGCACGCCGACCATTTTGTCCCTGTGACCGTCCACACTTAGCATCGCACTGTATTGACAGTTGTAGTCCAGCACACCATCTATGCCTGTTACGGGCGCTGCACGGGTCAGAAAGATGGGAAATTCCATTTCGACCATTACTTCGCGGGCATCTAGCAGGGTCAGCATTTCACCCAGCACATCGTCGAGCCTATCGGGACGAAAACGGTGTGACTCATTGTTAATGGCAATCATCAACCGCGACATATGGGTGCCCTTTTTTTCGCGTGCCAGGGACACAGTAGCTGACAGGCTGGCAACCGTATTGATCGTTCCGCCAGCGCGCAGCGGTACCTCAAGAGGATAGCGTACGTGCGTTACGCCAACCCTATCAATATCAATGCCGCGTGTGTCACGCGTTTCCTGAATGTCTGGCAGATCCTGATATTGGGTATTGAATTCGCTACCTTTCGTCATTATAACAAATCTTCCTGATGAGCATGGGATACGATGAGTAATCGCGCGACCACGGACAGGCGGCAATCATCAAGTTTTTCCTGAAACGAAAATTGAGAACGCGAGGACTAGAATGCGCCGACAGCGACAAAGACCATGTGGGGTCGTCCTCCAGGGGCATCTTGCCCGCTTCCCGGGTCCATAGTGCATGCCGGGGGTGACCAGGACGTGGAGCCGGTGGCAGTCGTCAGCCGGATCTCGATCAGAAACACAAATCGACGACCACAGTAATCATTCACTGCCGCCGCATGCTGCAGGCCCGCCAGTTAATCATGTGCCCCGCCACGAGCATGCAGCCAGCCGTCACCGTTATCATGGACTCGGGGATGCCCAAACCCAGATGCTCTGTGAAGCGACCAGCCAACAGGACGACAACGCCCGCCAAAAGCATCACCGGTGCAGCCCACGAACCGCAGGGACAATACCCCCGCTTGGCCGCGGCGATAGCCAGTATGGCGGCAAGAAGAACAAATATCCACTCGACCGTGTGACTCACGAGTACACCGAGTCCGGCTAAGGTGAGCACGGCCGGAGCGAAGGCGCACAAAGCGCAGTGCAGTGCACAGACCGAACTGGCGATCGCGCCAAGGCGATCGAGGTTGAACTGGTTTACAGAATTGGACATGCAGGATTTCCTTGATTTGCAGTTAGCGCTTTGTTGCGCCATCGTTGAAATATGATCGGCTATTCCACCTGTTCCGTTTGAGTGCGCAGCAGCGCATAGTGCGACACACTAGCGAAATCCGAAACATTATGTGTCTGCAGGATTGATGCATCGCCCACGCTCAGCGCAACCCATCGCGCCACTCTCACACGGAAGCCAGGACGCAGAGGCGACTGGAACTAGCCATAGAGCAAGCGCTGCAGCCTTGTTCACTCCCAGTTGCTTCCCGAGCAACGGAAAGCAACTGCTCAAGTGGAGTGGACGCTGCACAACAGTGGTGGATAATCTTCAGCTCAGAGCGGGCGGGGAACGGCCAGTCGATGCTAAGTAGTACAGCCGACGCAATTCGGAATTAAAATAGAAACTGAACCAGTGGCTGATTGTTGGGGGGGGAACTACTACAAGGGCGACGAGGATGAGAACGGTTGCAAACACACCGCATACGGAACATTGCGCTTGGTGGCTATCGTGATCGGCTTCAGCAATATGGGACAGCGATCCCACCATGCCTGCCGCCAAGAGGAAAACCACCAAAACGCGCAGCATGGGCGCGCGAACACTCGTTTTGTCTCTAAGCATATAACCGCGTCACAGCGAAGCGGGCGCCTCCTCAACATTCTGCGTCACACACCCGTGGCAGTCCAGCCATATTTGCTCCGGTAGATCTTCTACCGCCTTGTGGCTGTACCCGCGTTCAAATACGGGACGATACAGCAAATCGCCTTTGCCATATTTCGTCCCGCAGGTGTGACAGGAAGTGGCTCCGCTCAATTCTATTGGCGTGTAACCGCTAATCACCCAGCCAGCGTGGCCTGTATGGGTGGCCAGACTTTGCAGCGCTGCCCTAATGGTCTGCGACTTGTTGCCGTGATAAAACTTCTGCGCCAAGTCTGACAACAAGGCAACCGTTTCCGGGTCGAGGGTGAAATTTAAACGCCGCATCTGCGCTAACCTCTGTTGAACATACGAGACTGTGAGTATACACACTCCTACACACTCAGTCAACCGAGTAAAACGGAAGCGGCACGAGACAATCGCATACTCGTAGCCAAATCCATCCGACGAAACACTGTTGCGTCGGTCTCTACGACGGTTATCTTGATCCTACCGCCAACGCCAAACCCAATAGAGAATGGCATGGAATACGTCTGGGACTTCCTCCGCGACCTGCAAAACCGCGATAGCACCTACGCGATCGCCGCCCTGATCGTCATCATCTGGTGGGTCGGGCGCAGTTTTGTCCGCCTCTACAACCAGGCAGCCGGAGGGCCGACCCGCATCGAACGCCCGGTAGATCAAGAACGGCCGCGCCGCCGCCTGCCCTTGCGATGAGCATGGATGCCGCAGCAAGGGCCGAGCACTTTGCCGCATGGCACGACGCCGACCTGGTGCGTGCGCTCAAGCTCGACTGCGCCGACTACCAACAGGCATACCTCGACGATATCGCCGCCGAACTCGACCGCCGCGGCGTCGATCCCATAGCTTTCGTCGATCAGGTCGAGGTCCGTTATAATGCCGGCGAAGCCGAGCCATGCAGCATCGCCACAGCCCTCGATAAGTTGGTCGAGAATTTTCCCCTCTGGCACGCGCTATCCTTGACCCGCCACTTCGGCGCGACCCTGGTCGTCCAGCGCGAATTGCGCTCGTGGTTGGTCAGCGTCTACGAGGACGAAACCTATAGCCGCTCCTTCTTCGTCGCCGATCGTGCGGCACTGCGCGAGTTGCTGCACCGCTTCCTGCTGCTCGATCCCTGGGACGACGAAGCGGCACCAAGCTACGATCTCGATAGCTGGAAGCCGCTGCTGCGCGCCCGCTCGGCCCGTTATATACAGAAGGTCGGCGAGAAATTGGCCGACGCCGACCAGCCCTACACCGTCCAGACGCCGGTCTTTACCCGCGACCCGGGTGGCCAACTGGCACTGCTGGTCCCCGAGCGCGCCCCGGCCGAGCAGATTCTCTACGCGCTACAGGACCACCTGCTCGACCTCTACGCCCGGGCCGAGCAGGCCCAGACCGACAACGCGCTCGATCGCGAACTTGCCCTCTATGCCGAACTCGCCGACTACGGGCTCAACAACCCGGCGGTCTACTACAATCTCGGCGCCGCCCTCGCCGAAAGCGGCCGCCATGCCGAAGCCGCCACCGCCTTTATCGAGGCCGCCTCGTTGAGCCTGGCCGAGCTCGACAGCGAGGTCCACTTTCAGGCCCGAAAAGGCTCCGGTGGTCTCGGCGGTGCGTTCGGGGCGCTGAGCATGCTGGCCGCGGCGTTCAAATCGGATGACGATGGCCCGGCCGACCAGCAGCGCGAATTGCCCGACCACGTCGAAGATATCGAGCTACAATTGTTGCGCCTGCTCAATCCGCTGCCCGACAACCTGCCCGTACACCATTCGCTGGCTGCCATCGCCGCCATCCGCCACGACGTGCCGCTGGCTCTCGAGCGCTACCACAAAATCCTCGCGTTGGCCCCCGACGACGAGCCGGCCAAACTCTACATCGCCGAACAGGAAGCCCAATAAAAAAACCGCCGCCCTCGCGGGCGACGGGTCGCATCTGCCAAAGCCGGCTGCCTACCACTTTAACGGGGTGTAGCCCTTGCCCCTGACCAGCCGCTGCGCGGCCTGAGCGATTTGCGGATGCGGGTCGTATAGCGCCGCCTCAAAAATATCGCGATGCGCCTGCGGATCGAGGCGGTCCAAATACTTTACTGCGCTCAGCCGTACGTGCGGCTCGGGATCGGTCAAACCTTTCCAAAACCACTCGTGCGCCTGCTCTCCGCCGTGTAAACCCAACACCTCCAGCGCGGCGGCGCGCACGGCCTTCTGCTCGCTCTCGGCATACGGGGTCAACACCTCGGGGTCGATATCCTCGCACTGGCGCATGACCTTGAGCGCGCCAATCTGCGTTTGGCGGTCGCCTGCGGCCAATACTACAGTGCACCATTCGAACAAATCGGTGTCGTCCAATTCGGCCAGGAGTTTGAGCCCGCGCACCTGCCGCTGCGGCTTACCCGACTCCAGGCACGCTTGCGCCTCTTCGGCGCGATGATCCTCAGGCGGGAGCGGGATGTATTCGCCTTCGTTGCTGGGTTTTGCCGGCCGCACCGCGCGCGGCCAGGCCCGCTGCAAATCGAAATCGACCTCGTAGCCTGCGAAGTGCTCGGGGATCCACTGCATCGCATAGGAGAGCATTTGCTTCTGGCTGATGTCGGCTCTGGGATTGGTCGAGAGTTTGTTGTTGACCCACTGCGCAAGACGCTTGATCCCGGGATGCCGAATACTGATGCCCTTGTGGGGCTTGACCTTGAGAATGGAGTTGAGCCAGCGGGTGATCTCTGCGGGGCTCTCGGGCGTGCCGAGCCCGTAGTGGGTGCGCAACATCGACGGCGGGACCTCGCCGTTTATCGAGATCATCCCGCCCGACTGCCGCACCCGCCTGGCGCCATAGCGCTTTCTCAACGCGTCGAGATCGAGATCGACCGCCAGCACGATCGGCCGGTCGTTGCTGCGACGCGCCTTGGTGTGGGCGCGCGAAGAGGCGTAGCCCTTGCTCTTGGCAAACCACACCCGCCGCGACGGCGACTTGGGCTGGAAGCCGTTGCGGGTTATTTTGGCGGCGGTTTTCCGGGTAGTGCCGTGGTAGACAACCATGTATTACTAATCGGCCGCAGCCTGCATAATGTCAAGCGATTTTAGTCCGGCAATGCCCACCGGGTCCACAGCAGCGCACATTGCGCCCCGGGCCGTTCGCGCTGGTAGTAGACGGTAAAAATACTGCCATCGGTGAGCTCGACGCTCGAGGGATAACCCAAATCGCCATCCGACCCGTCGTCGCGCAGAATCAGGTCGTAATCCCAGCTTTCGCCGCCATCGCGGCTGACCATCGCGCGCTGCCCAAAGTCCCCCTGGCGGCAGCCGTAGGTGCAGACCAGCGCCCCGGAAGAATGGGACAGCAGATGCGGCGGCGAGCCGTGAAAGTTGAGCGGCTCCGGCGGCGACCAGGTGTGCCCCCGATCATCCGACACCGTCTTCACCAGCGAAAAATTATCGATACCCGCCGCGTCGAGCGGATAACCCTCGGCGTTCTCAATGCGAATCAGGACGACCAGCCGACCATCGGCCACCTCGCCGACGTGGGCTTCGTGATAGTTGTTATCAGCCGTCTCCCGGCAGACCGGCAAGGTGCTGACGACATCCCACTCGCGCCCCCCGTCGCTGCTACTCAGGGCAGCGATCGCTCCATCACCGCGCCAGAAGCCTTCCATGCTGGGAAAGTGCTTGCCGACGAAGAGCAGGACGCCGGTCTGCAAGCGAATCGGTCCGTGTGGCGTGGTGACGAGCAGTTTCTTGGGCGGCCCCCACGACAGCCCACCATCGTCGCTGTGCCGCATCCAGGCGCCGCCGTAGCGATCGACCGCCGCGTCGGTCACCCGCGCCAGGCCAGCGCGCCAATGCGCCGCCTTTCTTTCGTCGTCGAGCGCCTGCAGGCGCGCCGCCATTTGCTGGCGATTGTCGGTGGTAAACCAGGTCAATACCATCCTGCCGCCGCCCGCCGCGACCAGGCCAGCGTCGCGATCGTCCAGCGGCGAGTCGTTGACCACCTGCGGACTGGTCCAGCTGCGTCCTCCGTCTTCGCTGCGACAGATTACCGTGCGGCCAAAGGGGCATACGTGTGCGTTGCGCAATCCAGAGGCTGCCACTACCAGCGCCCCGTCTCCGCTGTGGGCGACGGTCGGCCAGCCGAAATAGCCAAAAAAATCATCTGGAAAGGAACTGACCACGCCGTGCTCGGCCTGGACCTCACGCCCGATCGCGCTCAATTTGACCTTGCTCATAGCGCCACCGGCCAATGTCGCCCCTGCCCCAGTCTATTCATTCTGAACTCCCTTCGCAAAGCTCGATTGGGTGCCCCACCACCCTGGCGCACGCCCCTCGCGCTCTACCAGACCTGCCAGACTCTCCGCGCTGGCGACCAGGCCGCCCAAGCGCGCGACCGGCTCGGCTTCGCCAGCGGCCGCAAAGCGCGCGTAGATCCGTCCAAACCACTCGATTTCCCAGGCCCCCGCGCGATAACCGACCAGCGCCGCCAGCGCGCTCAGCGCCGCCGCCTGGGTTGGTGGGGGCCGTTCTTCGCTCCACTCCTCATCGACGCATGCCTCGGCGATCCCCTCGTCCCAGGCCGCTTCAATATGCTGTCGCAGATATTCGGCGCCCAGTTGCAATAGCTTGCCCTCGCTGCCGCGACCGGCTTCCTCGATCACTGCTCGCAACGCGTCGAGAGCGGCCCCACTGTGCGCAAACACCCCGCGATGATCGCCAAAGGGAAAGCCATTGCCGTCCACCACTTCGACCAAAAGCCCCGCACCGGGCAGGTGGTGACAATTGAGGATCGACGCTACCGCCCGCGCTGCGGCGATGCGCAACTCGCGCTCTAGACTAACGGCCAGTAGCGGCCCACACGCGGCCAATAATTGCGCCCATTCGCCCAGGCAGCGCGTGCCCGCCGCAACCGGCTGCCCACTGTCTGCAACCCCGACGTAGTCGCGCCGCGTGCAGGTGGCCAAACACCGCAGGACGATCTCGCGCGCCAACACCCCGTGTGCCGATCCCAGACCGCGCGCCAGCGCCAATGCGCCCGAGATACCTGCACCCGCGTATTGCACCGGCCATGTTCCATCCGCGCAACGGCGCGCCAAGACCTGCGCTGCTAACTCCGCGGCCGCGCCCCCAAAGCGCTCGCCGCGCAACCGGCACGCCCACAGCAACACCCCGTCCTCGCGCGCCGAGCGCCCGGCGCCTGCGGCCAGCAATCTGTGCAAAAGCGCATCGGCCGCCGCACCCAGTTCTTCGCACAACGCCTGCAGCGGTCTGCCGGCTAGTTCCATCTCAGAACTGTCCGCTGCGCGACTCGTATTTGGTCGGCTTGCCCAGGCTGCGCCCGTCGCGCCGCACCCAATCCGCCATCCAGCGCAGCATCTGTCCCGTGCGAGTTGCCGGCGCCCCGAATTCCGCACACAGACGGCGCGCATCTCCCAGCAGTGCGTCGGGAGCTTCGGCACCGGCAAAGCGGGGTTCACGGTCCAGCAGGCGCCCCAATTCCTCGGCCAGCGCCCGCACCGAAAGCACTTCGGGCCCGGTCAAGTTGATTACTGCCGCCGGGCTCTGACATAACGGAAAAAAGCGGCACAAATAGCCATTGGCATCGCCCTGCCATATCTGATTTACATAGCCCATCTCCAGATCAATGGGCTCACCGCTCCACACCTTCCAGGCGATGTCGTGGATGATGCCGTAGCGCAATTCGGTGGCGTAAAAAAGCCTGGCGATCAACAGCGAAGTGCCGCAAACCCGGGCGGCATAGCTGGCGACGCGCTCGCCGCCCAGCCGCGATTGGGCGTACTCGCCGATAGGATCCAGCGCCCCGTCTTCGGCCGCGCCCAACCCCCGAGCGGCGGTATAGGCGTAGACATTGCCCGAGCTGACGTAGACGATCTGGGCCTTGCGGTAGCGTTCGACCACCCGGCCCGGCAACCAGGTATTCATCGCCCAGGTGGTGTCTTCGTTGCCGGTGGCGCCGAATTTGAATCCCGCCAGGAAAAACACGTGCGGCGCGTCGGGCAGTTCCTGTAAGGCCGCGCCATCGAGCAAATCGCAAGCGATGGTTTCGACCCCGATATCCTCCAGATATTCGCGAGGGGCGGGATCGGAAAAACGCGAGACGCCAATGACCTGCTCGGCCCCGGCCCGCACCAGCAATTCGGCCAGAGTAGGCCCCATCTTGCCGGCAACCCCCAGCAGCAGTACCGGCCCCTGCAATGCCGCGACGGCCGCCTCGACCTCGGCGGTCGGCGTCGTCATCTGGTCGATTAGTTCGAGCTCACTTGCGATGGTCACACTCATCTTTGGCCTGCAATTGGCATTTCACCCCCTGCGAGATCCTGCACTTAGGTGCGGCAGATGCTCGACTACCAGTCGCGCCGATAGGTCCACATCGGCCCGACCGGATTGTGTTCGAGCCGCGCGATATCGTCGCCGCATCCCGGGCATTGTCGCACGCCCCTGAGCACCGGTTTTTTACACGCATCGCACTGGTGGTGCATGACCTTGACGATCAAGTAAATCCCGACCGGCCCCAACAAAGCCCCCAGCAGGATCCACGGTGCGGTCGCACCGCCGCGCCGCCTGGCCATCACCGCCGCGGCCGCACCGCACCCCAACCACCCCAGCGTCATGGCGATACCCACGACCACCGCAATGGTGACGATATTCAACAGCCATGCCCTTTCACCTGGACTCCTGCCTCAGCCATGTCCAGGATCATCGTCCGCGCCGCAATACCACAACCAGCCCAGGCCGCCGCCATCGCCGCGGCCACCGGCTCGGGCTCGCCAGCTACCAGCGCCAACAGCGTCGGACCGGCGCCGCTCAAGGCCGCCCCCAGCGCCCCGGCCTCCTCCGCCGCCGCCAGTACCTCGGGCATGCCCGGCACCAGGGCGGCGCGCTCGGGCTGGTGCAAGCGATCGCGCATCCCGGTCTGTAGCAAGCTGTAATCGCCCTGCATAAAACCCGCCACTAGCAAGCCGACTCTACCCAAATTGTAAACCGCATCCGCGCGCGCGATCCGCTCAGACAACACCCGACGGGCCTTGCTGGTCCGTACCGCGAAACAGGGTACGGCGACCACGGCGACCAGCGCTGCGGGCGGGTCGATCCGCGCCGATATCACTTCTCCTCCGTCGAGCGCCGCAATGACGATCCCGCCCATAACGCAGGGGGCGACATTGTCGGGATGCCCCTCCATCGCCACGCCCCATCGCAGCAAGTCCTCGCGGTCTGGCGTTTCACCGCACAGTGCCGCGCCCGCCGCCAATCCGGCCACCAGTGCCGCCGAACTGCTGCCCAGGCCGCTGGCCAGCGGAATATCGCTGGCAATTTCCAGAGCTATCCGCCTCGGCGCGCGTCCCACTTCGGCACAGGCCCGCACCAGGCCCTTATACACGGCATTGTTTTGATCCAATGGAACCTGCCCTCGCCCTTCACCCCTGGCGACGATCTCCAGACCGGTTCCCTCTTGCTCTGTCACCGTAATATCGAGGTACAAACCAAGCGCCAGACCCAGGCAATCAAAGCCCGGTCCGAGATTAGCCGAGGTGGCCGGGGCGCGGACCTGCACGATCTTGGACATTATGCGGGTGGTTGCCTCCATTGATCCTTGCCAGCAAGGGCGACAAACCGTACTGTACTGCTTCTCAAAAAAACATAGCCGCACCCCCGACCCCGCGCAAGCAAAGGTCTCGATGTCGACCGCCGCACCCAACCCCCTCGCCGACTGGCCGCGCGACGGCTACCTGCAACTCGACGACGCCCTCACCGGCGACTACCTGGCGCAGGTCCAGACCGCCTTCGACCGCTGCGCCGCTGCCGCCAAAGACCAGTGGCTGGAGGGCGTGGCAACAGGCTCGGCACCGGCCGCCTTCTTCGACATCCCCGACCCGCTGGCGCAAGACCCGCTCTTCGTCGGTCTCGTCGATCATCCGCCGTGGTATTCGCTGCTGCAGGAATTGATGGACGGCCAGACCGTTTTCCACTTCGCCCAGTTCCGCACCGTGCCGCCGAGCCCGCTCAGCTATGTCGGCTGGCACTTTGACGTACCCCGCTCCAATCCATTGCACCTCAAAATCCAGCTCTATCTCAACGATGTCGGCCCCGACGAGGGGGCCTTCGCCTACGTCCCCGGCAGCCACCTCGCCACCGCTGGTCCGTATCCCTGTGTCGATCGCCTCGAGGACATGCCCGGCCACCGCACCTTTTATGCCCGCGCTGGCACCGCCCTGCTCTTCAACAGCTACGGCATGCACACCTCGATGCTCAACCGCGGTCCCACCCCGCGCCGCTCGATCATCCTCATCTACGAGAAATTCACCGCAGAGCGACACGATCCCAACCGCTGCGCCCGGCTCGCACCGCAATTGACGACCCCCGCGCGCCGCCGCCTCTTCGGCCTGGAGCGCTGACGTGCGCGTCGATGCTCACCTGCACGTCTTTGCCCGCGCCAGCGCCGAATTCCCGCGCGAGGTCAAAGACGGCATGCCCGCCGAGCGCGAGGCCTCGGTGGAGACCTTGCTCGCACAGATGGCAGAGCACGACATCGACAGGGCCGTCCTGGTCCAGACCGGCGGCACCGCCCTCGCCCACCACGCCTATTTACAGCATTGCCTGCGCACCTATCCCGACCGCTTCGTCGGCATCGGCTTGCTGCCCGACGTGCCCGATCCCGCCAACCACATGGACCGCCTCGCCGCCGACGGACAGATCATCGGCTTTCGCCTGCGCACTCTGGGCGGTCCCGCCGATCCGCTCCAACCCTTCGACCTGCGCCAGACCGCAACCTATCCGATCTGGACCCACGCCGCCCGCAAAGACTACGTACTCTGGCTCTACCTCCAGGCCGTCGATGCCCACGTCCTACCCTTTTTCCTCGCGGCCTTTCCCTCCGTGCGGGTCGTCGTCAACCACCTGATGGTCTGCCCCGGCGCAGGTAAATTTAGCTGGGACGACAGGGGTCGGCCGCAGATCGACGTCCCGATGCCACCGCAGACCCGCTACTCGACGTTGGGTTTGAAAATCGGCCGCATCCCCGACAATACCCGCGGTCGCTTTCCCTTTAAAAATGTCTGCGTCCATCTCTCCGGCCAATACGCCATCAGCAAAACAGCCTATCCCTATCTCGACCTGGCCGAGTGGCACCGCAATCTGCTGGCGGCCTTCGGCGCCCAACGGCTGATCTGGGCGTCGGACTTTCCCTGGATCGTCGAGGATCCAGGCTATGGCGCCACCGTCGCGGTGCTCGACCACCTCCTGCCCGAGTTGGCAGCCGACGAGCACCGGCAGATCATGGGCGAGACCGCCCGCCAGTTTTTGCGGCTTTAGGCAAAAAACGAATCGCGCGGCGATCCGCTGATCCGCCCCCATCCACTGATGCTCATTCGTCGTAGGCCTCGTTAAAGACCAGGATTCGTCGCCCTTTGCAGCGGATATAGCCCTCGGCCTCCAGGCGATTCAAGACCCGGGTCACCGTCTCGCGCGTCGTCCCCGCCATTTTAGCCAATTCCCGATGCGTGGGCCGCTGCTGCAACAAGATCCCCTCTGCGGTCTCAACGCCCTGCTCAACGACGAGGTTGAGAATCGTCTTGGATACCCGGCTGGCCACGTTCATCAGCGCCAGGCCCTCGATCTGCATATCGGTCTTACGCAAGCGGCCGGCGAGTTCGGCTAGCAGCACGGTGGCGATATGAGGATGTTTGAAAATGAGATCGATAAAGTGGTCGCGCCGCAGCGCGATGATCTCGGTGGGATCGGCGGCAACCACGTTGGCCGAACGCGGCTGCCCATCCAAAAGCGACAATTCGCCGAAAACATCGCCTACACCCAGCAAGGAGAGGATAAGTTCGCGACCGTCTTGGTGCACGATATTGACCTTGACCCGCCCTTTGCGAATGATGAAAAATTCGTCTCCTTCATCCTCGGCCAGGACGATAAAGGCGCCCCTTTTATAGCGGCGGGTCTGGGTCAGTTGGGCCAGGTCGGCGAACTCTGCGTCGGTGAAGCCGGAGAAGAGTTCGATCTTGCGCAGGAAGTCGTCGGGCATCGGCAACCCCAGAGGTACTGGTTTTTTCTAATGTACTGCATCTTCGACAATGCCGCATCCGTGGCGCAATACGTCGATCTTCTGTAATTTTACGCCCATTATGACCGACCATCCCGAGCAAATTACCAGCTTCGCCAACCCCCTCGTCAAAAAGATTCGCTCACTCGCCTACAAGAAATACCGCAAGCGCGAGGGCGTTTTCTGGGCCGAAGGCGTACGCAATACCCTTGAAGCCATCGACAATGGCTGGGACATCGATGCGCTGGTTTATGCGCCAACCATGCTGCGCTCCGACCTCGCCCGCGAGCGCATTGCAGCAAGCAATCTGCGCAAAGTCGCCGTCGCCGACCGCGTTTTCGAGCGCATCGCCCAGAGCGAATTGCCCCAGGGTTTGGGGGCCGTCGTTAAATTACCCGAGCGCAGCCTCGCCGACATCCCCATTGCCGGGGACACCTTCGTCGTTGCACTCGAAGAGCCACAGGATCGCGGCAATGTCGGCGCCGTCGTCCGCACCATCGACGCCGCCGGCGGCCGTGGCGTGATCCTCCTCGGCCAGGCTGTCGACCCCTACGACCCAGAAGCTCTGCGCACGTCTATGGGCGCGATCTTCGCAGTCCCGATAGTCAACTGCACGACCGCTGAATTCCTCGCCTGGTCCAAAGAAAATCAATTCCACCTACTGGGCACCTCAGCCCGCGCCGATGCCGAATTCCGCCAACTCGACTATCCGCGCCCGCTGGCACTGGTCTTCGGCAACGAACGCGTCGGCATGTCCGCATCGCTACAGCAAGCCGTCGCGACCATGGCCAATATCCCGATCCTGGGTCGCGCCAATTCGCTAAATTTAGGCGCCTCTGTCGCCATTATGGCCTATCAAGCCCAGGGCGCTTGGTCCAAGCACCCGACCTGATGGGCGCGCACTTCCCCCAAGCCTGGCAACGCGCACTTGACCACCGCCAGGCGCACTTCGACATCGCCGCCGATACCACCCTGCGCCTGCTGCACGACGAAGACCCGCGCGTCCGCTGCGATCGCTTCGGCGCGGTGTGCTGGTTTTACTGGTACGGGACCACCCCGCCGTCCGAGGACGATTGTGCCCACATGGCAGCTTTCGCTGCCACCGTCGGCTCGCCGCACTGGAAAACCCGCCTGATGCGCGACCGAGGCCGCGACCCAACAGCCCTGCAAGAGTGGGGCGCGACCGATATCGACCAGTGGACCGCTGCCGAAGAAGACCTGCGCTATATCTTCCGCGCCGACCACGGCCTGTCCCCGGGTCTTTTCTTAGACCAGCGCGCCAACCGCCGCTGGATCCGTACCCAGACCACCGACCGGCGCGTCCTCAATCTCTTCAGCTATACCGGGGGCTTCAGCCTCAACGCGGCGCAGGGCAGCGCTGCGGAAGTGGTTAGCGTCGATACCTCGCGCCCAACGCTGGATTGGTCGCAAGCCAATTTCGCCCTCAACGAACTGGACACCGGACCCTGCGAATTCTGGAAGGCCGACGCGCGCTACTTTCTGCGCGGCTGCCAAAATCGCGGGCGCACTTTCGACCTCGTCATCTGCGATCCGCCCTCGTTTTCGCGCAGCCGTGCAGGGACCTTCAAAATAGAACGGGATTTGGCTGAAGTGCTACAGGCGATCGATCCTATTCTGGCACCGCAAGGCCTGATTTTAATCGCCACCAATTTTGAAAAGTGGAATGAGCGTGATCTATCCGAGGTCGCGCAGACAGCGCTCCCGGGTTTTATTGCGATCAATCTGCCACCGTCCGACCCCGACTTCCCCGCCGAACAGCCACTGCTAAAAGCGCTGGCCCTAGCTAAGCCATAGCCTCTTCAGCGCGAAATTTCTTCACCGCCTGCCCCACCTCGCGCAGCATATCTGTAACGCCCCGACCGCTGACGGCGGAGATCAGGAAGCGCGGCACCTTGAGATCGGTAAAGGGATCCTCGAACGCCTCATCCGGCCCGAGCAAATCGGCCTTAGTAAGCGCGATGCCGGCGGGTTTGTGCCGCATACCGGGGTCGAATTCCTCTAGCTCGTGGCGCAATTTATCGAGGTCTCCGCGTGGATCCTCGCTGGTGCAGTCGATGGCAAAGAGCAGGATGCGGGTACGCTCTATATGGCGCAAAAAGCGCGCGCCCAAGCCCTTGCCTTGGTGTGCCCCCTCGATCAAACCCGGCAAATCGGCCAGCACGAAACTCTCGTACTCGGCCCACTGCACAATGCCGAGATTGGGCTCCAACGTCGTAAAGGGATAGTCGGCGATCTTGGGATGGGCCGAGGAGACACGCGACAACAAGGTCGACTTGCCGGCGTTGGGAAAGCCCACCAGCCCCACGTCGGCTAAGAGCTTGAGCTCCATTTTGACGACCTGCTGCTCGCCCTCCAGCCCGTAGTCGGCGCGCCGGGGCGCCTGCACCCGCGAGGTGGCGAAGCGCGCGTTGCCGCGCCCCCCGCGCCCGCCCTTGAGCATTGTGAACTCGTCGCCCGGCTCGACCATATCGCGGATCAGCCCGCCATCTTCATAGCGCAGAATAGTACCCGGCGGCACGCGGATAATAGCGTGCTCACCGCGCTTGCCGGTGCGGTTTTTGCCCTGGCCATGGTCACCGCGGCCAGCTTTGATATGGTGGCGGTAGCGATAATCGCGCAGCGTGCCGAGCTGGTCGTCGACGCGGAAAATTATATCGCCGCCATCGCCGCCGTCGCCGCCGTCGGGGCCGCCTCGAGGCACGAATTTTTCACGCCGAAACGAGCAGCAGCCGCTGCCGCCGGTGCCCGACTCGACGATGATTTCGACTTCGTCGATAAACATTCTTTTAATATAGGAAATTGTCGGCGGCAGGACTTGCGAGGCCACCCAGTATCTGCCCGGGCTCGAAGAGAGAGACTAAAACTCCTCGTCCGGCTGCAACCGCCACTCCGGCGCTGCCTGCTCGTAGGTCGCGCTCTCGGCGTTCCACATCATGTGCACCGAACCAACCGGCCCGTTGCGCTGCTTGCCGATGATAATCTCGGCCACCCCTTCAAGGCTTGCGCCATCGGCGGTTTTGAGACCGTAGATATCGGGGCGATAGATAAACATCACGACGTCGGCGTCTTGCTCGATGCTATTGTGTACTACGATGTCGTCAGCGACAAAATTATGCAGGCCGGGCACTGTTAGATCGAAAACCTCCTCAACACCATCCGCTTCAATAGAGGCAATCTCATCCCAATAAATATCACTTGCAGCCAGTCCCTCTAATGCTGAGGACTTCACTGCACGAGCCAATTCCACAGCCCTTTTACTGCTCAAGCTTGGCTCATAAAGCGTTGTGCCACAATACCTATTGCCCAATTGTGCCTGCATCCTCCGCGAGCTGACGCCCAATTCGCTCATCGCAGGTTTTGCAAGAAAAGGCCAAGCACGCCGGGGAATTATATCTCGACTACCAAGTTTCCGCGGTAGCGCGATATGCTGTTTTAAGGCCAATTGATCAAGGCGCTTCCAACCTTCGAATGCCTGGAATTTGTGATTCGCCGTTGCCCTTATACTACGCCCAAGCCGCGTAGTTAATTTGTACACTTGCTTTGTGCCAGTACAAAAGGCATTACTAACTCGCGCTTTTTCTAGCTTCTTGCTCGCCGGATTCAGCGCCCAAACCCGTACGCCTGCTTCGCCAACAAGCGTGCGAATCGGCACGCGTTCCCCGGTATCAGCTCGCGGGATCAGCGTATCCCCCGCCAAACAACCCGACTCTCGCAAATCCGACAGCTGCGGCCGCCGGTCGGTCCGGCTCTCCACCGCGCGCGACAACTGCGATAGCGCCAAAACCGGCACATCCAGCTCCTTGGCCAGCGCTTTGAGCCCGCGCGAAATATTCGAGATCTCCTGCTCGCGGCTCTGTACCCGCACGTGCGAACTCATCAGCTGTAAATAATCGACCACGATCAGACCGATGCCGTGCTCGCGGTGCAGTCGGCGAGACTTGGCGCGGGCCTCGAGCACGGTAATGCCCGGGGTATCGTCGATGTAGATCGGTGCCTGCGCCAGCCGGCCGACATTGCGCGTCAGGTGCATCCAGTCGTCGTCGCGCAAACGACCGGTGCGCAGCTTGTGCAAATCGACCCGCGTCTCGGCGCTGAGCAGGCGCTGGGCTAACTGCATCTTCGACATTTCGAGGCTGAATACCGCCACACCGGTATTGGTCTCGACCGCCGCGTTGCGCGTAAGCGTCAGTGCCAGCGCCGTTTTGCCAACACTCGGCCGCGCCGCCAGGATAATCAGATCGCCCTTCTGAAAGCCAGAGGTTTGCTCGTTGAGCTCGGTGAAACCCGTATCGACGCCCGACACCGTGCTGACCCGGTTGTGGGCGCTCTCGATTTGCTCGAGCGCGTCGCCCATGACCGATTCGAGCGGCTCGAAACCATCGCTGATCTGATTTTCGGACAGACTGAAGATCCGCTGCTCGGTGCGGTCTATCAGCTCCTTGACTTCTTCGTTGCCCTCAAAGGCTTTCTCTATAACCTCGCTGGCGGTCTCAATCAACTTGCGGCTGAGGGCCTTGTCGAGGACGATCTTAGCGTGGTAATCGATATTGGCGGCGGTAGCGACCTCCGTCGCCAGCTTCGCCAGATAGACGACGCCGCCGACCGCGTCGAGTTGGTCGCGGCGCTTGAGCTCTTCGGACAAAGTCAGCTGATCGACCCCCTCGCCGCGCTCGTAGAGGGCGAGAATGGCGTTGAAGATCTGGGCATGCGGAGCGTGGTAGAAGCAGCTCTCGTCGAGAAACTCGAACGCGCGACCGATCGCCCGCTGCTCGATCATCATCGCCCCCAGCACCGCCTGCTCGACTTCAACCGCCTGCGGCGGCATCCGCTCGATGCGCTGGCTATCCGTGCTTGGTGGCCCCTGTGTCATAGTCGCTTAAACCGCGTTAGAGGGCGACGCCGTCGTAGAGCGCCCGCACCTTTTTTACATCTTCCCAGGTCGGCCGCTTCCACTGGGGATTGCGCAACAGCGCGGCCGGGTGATAGGTCGCCACCAGCGGAATCCCCTCGTACTGGTGCGCCCGTCCGCGCAGTCGGCCCATCGACTCGCCACTGCGCAACAGCGTCTGTGCAGCAAAGCGACCCAGGGTGCAGATAACCTTGGGCTGGATAATCTCGATCTGGCGCTTGAGATAGGGCTCGCACTGGGCGATCTCGTCGGGCTGGGGATCGCGATTGTTGGGGGGGCGGCACTTGAGAATATTGCAAATGTAGACATCTCCGCGCCCGAGTCCCATCGCCGCGATGATCTTGGTCAACAACTGGCCGGCGGCACCGACAAAGGGCTCGCCCCGACGATCCTCCTCGGCGCCGGGCGCCTCGCCGACGAACACGATCCCCGCGGCAGGGTTGCCCGCACCGAAGACGAACTCATTACGCGTCGCCCCCAGACCGCAACGGGTGCAATCGCAGATTTGCCGGCGGAAAGACTCCAGCTCGGCGGAGCCTTCACTGCCCGCCGCTGTGGCCACCGTAGCGGGCTGAGGAACCTCGGCAGCTACCGGCACCGGCGGCTGCTCTACGGCCTGCCCCCCCGCCGGGACAATGAATTTTGCCCCTTCAAAAACCACGATATCCGTCAGGTAGCGCCGCGCCTGAGCAATGGGATCCTCGCTCTGCTCGTCCATCCGCTGAAAATGCTCGCGGCCTCCTACCCTGTCAAGCACGGCGCACCCGCACCCAGTCGAGGATGCGGTCGGCCAGCGCCAGTTTGCTCATCAATGGCAGCACCTCCTCGCCGCCTGCGGTGTCGATGAAGGTAACCCGATTGGTATCGACCCCGAAGCCGGCGCCCTCGTCGCGCAGCATATTGAGCACAACCAGGTCGCCGCCCTTGCGCGCCAATTTCTCCCGCGCCCGCTGCACACCCTTTTCGGTCTCCATCGCAAAGATGACCAGCGTCCGCCCTTGCTTGCGCGCGCCCAAACCCGCCGCAATATCGGGATTTTCGACCAGATCGATGGCCAGCGCATCACCGCTGCGCTTGATTTTGTGCTCGGCGATCTGGGCCACGCGATAGTCGGCCGGGGCCGCCGCCAAAATCGCCGCATCAACCCCGTCGAATAGCGCCGCAACCGCGCGCTGCATGTCGAGGGTCGACCGCACTTCGCGCAGCGCCACGCCCGCCGGTGGGACCAAGGCCGTCGGCCCCGACACCAGTTGAACCGCGGCGCCGCGCTCGGCCGCGCGCTGGGCGATGGCATAGCCCATCTTACCCGACGAGCGGTTCGAAATAAAGCGCACCGGGTCGATATCCTCTACCGTGGGACCAGCAGAGACCAGTAGTTTGAGCCCGGCGAGGTCGCCGCTGAAATGCGCAGCTACTGCCGCGGCCAGCGCCGCGGGCTCGGGCATTCGTCCGCGGCCACTCGCCCCGGAGGCCAGCGGGCCGGTTTCGGGCTCGATCAACTGGTAACCGCGCGCGGCCAGGGTTTGCAAATTGGCCGCGACCGCACCGCTGGCCAGCATATTTTCCTCCATTGCCGGTGCCAGGAAGGCCGGGGCCGTCGCGCTCATCATAACCGCGGTCAAAAGGTCGTCGGCCAGACCGCCGGCGACCCGGCCGAGAAAGTGGGCTGTCGCCGGCGCGACCAAAATCGCCTCCGCCCATTCGGCCAGCCCTACGTGCAATACGGGAAATTCGCCGTCGCGATCAAAAAGGTCGGTGTAGACGGGGTGTCTGGATAGGACGGCGAGCGTTTTTTCGGCGACGAACTCGCCGGCACCGCGGGTCAGCACCACCCGCACGTCGGCACCAAGAGCGCCGAGCTGCCGCACGAGTTCCGGGGCCTTGTAGGCGGCGATACCACCGGTGACCCCGAGCAGGATCTTGCGCTGGTGCAGGGTCATTGCGCCCCCAGACCATCGACGATATGATCGACCACGGCACGAGCGTCTAAAGACTCGGTATCGACCACCAGATCGTAAATGCCCAAATCGCCGAGGGGAATGTCGTGGTGTTCCAGATAGCGCCTGGCTTCGGAGGCTTCGCGCGCGCGCATCTCTGCCAGTGCATGCGCCGCCGACTTAGCCTCGCGGTCGCCCACCCGCTGCGCGCGGATTTCCGCCGCAGCCGCCAGCCATACTTTGAACGCCGCCAGGTCGTGGCGGTGGGCCATCCAGCCGGTCAGGCGCCCTTCGAGGACGATTGGCGCCTCCGCCTGCGCCCGCGCCACCATCCGCCCGTCGAGCTGGCGGTCGATGCGAGCGTCGGCCTCGGCCCGTTGCCCAAACTCAGCCAGGCTCAGGCCCGATTCCCGCGCCAGCTGGCGAAAGATCTGCCCCGCATCGACATAGGCCCACCCCAACCGCGTGCAGAGCTGACCGCAGGCGGTGCTGGTGCCGCTGCCGGGCAGGCCGCTAACGGTGATAATCTGCGCTGGCGCCATTGCTTTTGCCTCAGGCCAGATTCTGGACTTGCTCGCGCAGCCGCTCGACTTCCTCCTTGATCTCTACTACCCGGTGGATGATCTCCGGATCGGAGGATTTGGAGCTGATGGTATTGGCCTCGCGATTCATTTCCTGCAGCAAAAAATTGAATCTGCGACCCACTTCGCCGCCTTTGTCGAGCGCTTCGACAAACTGGGCGTTGTGGCTGCGGAAGCGCACGATTTCTTCGGTGATATCGCTGCGCTCGGCAATGAGCACCACCTCCATCGCCAACCGCTCCTCGTCGATGGCGCCCGGCTCGAGCAGGGCGGCGATCTTTTCGCGCAGGCGGTTGTGGATCTGCTCGCGGGTATTGGGGACCAACTCGGCAATCTGCTCTAAATGCGTTTCGATCAAACCGACCCGATCGCGCAAATCCGCGGCCAACGTCTCGCCCTCGGCACCGCGCATTGCCAACAATTCGGCGAGCGCCTGGTCGAGGGCAGCAAAGAGCAGGGCCTGGACTTGCTCGCCCTCGATCTCACTCGCCTCAATGCGAAAAATACCCGGTAGCCGCGACAACAAGCCCAGATCGAGATCGGTCGTGGTCTGGGCAATTTTGGCCAACTGCTGCAACTGCACCACATAGGCGGCGGCGACCTCGGCGTCAAGCTGGGGCAAAGCAGTCTGCTGCCCCTCTTCGGCCCAGGAGATATTTGCGCTCAGTTTGCCGCGGCTGACCGCAGCCTGTATGCGCTCGCGGATAGCTTGCTCGAAGGGTTGTAGATTGGCGGGACTGCGGATTTGGATATCGAGATAACGGCTATTGACCGAGCGCAACTCGACACCGACCTGCTGCCCCTGGCCCTCGGCCGCGCCGCTGCCGAAGCCGGTCATGCTGGTGATCTTGTTATTTTGTCTCATAGATAGAAAAATAAAGGTCGCCAGGCTACCTGTCGAGGCTCAACGCCCGGGATTGACCACAATGCGGAAGATGGAGGTAAAGCCATCGAGGCGGGCAATGGTCTGCCCATCGGCGCCGAACTTCCACAGGGCGCTGCCGGTGCCGATCCAGGCGCGGCGATGCACCGGGTCGAAAGACAACCCGCTGCCCCCCGGCACATCGGTCCAGTGTTGTTCCATCACCCCTTCGGGCGAAAAAACTGCGATATCGCGCTCGCCCAGGGCCCAGCACGACCCGCTCGCCGCATCGACGGCGATGCGCACCGCCGTGGCGAAGGGCAGATCGGCTCCTAGGCTCTGCCCGAAGCGGTCAACCCTCAACAGACCGCGCCCCTCATCGACGAGTAGCCAGGCCGCGCCCTCGGCATCGGCAGCGAGCGCCACCGGCGCCGACAGGCTGCGATACTCGACCTGGCGGCTACCGTCGGTCTGGTACAGCATCGCCCGGCCCTGGGCGCGGTCGGCGATCCAGCAGCCGCCCTGCTGGGCCGCCAGCGCCACGGGGTCGGCGAAGCTGGCATCGACGACGAAGAGCTCGAGCGAATCGGTATCGGCCAGCGCGAACCAGACCACCCGGCCCCGCCCCTTGTCGGCCAGCCAACCGATGCGGTCGCGAGCGTCGATCGCCAGCGCGCCGGGTCGCTCGACCGCCGCCTTGAGCGTGGCCAACTCTCCCTCGGCGTCGATGCGGTAGAGGCCCTCAAAGCCCTGATCACTGACCCAGCAGGAACCGNCCTGCGCGTCGATNGCGATATCGGCCAAATCGCGGAAGCGCCCCTGGGCAAAGTGCGCTGTGCGCGCGTCGGCGCTGATCTGCCACACCAGCCCGGTGCTGCGATCGGCAACCCAGGCCCGTTCGGCGCCNGGCGTCGCCCGCACGACTCCGTCGGCAAAACGCTCCNCCTCTCCGGCGACCAGCAGCCCCAGTCGATACTCGTAGCCCGTGCCATTTTCCACCGCCAGGTCGGTATATTCGGTGGTCTCCGGCGCCAATACGCCCGCTATTGCCCCCCAATCGCGGTCGAGCAGGCGCCGGTATATACGATAGCCTTCGATATCGCTATAGCGCGAGAAATCCCAGCGCAGCACCACCTGCCCGTCGAGTGCGATCGCCTGCAGTGGNCTCAATAGGCCGCTCTGGGCGATNTCGACCTGCGGGTCGAGCGGATTGCNGCGCTGGCGGTCGCTGCAGGACAGCACCAAAAACGCCAGGCCCAGGATGCACAGATGCTTCATCGGTTGAAAAAGAGCAGGTACGAGCTCAGCACCAGCCCCGCCTCCATGCCGATAAACGCCGTGCCGGCCAGGCGATCGTAGCGGCGCGCCTGGGNATAAAATTCATTCTGGCGCTTCGCGCTGGCCGAATGCAAATAGCGGTCGTAGGCCTCATCGGCTTTTTCCTTGCTCCAGTAAGCGACAAGTCCCGCTCCCACGGTCAGGGCCGCGCTCAAATACAGTCGGCCCTTGGCGCGTTTCTCCTTTTTCTCGACCGCCAATCCGATCGGCTCCGGCCGCGCCCGCGCTGGCGGTGCCACGGCCAACTGCACCACCAGCGCCTCGTCGGCAGCGGCGAAGCGCCGGGGCAATTCGAACGCGCCGACAACCGCGGTGGTCACCAGCACCAGTATCAGCCCNATCGCAGTTAATTTGCCCATCGCCTTTGCCNCTCTCAGCGCCGTCCAAACACGTAGAGTGTCCGCTTTTCGCTGGCNACNCCGACCACGCCATCGCCCAGGGCCAGCGGCGCCAGCACCGGACCGTCGAGGCGAAATTTCCANAACAGNCGACCGCCGTCCAGCGCCAGGGCATAGAGNTGGCCATCGCTCGATGCCGCATAGGCCGTCTGGTCCGTGACCTGCGGGCTGCTGCGCACCACCCCCTCGGTAGCGAAGCGCCAACGCTCGACTCCCGTGGCGGCGTCGAGGCCGTAGAGATGGCGATCGACGCTNCCGACCACCAAAACGCCCGCCCCCAACGCCAGGCCGCGCGTCGGCAGCCCGCCCAGCGACCGCTCCCAGACCACCTGCCCCGAATCGCTGCGCACCGCGACGACCGTGCCACTGGCCGTCGCGGTGTAGACCCTGTCCCCCGCGTACAGCGGGCGCGCACGCAAGCTTTCGCCCAGCNACCGCCGCCAGCGCTCCGNCCCGTCGGCCAGCGCCAGAGCCACCANTTCGCCAGCGGCGGTCGCAACAAANACCGCGTCGGTTCCCGCCGTCGGCCCGACCCGCACCCGGTCGGCCAGTTCCACGCGCCACANTACACGGCCNTCCGCCGCGTGCAAAGCGGCCAGCACGCCCTTTTCCTGCAGTGCCAGCAAGGTNTCGCCGCGGACGACCGGCGCATGACAGTGTGCGCCGGCGAAGCGCCAGCGCTCTGCCAGGGTGCGCCGATCCAGCGCCCGCAAGGCCGGCTGCTTGCCCAGTTCCCCGACCAAAAACAGCGCTCCTGAAAGACGCCCCGGCCCGCAGACCAACTCGTCGTAGCCCTGTTTGCCCAGTTCGGTGCCGTTGTAGCGGTCGAAGGCCATCAGCGATGGCGAGGTCGTCAACTGCAATGCCAGCGCGCCGGCAAAGAGCNCCCCACCCGCCGGCGGGGCGTCGAGCGAGCGCTCCCACAGCAGTTGCAGCGGCGGCTCGGGCCCCTTCGCCGCAACTCGCGCCGCGCCATAACCCGATTCGCCCAGGTAAAAGACCTTGTCGCCGCAGCCGGTCGACAGCGCCAGCCCCAGCAAGAGAGTGGCCGCGCGCATCTTAAAAATCCCAACCGAAGAAAAAGTCCCAGCGCCCCGCGCCATCGACCGACTTGAAATCGGTGCGCCAGGCTTTGTCGAGCCGGAAGACGAAGACCCCGCCCAACGCCAGGCGGGTGCCGTAGCCGAAAGCCCCGCGCCACGCGCCGAAATCGTCGTTCCAGGCGTTGCCGGCATCGACGAAGAGCGCGCCGCGGAAGTGACTAAAATCCATATTGCCGAAGGGGAAGCCTATCACCAACCGATCGACCAGCGGGAAGCGCAGCTCCTGGTTGACCAGCAACATCTTGCTGCCCCAAATCGAGCGCCAGGGATAGCCCCTGAGGGTCCAGCTGCCGCCGAGCGAAAAAAACTCGGGCACATCGCCGGTGGAGCGGCGACCGAGAAAGCGCATCGCCAGCCCGCTGCGCTGCGAGAGGCGAAAGTAGTGCCGATAGTCGCCGAAGAGCGCGATATTGAAACGCCGCGATGTCTTGAAATCGACGGTCTGGCCGATGCCGACGCTGTAGCGCTTGCCTTCGATGGGTCCGGTCGGGATCCACAGGCTACTGTCGTGGGTATAGCTGATGAAGTTGTTGGCCAGCCAGCCCGAAAGCCGCCGCCCCTCAAACTGGCGATCNACTTCGGAGTGGCGCAGCGACAGCCTGGTTTCGATNCGGTCGTGGCGCGAGAACGGATAGCTCAAACCGATATGAGCGCCGGTGCGTTTCTCGCGCACGAAGCGACCGAAGCGGCTGGAAAAGCGGNCNTTGAGGCGAAACACGCCCCAGCTGACGTTGAGCTGCCGACCCAGGTGCAGCCGCGACAGCGCGACGTTGAGTCCGTCGAAAAATCCCGTGCGACTGCCGGCGATATGCGAGAGAATGAAGTAGTACTGGTCGTTGCCCAGCATATCGCTCAACGCGACCTGGATCCCGCCCGAGGTGCCAAACTCCGGATCCTGCGAGATCTGGCTCTGCGCAATGTCGAGACTCATCTTGCGCTCATAGGGACGGCGCGCCAACTGGCTCTCGCCCTGCAGGCCCTCCAGCGACCACGGCTCGTCTTCTGCCGTGACGACGGGCTGCCAGCGCTCCTCGGCACTATCGGCCAAGGCGAGAGCCAGCTCGTAGATCTGAAAGCCCCCGCCCTGGAAACCCGAAAAGAGCAGGCGCTTGCCGTCGGCGGTCACCACCGGGTCGAAGGCACCCGTCAGCACCCGGGTCAAGCGCCGGGTGCCCGCTCGCCGGCCGTCGCGCCCCTCCTCCAGGCGCACTGCGTAAATATTGTACATGGTATCGCGGTCGGAACTGAAGACGATATGTGCGCCGTCGGGTCCGTAGCGCGGCCCAGCGTCGTTGTGGCGGCCGCGGCTCAGCGCCAGTATCGCGTCGGATTCGATNTCGTAGAGGAACAGATTGTAAAAGCCCTTGCGGCCGCCTTGCCAGCGGTCGGAACTGAAGACGATGTGCTTGCCGTCGGGCGACCAGTCGGGTTGGCGGTCGTGGTAAATATCGCGGCGGATGCCCTGGGCCACACCATCCTTCAGATCGGCGATATAGATATCGGTCAAGCCCGAACGATCGCTGCCGGCAAAGGCCAGGCGCATGCCATCGGGGGCGAAGGTCGGCGAGGAGATCGCNACGATACCCGCAAAGGCNAGGTCTCGCACCTGGCGCCGCGTGGCAATATCCCAGATGTANAGGTGGTCGCTGCCCCGGCTCTTAGCCGCAAAGGCCAGCAGCTTGCCGTCAGGTGAGACCGCTGGCCGCGTCGATAGCGGGTGCAGCGATTCGAAAATCGGCAAGCGCTCGCCCTCGACGATGATTTCGCTCTCCCGGCCGTCTAGATACGAGCGGACAAGCTGGGTATAGCCCTGGTCGTTGCGGAAGTGGTAGAAGGCATTGCTGTCGGCGCGCGAAATTTCGGGTTTGATATTGAAACCCGCCGTGGTGCGAGCCTCGGCCAGTTCGGAGGGGGGGTCGCTTTGCGCAATGTCGGGCAGGTAGCGCTTGCGCAGGTCNTACTGCCAGGCCTTGTCAAAATCGGCGAGGGCCTCGCCGGTGGTCAACTCGAAGATCTCGGCGAAGGTCTCGGCTCGCCACCAGTTGGCGAAGAGTTGCTCGAAGACATCGGCGCCGTGGCGGTCGGCCATAAAGTGGCAGATCGACTCNCCTTCCTTGTACATCTGGTAGGTGCCGTTTATATAGTACATCTGCTCGATCGACGCCAAACGCCGCGAAAAGAGCGCGTCGCGGATGACCATATCGCCGAAGCTGGCCCACTCGCTCGACCAGTATTCGGCCAGGCCCTCGGTAAACCACAGTGGCGCCGGGCGAAAGTCGAGAATTTCGTGGCGCTCGAGCGTGCGGGCAATGATGTCGAAGGTGAAGACGTGGACCAGTTCGTGGTGCAAGACCCTCTCGAAGTCGGGGTACGAGCCGCTCAGGGGCATCGCCACCCGGCCTTTGAGATACTCAGTAAAACCGGCCACGCCCTCGGGCAGTAAATTGGGAATGATATTGGTCTGTTCGAAGAAGATGTGCGAGGAGTAGACGACCAGNGGCACGCGCCGCCGCACGGTGTGGGCGAATTTCTTCTCCAGGTCGATAAATTGCCGCTCGGCCATCTGCGCGGCATAGGCGGCTAGCTGTTCTTCTTCGGCGAAGAAGTAGACATCGAAGTGTTCCGACTCCATCTTCTGCCATTCGAACTCGGCGTACTGCACCTTGTTCTTGCCGAAGCTGGTAAATTGCGCCCCGGCCGCCGTAGCCAGCAGGCACAGCGCGCAGAGCAGACTACGCACCCTGTAAATACCCCCCAAATCCAGCGGCGGATTCCACCGGCCGGTGGATCTGGACCTTTTGGCCCTCTTCCAAGCCGTCGCGATAGGCTGCGCTATCGGCGACGCCTGCGCCGTAGCGAGTGCNTACTCTCGGATTGATGTGGCGGTAGTAGGCCCGNAGCCGNTCGTCGCCGCGCCAAACAAGAGCCGCCTCGGCAGGAGATCCACCCATGGCGCGCTCTTGCTCGCGCAGCTTGTGGTGGAAGCCCTCNAGAATTCCGGCCCAGTAGCGCTGGCGCTCGCGGTTNGCGGCCAGGCCTTGTCGGCACTTATAGTCGCTCCAGAGTCGCTCAATGAGCCCGCTGAGGTAGTCGTAGACGTATGCGGCCATATCCAGATTGGCGGGCGTNCCGTAGATCTCCAGCACCGTGCCCGCTTTGTCCTCCTGCGCCCTGTAGGTGCGCACCCACAGCGTTTCGACAAAGAAAAATTCCTGCAGAATCGCCGCCAGCCACAGCTCGTAGGACGCCCTGCGGCCCTTGATGGATCCCAGGCAGCGATGGCCGAAGGAACGCTCGCGGTCCAGCTCGACCACGTCGATATTGTACTTGAGCAGCAGCAGCCGCGCCTTCTTGACTGCGGTTTCGGCTTCGTGCTCGTTGCAGCTGTCGGTCAGGGACAGAACCTTTTGTAAGCGTTGTAGTAGCTGGTCCGACTCGTCTCGCTTGCTGGTGCCCACGGCCCGAGCCGCGGGCTGACAGCGCAATTTTTTGCAGGCGCGGCGGAAGGCCTCGCCGTGCGGGGACTCGTCCACGGCCTGCAGCACCTCGGCCACATATTGGTGCGCCATCTCGTGGCGCAGCGTGTCCATCACCCGCAGCCACGGATCGGCGGCGATATGGCCTGCGGCAATGCGCAAACGCCTGTGGGTTGTGTCCCAACTACCCAACACGGCACCCTCGCCACCCAACTCGATCAGCGGCAGTACGAGGGCGCCGTCGAGATACTCCTCGTTGTAGTGCCGCCACCAGGCGTAGAGCTTGCGGACCCAGGACCGCTGCAGCTCGGTCACGACCTCCGCCCGGTCCATATCTCTAGCGCAGCGCGCGCAAAAAAGAGGGGCTAAATGTCCCGCGCGCGACCTCGGCCACTGGCCCCTTCATCGTCAACTCGTAGTCGTCGTCGATGGCTATATTGAGCGTGCCGCCTGGGGCTTTGACCGCGACCGGGCTCTTGACTAGACCCAACCGCACCGCCGCGCTGGCCGCCGCACACGACGACGAACCCGACGCCTGGGTCTCCCCCGCCCCGCGCTCCCAGATCAGGATGTAGATCGCCTTCGGTCCGACCGGCACCGCCAGTTGCACGTTGATGCGACGGGGAAACAATTTGTGGTTTTCCAGCTCGGGACCCAGAGCTAGCAACTCCTCGCGGGTCCACTGCTGGCCCTTGTCTTTGAAGATAATGCAATGGGGATTGCCGACGCTGACCCCGGTGAATTTAAAGCTCTTGCCACCGGCCTTGATCGGCTGTTCGATCAACTCTTTGACCTGCAGCGTGCAGGGCAGTGCCTTCGGCGCGAAGGTCGCCGGGCCCATTTCCACCGTCGCCGCACTGGCGTCGCCATGCCCGTCGATATCCAAATCGACGCTGACCAACCCGCCCTTGGTATCGACGGTAAAGCTCTTTTTGCGCACCCTCCGGGTCGCGTGCAAATAGCGCGCGAAAATCCTCAGACCATTGCCCGACTTCTCCGCCTCGCTGCCGTCGGGATTGTAGATACGCAGGCCAAAATCGGCCCTTTTTGCAGTGTCAAGCGCCAGGATGCCGTCGCTGCCGAGGCCCCAATTGCGGTCGCAGATCTTGCGAATATTGCCCGGCGTCAACTTGAAATCCAGTTCCTCAGGATCGACCGCAATATAGTCGTTGCCGAGGCCGTGACCTTTAAAAAATCCGTTCTTCATAGCGTCCTTTCTCCTTGGTCTTCCAGAAGTTAGAAAGATCGCCGGGCAGGGTCAACAGGCTTTGAGATCGACTTTGCTACGGGTATATTATCCCCATGCTATGCCTCGTCGTCGCCCTCCCGGCCGAAGCCAGACCGCTGGTCGATCGCTTTAAACTCAAAGCCCTGGCTGGCCATCCCTATCGCCTCTATGCCGGGCCGGACACACACTTGATCACATCCGGCATCGGCAAGGTGGCCTCCGCCGCGGCCGTCGCCTATCTGCGGGCGCTGATCGGACCCACCCCCGCCGCCTGGCTCAATGTCGGCATTGCCGGCCATGCCCAGGCAGTGGTCGGCACGGCGCTCCTGGCACACAAGGTGCTCGATGTCGGCGGCAGCAAGAGCTACTATCCCGTCTTTGCCGCCCCCCCATTATGCTCCACAGACCTCTTGCACACCGTCGATCAACCAGAGTCGGACTACGGAACCGGCGGCGCCTATGACATGGAAGCCAGCGGCTTCTGCGCCACCGCGCTGCGCTTTGCCAGCGCCGAATTGGTCCACTGCCTGAAGATCATATCCGACAACCCGAACTCGTCGTGGCGCGACCTGAATGCCCGCTCCATAAGCCAACTGATAGCGGCCCAGTTCGAAAAAACGGAAGCCGTGGGACGCGCGATGGCCGCTCTGGCCCGCGAACTGGCCGCCCGGCAGGCCGATCCTTGCGAACTGGCGGAAATCCTCGCCCGCTGGCGCTTTACCGCCACCCAGCAACACCGCTTGCGCGACCTTTTGCAACGCTGGCAGATCCTGGCTCCGGGTCAGACCATGCTCGACGGCGAATTATCCTCGCTGCGAGACCGGGGCGCCGTACTGGACCACATCGCCGGGCGCTTGCGGAAAATCGACTTAAACCTGGGGCGCTAGTGGCTCCGTCCAACTGCGGTAGGCCCTGCTGCGCAATGGAGCCGACCGACCACCGTCTACAGCGAAGCCGAGGTTGACTTCGCCGGTTCTATGCTGGCACAGCCGACTCCTTGATCTGCTGTGGCATAGTTGCCATATTCATAGCCTGTCGGTGGAACATCGGTTTCTGGATGCACCGGTCGACGCTACCAGCAAGAGTAATCACACTGAACCCAAGGGCGATTTCCCCCCGGCGGAAGTATGTTCGACTTCCTCTACGTCGAAGCTGAAATTGCCGATCACCCGCGCACCCGGGCACTGATCGAACGCTTCCCCAACGCCCGGGTCGTACCCTGCGAGCGCTACGGCGAGGTCTTCAACCGCACCGCGCAGAACTTCCGTTTGCAAAAGCGCCGTCCCGCGCTGATCCTCGCGCACAAGGCCGGTCAGCGGGTACTGGCAGCCCCGATCGGTTACGGCATCGGTAGCGAGCGCAATTTCTACTTCTCGCACATGCTCAACTGCCTCTACGATTGCCGCTATTGCTTTCTCCAGGGCATGTACCGCTCGGCACATATGGTCGTCTTCGTCAACTACGAGGACTTCCAGGCCGATATCTCCGCCCGCATTGCCGAATCACCGGACGCGCCTTATTTCTTTTCTGGCTACGACTGCGACAGCCTGGCGATGGAGGGCATTACCCATTTCACCGCCGACTTCCTCCCCTACTTCGCCGACCACCCACGAGCCTTTTTTGAATTGCGTACCAAGAGCGTCCGCATTCAGACTTTGCGCGACACCGCGCCACTGGCCAACTGCGTCGTCGCCTTCAGTATGACCCCGCCCGAACTGGCCGCGCGCTTCGAAGTAGGCGCGCCTCCCGTCGCGCGGCGTCTAGAGGCTCTCACCAGCCTGCAGGAACAGGGCTGGCCCATCGGCCTGCGCTTCGACCCGCTGATCTACGACCATAACTACCAGCCCCACTACCGCAACCTCTTTGCCCAGGTCTTCGCCCGGGTTCGTCCCGATCGCCTGCACTCGGTTAGCCTGGGTCAACTGCGCCTGCCGCGCGATATTTACAAGCGCATGCACCGGCTCTATCCCGACGAACCCTTGCTGGCCTACGGCCTGGAGGACAGGGACGGCATGGTCTCCTATCACGGCGATTTGGCGCGCCAGCTCCACGACTTCTGCAGTGCGGAACTTTTGCACTATATTGCGCCCGATATTTTCTTCCCCTGTCCCACCACTACCGCAGAGGTCTGATATGCAAGTCCTGGTCACCGGCGCCTCTTCCGGCATCGGCCGCGCGACCTGCCAGGCGCTCCGCGCCGCGGGCCACACCCCCGTAGGCATCGCCCGCGACTTTGGCAAATATCCCGAGGCCGATTTCGCCACCCACGCCATCGACCTAGCTGACCTCGATGGTCTGCCGAGCTACCTGCAAAAACTCGTCGCGGCCCACCCGGACCTCGACGCCCTGGTCCTCAACGCCGGCGCCGGCCGCTTCGGCGAACTCGAACAATTCTCCTATACCCAGATCCGCGCCCAAATCGACCTCAACTTCACCAGCCATGCCTATGTCGCCCGTGCCTTCTTGCCCCAATTCAAAAGAGCTGGCCGCGGCCATCTGGTCTTTCTCGGCTCCGAGGCCGCCCTGCGCGGCGGCCAGAAGGGCGGCCTCTACTGCGCCGCCAAATTCGCCCTGAGGGGCTTCGCGCAGGCCCTGCGCGAAGAAACCGCCCGCAGCGGCGTCCGCATCACCCTGGTAAATCCCGGTATGGTCCAAAGCCCCTTCTTCGCCGCACTGGATTTTCAGCCCGGCGCCGATGCAGACCAGCACATCCTGCCCGACGACGTAGCCGCGGTCATAGTCCAGGCCCTAACCGCCCGTGCCGGCACGGTCATTGACGAGATCAATCTGTCGCCCCAGAAGAAGGTAATCGACAAAAAGAAATGAATAGCAAAACTCTGATCCACATGTGGCTCGTCCTGGCCACCCTTGCCGGCTGCGCCACGGTGCGCCGCGAACTCGGTCACGCCCTGATCAGCGATCAGACCGAGATCGAACTCGGCACCAAACTCGCCGCCCAAATCGAAGCAGAAGAGCGCGTCCATCCCGATAGCCGCCTCCAGGCGTATATTCAGCGCGTGGCCAGACCGCTAATCGCCGAGGCCCAACCCGATCGTCCCGGCATCCGCTATCAAATCAAGGTCATAGACGATCCGGCGCAGATCAATGCCTTCGCCGTCCCCGGCGGTTTTCTCTATGTCTACAGCGGTCTATTACTTGTCGCCTCCGACGAAGCCGAAGTAGCCGGCGTCCTCGGCCACGAAATCGGCCATATAGTCGGCCGCCACTCCGCCAACCAGCTCGCCGCTCAATTCGGCATCGAGCTATTGGCCGGACTCGCCCTCGGCGAGGATCCCTACAAACTCGGCCAAATCGCCTCCCAACTGAGCGGTGCTCGCTTTAGCCGCGACGACGAGCGCGAAGCCGACGTCTTCGGGGTCAAATACACCGTCGCCGCTGGCTACGATCCGCGCGGGCTAATGGACTTCTTCAACAAATTGAAGGAACTCGAAGCACGGCGGCCCAGCGACCTCGAAAAGCTCTTTTCGAGTCACCCGCCCACCGGCGAACGAATCCGCCGCATCGAGCAGTTGATCACAGAGCACGGAGCTANAGGGGGCGAACGGCACCGCGAGCGCTTTTTGCGCGCCACCGCCGCGCTGCGCCAGGCGCACGGGGCAAAAAAATAGCGGCGCCNGCGCAAAAGATGCGGGCACCGCTCCATCGCTTACTCTACAGCAAGCAATCAGCGCAATAAAAGCAACCGCCGGCTCTGGACGTAGTCACCGATTTGCAGGCGGTAGAGATAGGTCCCCGACGCCACCGCGCGACCGCCCTGGTCGCGACCATCCCATTCGATGCGGTGCATCCCCGGCGCCAGCGCACCAGCAACCAAGGTGCGAATCTGCTGGCCCAGCGCGTTGTAGATTTCGAGCCTGGCCGCGGCCAGGCGGCCCTGGTCCCCGACCGCAAAGGGAATGGTCGTGCTCGGATTAAAGGGATTGGGATAATTCTGCAAGAGCACCGAGTGACGCGGACGGGCGCTGGGCACCAGCAAGCGTTCAACCCGGCCGTCGGGCCGCAACAATTCCGCTTCGAGTACTTCGCCGTCGAGTGCAGCCAATACGCCAGTGGCCGACAGCGGTAGCGTCGGATCGATCAGCGCCCCGGCGATGCGNGTGCCATTGCCTTGGCGCCATTGCATTATTTTCGCCTCGCGGCCGGCCCAGATCGTCCCCTCGCTCGCAAACGACGCCTCACCCGCAGTCAGTAGCGAAAAGCCCACGATCTCCCCCTGCTCGCGCAAGCGCACTAGTCCCCCGGCCACTTCTATCCTGCCCGCTGCTAGGCGCGCGGCGGCGTCTGCNGCGACCGGCGGCGCGAGCAATTTCATTCCCACCGCACCGAAATTCTGCGCCAGCAGAAAGAAGTCGTCGATATTGACCACCTGGTCGCCGTTGAAATCGGCGGCGACGGCGCCTGGCCAGGCGACTTGCTCGGCGACTGTGGTACCGAAGTGCCGCACGAAGACCCCAAAGTCTGCAAGGTTAATGCGATTATCGTCGTTGGCATCGCCGGCCGGCAGCGTCGTCTGCGCGATCGAATCGACCGAGACCCAGGCAAAGGCGGCGCTGGTGCGCAGGCTCGATCCCACCGAAATGGTATCGGTCAGTCCCTGCAAATGCGTCGGCGCCTTAGCCAGGATCTTATAGGTGTCTCTGGGAATCTGCACCAGGCTAAAACTGCCGTCGCCCGCCAGCGTGTGCTGAATGCCGGGCCGCATCCGGTCTTCGTCGTTGAGCGGCGATTCGAGGGTATCGCCGGCGGTACCGACCATGAACAGCGATACCTGCATGTCCTGATTCGATTGCGNCCGGCCCTCCAATTGCAGCTGCCCCCTGACCTGGAAGTCGCGAATCGANACCTGGGTCGGGCGCTCGGGAATAAAGGGCAGGATCCACGCGCCAGTCAGCGCCTCAACCACCGAAGAGCGGCGATTGTTGGCCGGTTCGTCGTCAATGGTGATGAAAGTCGTGGTATCGACGCTGGTGAGAAACCAGATCTCGCCCAGCGCCACGGGTTCGACGCCGGCGTCGATATNGAGTTGTGCCAGCGACAGGTTGATTTTGTTGGGTATTAGCGGCTGCAGGCGGTTTTCAAGCACCGCGGCATTGGCTAGGCCCGTTTCGATGTGGAAGGGCTGAACACCGGCCAGNTTGGCATCGGCGTCGAGCAGCGTCAACGCGCTGTCTTCGAAACTCATAAAGAGCGAGACGCCGGCGATATCGTGCNCGGCCGGGGTGATATAGGCCCTCAGNCGCAGCGTGTCGCCGACCGAAAAGCGCGACTCATCGAGATTTTGCAATTCGAAGAAGGGCGCCGNACGCGAGGCGGCGGCGACGACCACCGACGGATCGGAGACCGTCAGCGCATTGCCGGCGGTCACGTAGTAGTAAAAAGTGTCGGCCAGGGTGGCGGCCAAGTCGACATAGCGGCGCTGACCGGCAGCCAGGGTATCGACGGGCGCGAAGGGCCCATCGCTCGAGGTCGAGCGGAAGACTACGTACTCGGTAGTGCGGCCGATCTGTTCGTCGAGTTCGGGCGCGTCCCAGACGACTTCGATGCTGCGCCCGAGATCGCGACCGACATCGGCGGCGGCCACGTCGGTGGGCGCGCGCGGTGGATCGAGCCGGCGCGCGTCCTCGTTGATAAAAATCTGNACCTGTCCTTCAACCGACAGCAGCGCGGCAATATCGTTGGCCCCATCGGCGTTGAAATCGGCGATGCCGACCCGCCGCACTGGGGACTGTGAAGAGAGAATATCGCGCGCGACAAAACCCGTTCCCGCTGCATTTTCCCAAAAGGCCATGTGCGCTCCTGCGGCACTGCCGACCACCAAGTCGCTGAAGATATCCGCGGTTAAATCCGACAGCGCCAGATCTGCCACCGGCAGACCGATGTTGATCCGCTCCTCGAGTTCGAGTGCGCCGCTACCGTCGTTGCGCATAATCGCTACATCGCGNCTGCCGCCGCTACCGANCAGCAGGTCGTTGTCNCCATCGGCGTCGTAATCGACCATCGCCAGCGCCGCCGGGTCGAGCCCGACGACGAAATCGCGCCGAGTCTGGAAACCGCCGCTGCGGTCGCCCAAGAGCACCGACACCGAGCCGGAAATACTATTGGCAACCACCAGGTCGGCGTGGTCGTCCTGGTCGAGGTGCGCAGCCAGCAGCGCGAGCGGACCGTCTTCGACCGGGGTGGTGATCCGCGCGTTAAAACTGCCGACACCATTATTGAATAGCACCGTCACCGAGGCGGCGTCGCGATTGGCCACGGCGATGTCTATATCGCCGTCGGCATCGAGGTCGGCGGTGAGCACGTCGGCCACCTGGTGGCCGATAAATATTTCCTCGCGATTAAAGTCGAAATAACCGCTACCGTCGTTTTGCAAAATAGAGATCGAGCGCGCCACTGGATCGCCGACCACCAGNTCGGGNCCATTGCCGNAGATGGACGCCGCAGCCAGGGCTACCGGCTCGTCCCAATCGCCGAAGGCCGAAACCTCGCTGGGATACAGCACCGGCGCGCCAAACTGGCCGCTGCCGTCATTGAATAACACCCGCANCTGCCCGCCGGCCGAATCGGCCAGNGCCAGGTCCAATGCCCCGTCCTGGTCGAGATCGACAACCAGCATATCGGCCGGGCCAATGCCCGCGGCCAAAGGCTCCAAAGGGCGGATGGCCAGGGCACCCCCCGATCCTGCGAAATCGACCATCGCCGTGCCGAAGCGGCCCGGGGCGTCGCTTTCGATGCGCAGGCTACCGCTATGCTCGCCGGCGACCAGNGGCAGGAAGGTTACCTCGATGGCGCGCACGTCGCCCGACGCGATNGTNAAGGGTGCCTCCGCCTCGACGCGAAAGGCCTCACCATCCAGCGCCAATTCGAAAATTTCCAGCNGGGTATTGCCGCTATTGGAAATCTCCAGCGTCAATGTGCGGAAGGCTTGCAGATCGACGGTGCCGAAATCCAGCGCGGTCGCCGACAGGCTGATGTCGGGCGCGATGCCAATCCCATCGACGGCGACTTCGCTGCGGCCAACCGCATCGACGATCACCAGTTCCGAACTCATCCCCCGCGCCACCAGCGGCACGAAGCGCACTGTCAGNCCCATGCTCTGNTTGGGCGCCAGGGACTGCGTTTGAAAATTCAATAGNCGGAAAGCAGTGTCTTCGATAAAGGCATTGCGCAAATCCAGGACGGTGTTGCCTCTATTGGTCAAAATTACCGTCGTGTCGCTAAACGCACCGACCNGCACCTCGCCAAACGCGATGCTCTGCGGCANGACTGAGAGTTCGGCCTGAACACCAGTGCCCGACATCGCGATCTCGACCGCGTCCTCNTCTGGATCGTTGCTGCGCGCAATCAGCGCGGTGGTGGTGGCGCCGCGACGGCTGGGCTGAAATCGCACCTCGACCGCGCCACTGGTGCCGGGCGCGAGGGTGATAGTCGCCGGGGTTACTGAAAAGCCACTGCCGCGCTGGATGCTCAAATTCGATACCACGAGTTCGGCCTGGCCGTCGTTGGCAATTTCCAAAGTCCGCACGCTGGGTACGCCCACCGAGACCATGCCGAAATCGAGTCTGGTAGCGCCAAGGCGGATCTGCGGCTCGGGATCGAAGCGTATCTCCTGGATGCCATTACCGATACCGCCGCCAAAAACGCGCCCGTCCCCGGCAACCGCAATCCAGCGCGAGGTCAGGTCGACAAGCCCCTCGTTGATCGCCAGCCAGCTGAATCCACCATCCTTGGAGCGGAAGAANCCNCCGGTNGAGGTCGCCGCGTAGAGTACCTGGTCGAGGTCGGGATCGACTTCGACCCCGCGNACGTTGAGATCGGCAAGCCCNTCGTTNATCGCCAGCCAATTCTGCCCGTCGTCATCGCTTTTCCACACGCCGCCGCCATAGGTNCCAACGACGATNATCCCNGCGTCCTGCACATCGGCTGACAAATAGACGCTGCGCACGCTCTGCCCCTCTAACGCCGCCCCCGCCGACGACCAACCCGCTCCACTATCGCGGCTGACAAAGAGCCCCCGCGCCGTAGCGGCGTATAGCGTCTGGGCTTCCAGCGGATGCACGGCCAGCGCGAAGACGATCTCGTTGTCCAACTCGCCGCGGACAATCGCCCAGGTCGCGCCGCGGTCTCCGCTGGTGTAAATGCCGCGCCCGAAAGTCGCCGCGTACACCTGCCCCTCTGCCCCGGCAGCTACCGCCAATACGCCCGGTCCGACCGCCACAGTCTGCGTCCAGGTCGCGCCGCCATCGGCACTGGCGTAGAGGCCGGTATTCAAGCCGGCGTAGAGCCGATCGCCGTCCTCGGGATCTATGGCTAAACTCAGCACATTGCGATCGACCAGCGTCGGCCCTCTCAGCGTCCAGGTCGCGCCGCCATCGGCACTGTGGTAAAATCCGTTCTGCGCACCGGCGTACAGCGTCTGCGCCTGGCCCGCAGGCCGGGCAAAGACGTTGACCTCGGCCGTCAGGCCGGTGCCGGTCTGCGTCCATTCGTTGGTCCCGGCTTCCGCCGCAACACTCAACCCCAGGGCCAATAACAGCGCCAGGGCCGCCCTTTGTATCGCGTGTATCCGCATCATAACTGCACCGCTCGCTCGTCGCGCCCTCAACGCACCAGGGTCATGGCGCTCTGGTGGCACCGCCCGCCTTCAATCAATTGGTATAAGTAAACACCGCTGCTCACAGGCAAACCCGCCTGGTCGCGCCCGTCCCACGCTGCAGTCCACACCCCCACCTCCTGGAATTCATCGATCAAAACCTGTACTTGATGCCCCAGCGAATTGAAAATCGCCAGTGTCACCGGCCCCGGAGAATCAATCTGATAGGTAATATTCACACTACCGACGTGGCCGGGGACGTAAGGGTTGGGATAATTTCCCAGCTTGGCAGCCGCTTGCCGGTTTTCGGGCTCGACGCGCCCCAGGCGGAACAGGCCCAACTCATCAACCGTAGCCGACAGCCAGCCGGTGGCCGGATTCACCCGCGTCGATACTTCGCGCCACGACTGGATATTTTCGTCCCAGTGCAGAATACCCGTCGCCGGGTCGGCGCTGGTACCGGGGAAGAAGTTCAGCGTCACCGGCTCTTCGAGCTTGCGCCCGCGCAACATATCGACCGAGTAGACCGGTCCGCCCTCGCTGTCGGGCGGCAGTTCGGCAGAGCCCAGCTGGTAGATCACAGCCATTTGCCCCGGCCCCGCCGCCTGGTCGGTCACGTTGAGCATCAGCTGCGGGTCCGGGCCGCGCACATTGCCACCCATTTGGTCCATCCACTGCAAAACCACGCGCTGGGCCCGCTCGCCGCGATTGCCCCCGGTGTCGAAGCCCGCCACGTCGATGGTGACCAAACGCTCGCCCTGCTGCTGGGGCGAATGCTCGAAATTAACCCGGTAGCTGCCATCGTTAAGCGCCTCTACTTCCTGCGGCTGACCATCGACTGCAACCGTGAGATTCTCGCTCAACTCTTCGCTGGCGGCGATATGGAGTTCTATCAAATCGCCGAACACCGGATGGCGCTCGACGGCGATGGTGAATTCAGGCGCGATCTGGTCCTGCTGGATCAGTACTTCCAGTTCCGCACTGGCGACATTGCCCTGGGGATCGCGCGCGATTAGTGTCAAAATTCTGCTGCCGGTTTCGCCCGCCGGCACCGTCGCGAAGAGCTGGTCCCCCTCGACGCGAGCCGCAATGCCCGGCTCGGCCTGGACTTCCCAGGTCAAATCCTCGGTCGGCGTATCTGTATCGGCGGCGAAGGGACCGAGCGCGATCTGCTCCTCGCCGCTACCGGCCTCGATCAAAATCTGCGGCAACGGATTAATCACGGGCGCCGATCCTCCCTGGACCACCACGACTTCCAAAACCGCCAATGCATTATTGCCGGCCGGATCGACAACCAGGAACTGGATCTGATCGATTCCGGCCTCGAGGTCGTGGGCTGTCAGCGTGACAACCCGGCTTTCCGGGGCGATGGCAACGGCTACCAGGCGCTGACCGCTGGCCGTCCACAGCAACGAGCCGTCGGGATCGTCATCGACGACGAATTCATCGAGGTCGATCGATTCGTCGACCTGGCCCATTTCCAATAGCAGGCGCGGAAAGGGGCGGATTTGCGGCTGTAGCCCCAAGCCCTTGACGATCACCCGCTGCCGTTGGATGCGCTCGCGACCGGTGACATCGGTGGCGGTGAATTCGACCACTTCGGAGCCGAGGAAAGCGGCGTCGGCAAGACCGAACACCACCCGCGTCGTTTGCGGATCGATCTGCACGTCGAGTACCGCAGAGGGCGTCGCGCGCCACACCAGCGCCGGCGCCGGACCGCCGCCGGCCCCGACCGCGAAATCGGACAACACTAGGCTGGAGTCGAGCTGAGCGGGGAAGAGCTCTATATCGGCTAGCGGCACAAGCTCGAACAAAGGCGGCAAGCCCACCGTAATCAACGCACTAGTCTCCTGGCCTTCGGTATCGAACACTCGCACCACCACCTGGGTGGCGGCGGGCGGGTCGATAGCATCTGGATCACGGCTTAATTTCAACTCGTGGGTCACTGGGTCGAGTTCGGCGACAATACCCGGCTCAGTTGCAACCGTCCACTCCAGCTCGCGCTGGGTGTCGCGGTCATCAAAAGCAAATAGATCGAGGTCAATTACCGACTCGGCATTGAGGCTGTCGAGGCTGACCAAGCCGAACTCGGCGATTTGCGGCGGATCCCCATCCGCCGCCAGCAGCACCGGAATTTCCGCCGGATGCTGGTTGCCGTTCGGATCGGTCGCCACCAGACTCAGCGAAGCCGGTTCGATCACTGTCTCCCCAGCCCGCAGCGTCAGCAGCCGGGCAGCGGGGTCGTAATCCGCCTCCAGTCCCGACGAAGGGAAGATATCCCAGGTGATATTGTTGTCGGGATCATCCGGATCGGCGACCAGCGTATCGAGCTGGGCGGTCCAGTCCCGATCCGGACGCAGGCCAATGACGCCCGGCGCGAAAATCCGCGGCCCCTTGTCGTCATCGGGTCCGAGGACACTGGCCTTGAGCGCGACCTGATCGACATTGCCGTCGGGATCGGTCACAATAATCTGCACTGCGCTGCTACCGGAAAAACCGCTCTCGCCGCTGATCAGCAACGAGCCGTCCTGGATCACCGCAGCCAATCCGCTGTCGGGCGCCGCTGCCCAGATCAGTTCCTGCGCCGGACTGTCGTCGATGGCCATATCGGCCAGCGCCAGTTCGACGGCCTGACCACCCAAAAAACGCTGCTCGGCTTGCGGCATGATTTCGGGCGCTACGGTCTGGCCCGGCTCCAGTACCACCGCTACCTGCCGGGTTTCGGCGATGGCGCCGGAGGAATCCTGCGCCGTGATGTGGACGATGCTGCGACCGACCGCGTCGCCGCCGATGACCAGCTGACCATCGGCAATGCGGGCATTGATGCCCTCTGCAACCTGCAGGAAAATTTGCATCGACGCCACGTCGTCATCGCGGTCGGCAAAGAGATCGGTTAGCGCCACGGCGACTTCGCCGCCCTCAGCGGCATAGACCGGCTCCGCCCGTTTGGCCTCGGGCGGATCGTTGACCGGCGTTACTTCGACTACGGTGCTGACAGTATCGCGCAGGCCGGTCGGATCCTCGACGAAGAACGACAGAGTCTCGCTACCAAAGAAATCGGGCGTGGCCGACAGCGTGACTACGTGGCTGGCCGCCGCCACGGCGGCGAGTATGTCCACACCTGTCGAAGCCGTCCAAGTCAACTGGTCGAGATCGTGATCGACATCTGAGACAAAAGCGTCGAGGTCGAGATCGTCGTTTATAGAATCCTCGGCGAAGCGCAACGTGTCGGGGAAGGCACTAATTTTGGGACGTGCCTGCACGGTGATATTGACAGTATCGGCCGCGGTCAGTCCCTCGTTGATTTCCAACGCGGTGAAAATCATCTTAAAA
>PBOD01000138.1 GCA_002724215.1 Gemmatimonadota bacterium | reverse complement strand
ATGTGCTTCTCCAGGTGGATGTGGAGGGGTGCGACCGATCGGTGGGTGCGAAACGCCTCCAGCGCGCGCCGCACCAGATTGTCCGGTCCCGTCGAGAGGTGATCGACCGTGCAGGTCAACTCGTCGGCGGCGGCGGGGGCGATGTGCAGAATGTCGGCCAGATCCACGCACTGGGCCAGGCTGAGGATGTCGTGATAGCCATCGGAACGGCGCCCCAGAACCTTGAGTCCCAGGTTGATTTTGGCGTGGGCGCGCTCTATAAGGAGGCCGTCTAGCATGGGCGTACCTTGACTTATTTTATTAATATTCTACTATAAAAGACAAAACGTGACATAATGGCATATTTGACCGTCGATATAGCGCTTAAACTTTTCCTCGTCCTCGCCCTGTGCTGTCCTGCTGTGGGTCAGGCCCAGACCGACGCGGAGGAAGACGACTTCAAGCTGGCCCGCAATCTGTTCCGGGATGCGGGCGACTATGCCACCGCTTCGGCGCTCTTTGCCGAATATATCCGCAACTACCCCCGCAGCCCGCAGCGGGCCGAAGCCCGGCTGATGCTGGCGCGCGCCTATCGCCTCAACGGCCGCTGCGATCTGGCGGTTGCCGCCTACGAGCAATTCTACCTCGAACACGCCGACCACCTCAGTACTGCCGATGCGCGCCGCGAGCGGGCCGGATGCCTTGCGGAGCAGGGCCAGTTTCTGCCGGCGGCGCGAGCCTACGAGGAGGTCCAACGCCGTTTTAGCGCCAGCGATTTCGCGCCGGCCGCCCTGCTCGACGCAGCGGCCAATTATACCCAGGGCCAGGACTTGCGGCAAGCCGTCGCCGTCTACGGGCGCCTGCTCGCCGACTATCCCGCCGCAGCGCAGATACACCCGGCCCGCTACCGGCTCGCGCGCCTGCGCTTTGCCGCCGGCCGCGCCGAAGAGGCCCAGCAACTGCTCGGCCAGATCATCGCCGCCGACCCGGCCCCGCCCGAGGCGCCCAGCGCCCTGTTGCTGGCGGGGCGCATCGACCTCTTTCTCGGCAATCGCGAGGCCGCCGAAATGCGCTTTAAAACGCTCGCCAGGCGCTTCCCCGCCGCCGCGCAGACCGACAGCGCCCGCCTCGACCGCGCCGACCACCTCTACGGCCTGCGCCTCTACAGCCAGGCCGGCGACGCCTATCAGCGAGCCTTCGACAAGATCCGCGACCAGACCCTCGGAGAAAGCGCGCTTTTGGGCCTGGCNGACGCCCGGCGCCAGAGCCAGCAGACCCGCGAGGCGCTCNACCACTACCAGGCGCTGATCGCCGGGCTCGAACCCGGCCACCCCGCCTATCTCAAAGCGCGGCTGGGCCAGGCCATCGCCCTGGGCCAGGCCGGGCAATTCGCGCTGGCGGTAGGCATGTTCCAGGGGCTGATCCAGATCGGCGAGACCCCCGAGTCCAAAGACGCGCTGCGCGAGCTGGGCGCGCTCTACAAGCGGCGCGGCGACCACAGCCGCTCCATCACCTGGTACCGCCGCTATCTGCAGGAGACCGACAACGCGGCCGACGCGGTGCGTTTCGAGCTGGGCGAGCTCTACGCTTCGACCGGCTACTTCGAGGAGGCCATCGAGCTCTACCGCGCCCTGGCCTCGGGCNAGAATCCGGTCGCGGCCCGGGCGCAGTTCGGGTTGGCGCAGGTCTTTGAGCAGAGCGCGCAGCCGCGGGCGGCACTGCGCGAATACATCGCCTATCTCGAGCTCTTTCCCGCGGCCCGTCAGGGCGAGGCGGCGCGCGAGCGCATCGAGTACTTGCGCGAGTTCACCGTCATGGATGTGGCCGGTCTCAACCGCGCACTGCAAAAGGCCTGGATCGACGAGCTCAGCGGCACCCCGCGCCAGCTGGCGCAATTGGGCGTCGCCCGGGTGCTNTTCGAACACCACGACTTCGCGGCCNCCGCCAAGTCTTTCGAACACTACGCCGCCGCCTACCCCAACGACCACTACAGCGGCGAGGCCCAGTACTATCTGGCCGAGAGCCTGCTCAANCTCGCCCGTCAGCGCCAGCTCGAAAGCCAGCCCGTGCGCGCCGACTCGCTGCGAGCNCTGGCGCTCAAGGAATACCGCATTCTCGCCNATGCCGACGAGGGCGCCTGGGGCCAGCGCGCGCGGATCCGCCTGATCGAGACCGAAGCCGAGAGCGGTGCCGATTCGCTGCGGTTGGCGACGCTGGAGGCGGGTTTCGCCGCTTTCGTCGCGACATTTGCCGCCAGCGGCAGCGACCAGCTCGACCAGGCCCTGCTGCAGTTGGCAGACGCCCGCCGGCTGCTNGCNGCCAACGGCGACTCGACCCGACTCGCCGGCGCCGCCGAGGCCTACGCCCGCCTGCGCCGGCTCTTTCCCGACAGCCCGCTGGTACCCCGCGCCCTGCTTGGGGCCGGGCTCTGCCACGCGCAAATGGGCCAAGCCCAGGCGGCGGCCGACTCGCTCGAACGCGTCTTGCGCGACTATCCCGATAGCCCGCTGACGGCGCNGGTGCTGTTCGAGCTGGGCCATATCCGCCTGGCGCAGAACCGACCGCAGGAGGCCATCGCCCGGCTGCAGGAGTTGCGCTGGGGCTATCCGGCCTTTCCCGAGCGCCGCGCCGCGCAAAAACTTCTGGGCGATACCTATTACCAGCTCGGCGAATACGCCGGCGCCATCGAAGTCTACCGGCCGCTGGTCACCGGCGCCGCCACTGCAGCAGAGACGGGCGCAGCGCAGGGCGATGCCGTGGCCCGCGGCGCCATTCTGCGCCGCATCGCCCAGGCTCACCATCGCCTCGATCAATTCGGCGCGGCGCTGGAGGCCTACCGGCAGGTCCTGGCCAATGGCGCGGATACCACGGGGCTCGACAGCACGTACTTCGCCCAAGCCGTATTGCATTTGCGGCTGGGGCAGGAGGACGAGGCCTTTCGCCTGTTCCAGCAGGTGGGCGCTGACTACCCCGACCGGGCTTTGGGCCGCGAGGCCGCCATTCGGGCCGGGCACATCGCCTTCGCCCGCCAGCGCTACCAGCAGGCCCGGCAGATTTACCAGCCCCTGCTCGCCCAGAGCGACGACCCGCTGGTGCACGGTCAGGCCGCGCTCGCGCTCTTCCGGCTCGAGCACCTGAAAGAGGCGCGCAAGGCAGCCAAGAGTTTTGGCAAGCAATTTAAAGAGGATTCCGAGTGGAACCAGCGCTTTCAGCTCGAAGAGGGGCAGTACTACTTGCAGGCGGGCAACTACAAAAAGGCGCTGGCGGCTTTCGCCAGAGTAGAGGAGGGCGATTGGGCCGACGATGCGGCCTACCAAGCGGCGACCGCGCTGTGGCTGCAGAACAGGGCCGCGCCGAGCGAGGAGGGGGCGGCGCGCGCGCTGGAGGCGGTATCGCGCTTCGTCAAAAACCATCCAGACAGCCCACACGCCGCCAACGCCTATCTGCGGCTGGGCGACTATCAGTCCTCGCTGCACAACTACCTGCAGGCCGCCGGGGCCTACAAGCGCGTGCTCGACGCGCCCGGAGTAGCGCGCGACCTGGCCCAAGACGCGATCTGGAAATTGCTCAAGAGCTATCAGGGCGCGTACGAATACGAGGCGGCGCACCAGGTAGTCAACCAGCTTCTGCGCCAGTACCCGGACCACCCCAAAGTGGTCAATGCCCGCCTCGAACAGGGCATCATCCTCAAAGACAAAGGCCAGTACGCCCAGGCCATCGCGCTATTCGACGAGATGCTCTCACAACAGATGCTCGAAGGCAACAGCGCCTCCGAGGCCCGGTTCTACATCGGCGAAGCCTATCAGAATCTGGGCGAATACCGCAAAGCCATCGAGGCCTACTACAAAGTCAGTTATCACGGCGCTGAGGGGTTTAGCCAGTGGATCACCTCGGCCGATTTCCAGCGCGCCCGCTGCCACGAGTCACTGGGCGAATACGCCACCGCTATCACCGTCTACGAGCGCATCGAGCGCCGCGAAGGGGGCCAGAGCCCACAGGGCGAGATGGCACGAGAACAAATCGATATATTGCGCCGCAAGTTGAATCTCAACTGAAGCGGTAGGGAGCATGCCGATGAATCACATGGACTTTTTGCGCAATGTGTCCCTTTTTGAAAGCCTCGACCAGCAAGAGCTGGAAGCACTTTCGGATCTGACCTTCACCCGCTCCTTTGGCAAGGACGGTGTCATCATTCTCGCCGAGGAGGAGGGCGACACGCTCTTTATCCTCAAGAAGGGCCAGGTCAAGGTCAGTATCGTCAGCGAGGAAGGGCGCGAGGTCATCCTCTCGCTATTGGGTCCGGGCTCGGTCTTCGGCGAGTTGTCGCTGCTCGATGGCAAGCCGCGCTCGGCCAATGTGGTGGCCACCGAGGACACAGACCTGCTGATGTTGCGGCGCTCCGATTTCATCCAGTTGATCTATAAGACGCCGCAGATCGCAACCGCGCTGCTGGCCGAATTGGCCACTCGCCTGCGCAAAACCGACCGCCAGATCGAGGGCCTGGCCCTGCTCGACGTGACCAGCCGGATCTCCGAGACGCTGTTGCAACTGGCGACCGAACAGGGCACCGAGACCGCCGACGGCGTGGTCATCGAGAGCCGGCCGACCCACCAGGAATTAGCCAATATGTCGGGGACCACCCGCGAGACGGTCTCGCGGGTGATCAAAAGGCTCGAAGGCCAGGGCTATATCAACTGCAGCGGGCGCAGGATCACCATTTTGCGCGAAGAACACTGGAAAGCCTGATTTAGGCCATGGCTCCCCAAAGTCGCATTCTCCTCCTGACCCGCCAGCCCGCGCTAGAGGCCGAGTTTAAAGCCGCCGGCGCCGGCGCCCGTCTGCAAGTGGTCGAATCGCCCGCCAGCAGTGCCCTCGACCCGCTGCTGCGCCGGGGCATCGATCTGGTCGCCTTCGATCTCGACCTGCCGCAGGAATCGCTGCAGGCCGGTCTCGCCGCGCTGGAAGACTACCGCGACGTGCCCGTTTTGGGGCTGGGTAAGACCGACGAGCACTGGCAGCGGATGCTGCGCGGCTCACCGCTCGAAGAACACCTCGCTCCGCCCTATCCGCCAGACCAGCTGTGCCGGCAGCTGGAAGAATTGCTGGCGCGGGGCCGCTTTCTGCGCGGCGCCGAGCTGGTGGGCCGGTCGCCGGCGATGCGCGATTTACGCGAGCGCATCCTGCTCGTCGCGCCGACGCCGGTCTCATCGATCCTGCTGACGGGCGAAAGCGGCGCCGGCAAGGATCTGGTCGCCGAGGCGCTACACCGCCACAGTCCCCGCCGCGAGCATCCCTTCCGCCCGCTCAATTGCGGCGCAATTCCCGAGAATTTGCTGGAAAACGAACTCTTCGGACACGAGAAGGGCGCCTTTACCGACGCCCGCGCCCGGACCCGCGGCATTTTCGAGCAGGCCAATAGCGGTACGGTCTTCCTCGACGAAATCGGCGAGATGTCGCTGGCGGCGCAGGTGCGCCTGCTGCGGGTGCTCGAGCAGCGCGAAGTCACCCGCATCGGCGGTGACGCCACCATCCGCGTCGATATCCGCGTCGTCGCCGCGACCAATCGCGACCTACAGGAAGCCGTCTCCGAGCGCGCCTTCCGCCTCGACCTCTACCACCGGCTCAAGGTCGTCGAGCTCAGCATCCCGCCGCTGCGCCGCCGCAGCGAGGACATCCCCCTGCTGATCGAGCGCTTCGCCGCCGAGTTGGCCCAGGGCGGCAAGACCCGGCTCGAGGGTTTCTCCACCGCGGCAATGGACCTGCTGCAGGGCTACGCCTGGCCCGGCAATGTGCGCGAGCTGCGCAATCTCGTCGAGCACCTGGTCTTCCTCGCGCCGCGCTCGCTGGTCGAGCCCGAGGACCTGCTCCCGCATCTGGAAAGCCCGCCCGCCCGCAGCCTGCCGGTGCCCACCAACAAAACCCCCGACCAGTCGGAGCGCGAGCTGATCTACTTCGCCCTGCTCGATCTCAAGCGCGAAGTCGCCGAACTGAAAAACTCCATTGACCGCATCGCGCAGACCCCCCCCCGCGACGGGGCAGAGGTCGTGCAGCAGGCCCCGCCCGTCGTGCAACCGGTCGTGCCCGAAAGCCCGCCGCAGGTCGTCTACCCCGTCGAGGATGCGCCGCCGCTCTATGATCCGGCGTCCGCTGCAAGCGCGGCCATCGAGCCCCTGCGCACGCTCAAGGACCTGGAGCGCGAAGCCATCGAGCAGGCGCTCGACCGCGTCGGCGGCAATCGCCGCAAGGCCGCCGACATCCTCGGCATCAGCGCCCGCACGCTCTACCGCAAACTCAAAGAGTTCGGGCTGGAATAATGCGCCTGTCCATCGCCGCCGCGGTCGCCGCGGTACTCGTCGCCGCATGGGCGGCACCGGCGCAATCACCGCCGGAGAGCACCCGCCGGCTCGAAGACCTCAGCCGGGCCTTCCGCCACGCCTACGAACAGGCCAAGCCGGCAGTGGTGCTGATCGCCACTGCCCGCACCTGGCGGCTACCGCGCTTTCACCCGCAGGTGCCCGAAGAAGAATACCAGGGCATGGGCTCGGGCACCATCGTCAGCCCCGATGGCTATATACTCAGCAACTACCACGTCATCGCCGGGGCCGACTCCATCGCCGTCACCCTCGCCGATCGCCGCACTTTCGCCGCCGAAGTCGTCGGCTTCGATTCGCTGATCGACATCGCCCTGCTCAAAATCGACGCGCAAAAACTGCCCACCGTGCCGCTGGCCGATTCGGACCGCTTGCAGATCGGCGACTGGGTACTGGCCATCGGCCACCCACTGGGTATGGGCTCGACCCTGACGCACGGCATCGTCAGCGCGCTGGGACGCCAGGCGGGGATATTCGACCCCAGTAGCGAGGAAAACCGCTACGCCATCGAGAGCTTTATCCAGACCAATGCGGTGATTAATCCCGGCAACTCCGGCGGCCCCTTGCTCGACCTGCACGGGCGAGTGGTCGGCATCAACACGGCGATTTCCACCCATACCCGCTACTATATCGGCTATAGTCTGGCCGTGCCGATCAATCTGGCTCAGGAAGTGGTCGACGATCTTTTGACCCACGGACGGATCGTGCGCGGCTATCTCGGGGTCAGCATGGAGAGCGAACTGACCCAGGAGCTGATCGCCGAGCGCGGCCTCGCGCTCGACCGACCGCGCGGCGTATACCTCAGCGGGGTCAAGCCGCAGAGCCCCGCCGCGCGCGGCGGCCTGCGCGACGGCGACGTGATCCTGTCCATCGACGGCAGCGATGTCAACCACTCCAACCAGATCCAGACCCTGATCTACGGCCGCGACCCGGGCGACGCGATCGAACTGCAGATCCTGCGCGACAATCAGCCGCTGCAACGGTCGATAATACTCGGCGAGCGCGAAGACGACCGCCGCCTGGCGCAGGGGCACCAGCGCATATCGCGCCTGGGCCTCTCGGTTGAGCGATTGCCCGTGGAGCTGGCGATGGAACTGGGTTTTGACCGCGAAGTGGCAACGGAGTTGGGCTTCAACCGGGGCGAGGGACCGGTGGTGGTGGTGGCGGTCGATCCGGACGGACCGGCCGCGGCCAAGGGCATTAAGCCGCGCGACGTCATTACCGAGATCGACCAGGAGCGGGTGACCTCGCTGCAGCAATTTGTGCGCTTCGTCTCCGAGCTGGAGGATGGGCGCTCGGCGCTGTTCTGGTTTTGGCGCCCAGACGACGGCATCGATGTGCGATCGCTGATGATTGATGACTGATGATCGATGATTCCCGAATAAAGGACTGGCCGTGTCACGCCAACTAAACGGCGCCGACGCGCTGTTGATGGTCGGCGCCAGCGACCGCGACGCCGACCTGTACTACGCCACGCGCTTCCGCGCCCCCGACCCCTTCGTCTTCTTGTGGACGACCGGCGAGAAGATCCTGCTCGCCAACAGCCTCGAGATCGACCGGGCCCGCGACCAGGCCCGCGTCGACCGCGTGCTGGCCTATGCCGAGTACGAAGAGCGCGCAAAAGAGCGGGGCGCGGACTTGCCTGCCGCCAAAGAAGTGCTGTTGGAACTGCTGCGCGATCTCGGCCTGCAGAAATTGCAGGTGCCCGCCGACTTTCCCCTCGGCACCGCCGATTTTTTGCGCAGCGCAGGAGTAGCGCTCGAAGTGGCGGGGGAGCCGCTATTTCCCGAGCGGCAGATCAAGGACGAGGACGAGATCGCATCGGTCCGCCGCGCGATGCAAGCCACCGAGGCGGGAATGGAGACGGCGATCGGCGGTATCCGCGCCGCACAGGTGCGCGACGGCGCCCTCTTTCTCGAGGGCGAACCATTGACCTCCGAGCGGCTGCGGCGGATGGTGCACCAGACGCTGATGGACTGCGACAGCATCGGCGAGCACACCATCATCGCCGGCGGCGACCAGGGCTGCGACCCGCACCAAGAGGGCTTTGGCCCGCTGCGCGCACACGAGACGATCATCATCGATATCTTCCCCCGCGACGAGCGCAGCGGCTACTACGGCGACCTGACCCGCACCGTCTGCAAGGGCGCGGCGCCGGAGGAGGCGCGCCGGCTCTACCAGACCGTGCTGGCGGCGCAGCAATTGGGCCTGGACCAGATCCGGCCCGGCGCTCAGGGGCACGAGATCCACCAGTCGATCCAGCAATTCTTCATCGAGGCTGGCTACGAGACGGGCGAAAGGGACGGCTTTATGCAGGGCTACTTCCACGGCACCGGGCACGGTCTGGGGCTAGAGATCCACGAGGGGCCGAGTATCGGTCGGCGCGAGGACCAACTGGTCGCAGGCCATATCGTGACGGTGGAGCCGGGGCTCTACTACAGGGATTTGGGGGGCGTGCGTATCGAAGACACAGTGGTCGTGCGAGAGGGCGGCTACGAAAATCTGGCCACCTTGCCCAAGGTCTTCGAAGTCTGACCTCCGGCGATCCCATCACGCTCGCGGCGCTGCGCTATTTCCGGCTGCCCGAGGGCCGCAAGCTGCTGGCGCAAGTGGCCGGTGCTGCGGGCGACCCGCTGCGGGCGCAGGAGCAACTGCGCCGCGACTTCCCTCCCGCTATGTGCCGGGCGGGGCTGGCGCTGGTGGATTTGCAGCGGCGGGCGGCGGACAAATTCGCGCGCGCCGGGGAGATGTTCTTCGACCGCGAGGGTCTGGAAATGGCCACCCGCGAAGAGGTCGCCCGCTATCGCGCCTGGCGGCTGCGCGAGGCCGGTGATGTGGCCGATCTGTGCTGCGGCATCGGCGGCGATCTGGTGGCGTTGGGGCAGGGGCGGACGGTGTGGGCTGCCGACGCGGATCGGCGGCGCCTGGCCATGGCGCGGCACAATGGCGAAGTGTACGGCGTGGAACGGGCGCACTTTGTCGCCGCGGACGTGCAGACATTGGCCCCGAAGGCCGACGCGGTCTTTATCGACCCGGCCCGGCGCAGCGACCGCCGCCGCCGCCGCGGCGAGGAGTACTCGCCGCCCCTGAGCTGGATCGCCGATGTGCGCCGGCGCGTGCCGCAGGTCGTGGTCAAGGTCGGCCCGGCAATTCCCGAGCAAGATCTGCCCGGCGCGTGCGAAGTCGAATTCGTCTCCTCGAGCGGCCAGTGCCGCGAGGGCGTATTGTATTTCGGCGCGTGCGCCACCACCAGCCGCCGTGCCACCCTGCTGCCCAACCGCCATACCCTCGAATCCGCAGCCGGACCCGAGGTCTCCGTCGCTCCGCCCGGCGCCTATATTTACGATCCCGATCCCGCGGTGGTGCGTTCGCATCTGCTCGATGAGCTGGCGCGGCAGATCGACGCCTGGAAGCTCGATCCGCACATCGCCTATCTCAGCGGGGACGCACCCGGCAACTCGCCTTTCATCCGCAGTTACCGCCTCATTTGCTGGCAGCCCTTCCAGCTCAAGAAGCTGCGCCAGACCTTGCGCGACCAGGGATTGTATCCCCGCGAAATCAAAAAGCGCGGCTTCCCCATCGAACCGCCGGAACTCCAGCGCCAATTGCGCATCCCCAAAGGAGGACACCCGGCGACTTTGCTGCTCGCACGCCTAGGTGAAAAACCCGCCGTCTTTATTTGCGAATCCGCGGCAAATTCAGCAGATTCTATGTGAGCTATTACATTATCTCTATTATACTTTATATCCAACGCGCTCTATCATTCTAGCGCGGCCGCTGCAGTATCGGAGGGTAGCCCGAGGGCAGTCTCTGGAGCGGCTTACTGACCCGGATTTCACAGGATTGTGAAATCCGAGGGCAGTCCTCGGAGCCCGACAGGATGTCGGGCGAGAATGAGCGAAGGGGAGGCCCTCGGGCTACCCGTCCACCCACAGCACCAGCCCCAAAAACGCCTCCATGCAACGCCACAAATTCACCCTCGGCTCCGTTGTCATCGCCGCCGGCCTCATCTACCTCTTCGTCGCCGGCGTCCAGGAATCCACCGCCACCCACATGACCCTGCAAACCCTGCTGGGCGAGTCCCTCGACGCGGATCGGCGCATCCAGCTCGGCGGCGGCACCGTGGTGCCAGGCTCGATCGAATGGGACGCCTACCGCTCGCGCCCCGAATTCACCATCACCGACGGCGAGCACACCCTCAAGGTCCGCTACGTCGGCCACGCCGTCTTGCCCGACACCTTCAAGGACGAGGCGCTGGTGGTCCTCGAGGGCCAGTACCGCCCCACCGACCAGGTCTTTGCCGCCGATGTCGTCTTCGCCAAATGCCCCTCCAAATACGAGGGCCAGAGCTATGAGGGCCACGTCGAGGCCATGAACAACCGCAGCGGCTAGTCTCCTATTATATGGTTGATATAGGCTATTTCGCCCTGTGCCTGGCGCTTGTGGCGTCGGGCTACGGGGCCATGGCGGCGGCGCTGGGACCGCGCCGCGGCCTTCCGGGCCTGGTGCGTTCTGGCGAAAACGCGGTGCTGGCCACCTGTGGCCTGCTCACCATCGCGATGGTCGCGCTGTGGCAGGCGCTGCTGACGCACGACTTCCAGGTCGAATACGTCGCCGAAAATAGCAATCGCGCCATGCCGCTGTTCTATCTGGTTACGGCGCTGTGGGGGGGTCAGAACGGCTCACTGCTGTTCTGGGGCTGGATCCTCTCGCTCTACGCTGCGGCGGTCGTCGCGCTCTACCGGCAGCGCTACCGCGAACTCATGCCCTACGTGACGGCGACGCTGGCCTTTACCAGCTTCTTCTTCTGCATCGTCCACCTCTACGCCGCCGACCCCTTTCAGCGGCTGCCCTTTACGCCACCGGACGGCCGTGGTCTCAATCCCATTCTACAGCACCCGGTCATGGCCATCCACCCGCCGTTGCTCTATCTGGGCATGGTCGGCATGGTGGTGCCCTTCGCCTTTGCCATCGCCGCGCTGATCAGCGGCAAGCTCGACACCACCTGGTTGCGCGCGTCGCGGCGCTGGATGCTCATCCCCTGGACCTTCCTCGGCTTCGGTCTGCTGCTGGGCGGCAAGTGGGCCTATGTCGAACTGGGCTGGGGCGGATACTGGGCCTGGGACCCGGTCGAAAACGCCTCGCTGATGCCGTGGCTGGTCGGCACCGCTTTCCTGCACTCGATCATGATTCAGGAGCGCAAGGGCATGCTCAAGGTCTGGAACCTCGTACTGGCGATTCTGACCTATGGGCTCTGCATCTTCGGCACCTTTATGACCCGCAGCGGCATCATCTCCTCGGTCCATGCCTTCGCCCAGTCCAATATCGGCCCCTTCTTCGCCACCTTCCTGGTGCTGACGCTGATCTTCGCCTTCGGCCTGCTCTGGCTGCGGCTGCCGCTGCTGAGGGCGGAAAACCGCCTCGAGTCCTTTGCCTCGCGCGAGACCGCCTTTCTGCTCAACAACTGGATTCTGCTGGGCATGCTCTTCGCCGTGTTCTGGGGCACGGTCTTTCCGCTGGTTTCCGAGGCCTTCACCGGCGAGCAGATCACCGTCGGCGCCCCCTTTTTCAATCAGGTCAATATCCCGATTGGCCTGGCGCTGCTGCTGCTGACGGGAGCCGGCCCGCTTTTCGCCTGGCGCCGGACCTCCAGCGCGAGCCTGCGTGAAAATTTCACCGCGCCAGTCGCAGCGGGCCTGGCTTCGATGGGACTCTTTTTCGCCCTCGGCGTGCGCGATCCCTACGCCGTGCTCTCGCTCGGGCTCTGCGTCTTTGTCGTCGCCGCGCTCGGCGCTGAATTTCACGCCGGCACGCGCGCCCGCATGCGCAGTACAGGCGAAGGCTATCCGCTGGCGCTCTACCGACTCTGCGTCAAGAGTCGACGGCGCTACGGCGGCTATCTCACGCACCTGGCGCTGGTCCTCCTCTTCGTCGGCTTCACCGGCAAAGCCTTTACGAAGGAGGTGGAATTCGTCTTGGATCAGGGCGCCTCAAGGTCTGTCGGCGACTACCAGGTCCGCTTCGAATCACTGGCCTTCGCCGAAAATGCCAACTACAGCACTACGTCGGCCGCAGTCGGGCTGTATCGCGACGGCGACCTCCTCGGCACGCTGTTGCCGGAGCGGCGCTACTATCCAGCCTTCGATCAGGGCACTACCGAAGTGTCGATCTACTCGACGCTGCGCGAGGACTTCTACATCATTCTCGTCGGCTCGGCCGAGGACCGGAGCGCCAAATTCCAGGTCTATATCAACCCGCTGATCAACTTCGTGTGGCTCGGCATGGGCGTTTTGGTACTGGGCGCACTGTGGGCGATGTGGCCGACGGCACGCGACCGTCGTCTCGCCCGCGTCGATCGCCAGACCGCGCTGGGTCTCGCTGGCTCACCCTCGGCTCATGCCTAAGGTCCTGCTGCTTCTCGCGCTGTTGTCCGGCTTCGGACCGGCCCACGCGGCGACGACCGCACAGATCAAGGCCATCGCCGACGAGTTGGTCTGCCTCTGCGGCAACTGCAACCGCGAATCCCTGGCCACCTGCCTGTGCAGCGATTTCGCCGTGCCCGAGCGCGAGGCGATCGGCCGCGCCCTCGACCAGGGTCAGACCCGACAGCAAATCATCGACGGCTATATCGCGCGCTTCGGCACCATGGGCTACGCCGCCCCGCCGCAGGAAGGCTTCAATCTCCTGGCCTGGGTTGCTCCCTTCGTCGCCCTGCTCTTTGGCATCGTCCTGGTGCGCACGCTGCTGGTCAGCTGGAAGGGTAGGAACGACAGCGTCCCAGCCAGCGCGGCGCCGATCGCGACCGACGAGCGCAGCCAGTATCAGGATCGCCTGCGGCGCGAGCTGGACCGCTTTGACGAGAGCGATGGCTAGACGGCAAATGGACTAGCAAAATGGAACTTCTGCCCCTACTCGGCTCGGCACTGCTCTTGATCGGGCTGGTGCTCTATCTGGCCCGGCCGCTGCTGCTCGCCAATGCCGCGAGCACCGTAGCAGCGCAAAGCGGCGATGTGCGTCCGTTGTACGAGCGCAAGGAGCAACTTCTAGGCGCCATCGTCGAACTGGAACTCGACCGCGAAATCGGCAAGATCCCCGCGGAGGATTTCCAGCGCAACTTCGCCCAGCTCGAGGCCGAAGCCCTGGCGGTCATCGCCGAGTTAGACCAACTCAACGGGGCCGGCAGCGACGAATTGGAACGCCGCATCGAGGCCGAGGTCGCGGCCCTGCGCCAGCAGGGGGCAGACCCGCCCGGAGAGCTAGCGCCAGATCGGCAAGAATCCGATCCGGCGGCGGAAAAAGCGCTGCAACACAACTTTTGCGCCAACTGCGGCGCGCCCCGGCGCGATGGCGACCGTTTCTGCCCGCAGTGCGGGGTAGCGCTGGCGGAGACCGGCTGAACATGGCCCTGCGCCCACTCGTCGCAGCCCTACTTCTCTGCGCTAGCGAGCTCCCGGCCGCCATCGACGGCTATGTGCTCAATCCGCAGACCCAAGCGCGGATCCCCCAGATCGAAGTGGCCTTCTACATCCGCCAGGACGACGGCCAGGTCAGCGAGATTCTGCGCAAGAGGACCGACGGCGAAGGGCGCTTCTCCTTTTCCGGACCCTTTGTGCAAAACGGGCTCAAGTTTGCGCTGGCCGCCTTTTACGACGGCGTCCCCTATTTCTCCTCGACCCTCGAGGCCGGCGCGCAGCAGCAGATCATCCTCGAGGTCTACGAAACCACCGCCGACGCCTCCGGGCTCGACATCGGTGCGCATCATCTCTTCCTCTCGCTGCGCGAAGGTACCATCGAGTGCATACAGCTCCTGCAGATCCGCAATGCCCTCGACCGCACCTACGCCGGTCAGGGCAGCGACCGCGAGCGGCGAGTGGCCGAGTTTGCCCTGCCGCCGGAACTCTTCAATCTGCAGGGCCACTCGGGGCTGATGCACCAGACCGAACCCGGGCGTTTCTTCGACAACCAGCCGCTGCCGCCAGGGCAGTCGCAGCTGAGTTTTTCCTTTGAGCTGGACGCGCGCCAGTTCGACGGCGATTACGTCCACCAGGTGATCTACCCCACCGAGCGCCTGACGGTCTTTCTCGATCCCCCCACAATCGAGGTCGGGCCGCCCTTCGTCGATCAGGGCACGGTCGAATTGCACGATCGCCAGTACCGGCGGGTCGAGATCCAGAGCTTGCAGCCCGGCCAAAAGGTCGAGATCCCGCTGCCGCATTCCCGCTCGCTGCGCTGGTCTCTCAAGTGGGCGGCGCTCGCGGGGGCTTTCGCGGCGCTCGGCGGCGCACTGGCGCTGGGTCGGGGCCAGCCACAAACGGCAAGCAGCCCTGCGCCCGGAGATCGGCGGCACGTCATCGCGGAGATCGCCCGCTTGGACGACGAATACGCCCAGCGCCCCGACGACCCAGCCTATCGCCAGCGCCGCGCGCTGCTCGTGCGCGAGGCCATCGCGCTGACCCGGGCGCTCGAGGAGTGATGGCCGGGGACGGCGAGATCGTCCTCGCGGGTGCGGGCAAGCGCTTTGGCGCCCACACCGCCCTGCAGCCGACCGACCTGGTCGTCCAGCGCGGCGAGGCAGCGCTGCTAGCGGGAGCCAATGGCGCGGGCAAGAGTACGCTATTGCGGCTGGTCGCCGGGTTGTGCCGGCCTTCGCAGGGAACGGTGCTGATCGGCGGGTGCGATCTCCAGCGAGCGCCCGAAACCCGTGCGGCGATCGGCCTGCTCTCGCACCAGATCCTGCTCTACGACGAGCTTACGGCACGCGAAAACCTGCTGTTCTTCGCCCGGCTCTACAGCCTCAACGACGGCGGCGCCCGCGCTGACGAGGCCCTCGCCGCGGCCGGGCTGGCGCCGCGGCAGGACCACCGCGTGGGCGGATTCTCGCGCGGCATGAAGCAGCGCCTGGCCCTGGCCCGCGCCACATTACACCGCCCCTCGGTATTGCTGCTCGACGAGCCGTTCACCGGGCTCGACGCCGCGGCCGGCACCGCCCTGCGCGAGCGCCTGTGCCGCTTTCGCGCCGACGGCGGCACCTGCCTGCTGGTGACGCACCGCTTCGACGAAGCCGAGGGCCTGATCGACCGGCTGCTCGTTCTCGAGCGCGGGCGGCTACAACTGGACGAAGTGCTCTCCGCCAATACCGATGCCGCGGCGCTGCAAGCGCGCTGCGCCCCCTTTCTGGACGCCGCGCCATGAGCTTCTTGGGCCGTGCGCTGGCCATCCTGCGCAAAGACCTCCAGGCCGAGTGGCGCACCAAGGAGCGGTTGAGTCCGATGGTCTTCTTCGTGCTGCTGGTATTGCTGGTATTCAACTTCTCCTTCGAACTCGGCGGGGCCGCGCTGCAGGAGATCGGGCCCGGAGTGCTGTGGTCCTCCTACGTCTTCGCCAGTTTGCTCGGCTTGGGCCGCTCCTTCGCCGACGAGCGCGAAAACGACGCGCTCGACGCACTGCTCCTGGCGCCGGGGGACCGCGGGGCCGTTTACCTGGGCAAGATGCTGGGCAATATGGTCTTCTTACTGGCGATCGAATTGTTGAGTTTGCCCTTTTTCACCCTCTTCTTTAACCTATCCCCCGGCTTTTTCCTGGTGCCCCTGCTGGGTGTCTTCCTGCTGGGCTCGGCCTGCCTTGCCTCGGTGGGCACGCTCTTCGCAGCGATATCTAATAATATGCGGTTGCGCGAGCTGCTGCTGCCGCTTTTGCTCTTGCCGATGATCCTGCCGGCGCTGATTTCCTGCATCGCCGCAACCGAGCGGATACTGGCTGGCGACCGCTTCGCCGAGTTTTCGACGCACCTGCAAATGCTTGGGGTGTACGCGCTCGTTTTTACGGCGCTCTCGCTGATGCTCTTCGAATACGCGATCGAGGAATAATGCGTTCATCTCTCTACTCTTATATAGTCTTCGCCGCCATGCTCGGCGCCCTCGCCGCGATCTTCCTCTGGGTGCCGACCGAGAAGGAGATGGGCGTCGTCCAGCGCATCTTCTACTTCCACGTGCCCTCGGCCATCTCCGCGTTTTTAGCCTTCTTTCTGGTCTTTATCGCCAGCATCCAGTATTTGCGCACCCGCGAGGAGAAGTGGGACCGCCTGGCACTGAGCGCCGCCGAGTTGGGCGTGATGTTCGGGTTAATTGTGCTGATTTCCGGCCCCTTGTGGGCCAAACCCGTCTGGGGCGTCTACTGGCGCTGGGAGCCGCGCCTAACCACGATGCTGATCACGTTTACCATCTACGTCGCTTATTTGATGGTGCGCGACTACGGCGCGCAGGCGAATCAGGCCCCACGACTGGGCGCGGTGTTGGGCATTCTCGCCTTCGTCAACGTGCCGCTGGTCGAATATTCGGTCGAGATGTGGGCCGCTGATCAGCAATTGCACCCGCCGCGCAATATCGAACTGGCTCCGGAGATGCGCTACACCAAGTACATCTGTTACGCGAGCTTTTTCCTCCTGCTCTTTCGCTTGCTGGCGCAGCGCATGGAGTTGGCGCGCATGGAAAACGCCGTCGCGCGATTGCGGCAAAAACTAAGCGACGAGGTATAGGCTATGGACAATCTCGACTTCTTATTCGCAGCTTTCGCCGCCGTGTGGATCGTGCTTTTTCTCTACCTGTTGCGTCTGAATCGGCGCACCGCAGAACTGGGTCGACAACTGGCGGAGCTGGAGTCGAAGCTATTGGAGAAAGAAGGGGATACGTCCGATCGCTAAAGAGGCAGAAGCTGGTTGACACCCGCTCCAAAGCCGTGTTATATTTTTTGACGCGTCGGCTGGTAAACTCTCTAAGCAAATAGTACTATACCGCTATGGTTCTGATGGAAATCAATGGGGTTTTTAGCAACAATACCCAATCCTCGTACCCCCAGGTAGTACTCAAGGAAGCCGAGGGCGACGCCTATCTGCACATCGTCATCGGCCGCTTCGAGGCAGCGGCTATTTCCATGGCCCACGGCAAACAGCAGCCCGCCCGCCCAATCAGCTACGATCTGGCCCATCAGATTCTCGGCGGCGTTGATGCACGCGTCGTGCGCGTCGAGATCACCGACCTGCACGAGAGCACGTACTACGCCGAGGTCTACCTGATCGACGACGAGGGCCGCACCCACGTGTTGGACGCACGCCCCAGCGACGCCATCGCCCTGGCCCTGCGCTTCGACGCGCCAATATACGCCGCCGCCGAAGTCCTCGAAGAAGCCGGCCACCTGCGCCCCGAAGAAGCCCCGTCGCCGCTGGCCGCCCCGCAAGGCGATACCAATCCGCCCGTCGAACAAGCCGAGCCCGTCGCCGGGGTCCCGCCCCATGAAGAGCCGCCCCCCGTCGTCGCCCCGCAGGAAAAACACGCGGTCGTCACCGCAGCCGTCGATCAGCTCGAACAGCTCAAAAGGCGCTTGCGCCAGGCCATAGCCGAGGAAGTCTACGAAGAAGCGGCCCGACTGCGCGACGAAATCAGTCGCCTCGAAGAGGAGTGATCTGGCCCGGTCCAACCTCTTCTCCCCCCGAATACACATCTGTGCAAGCATATATCAACCGCCCTCCGCATCGCGGTCACGGCTCCTACGGCGAGCGGGCGGCGACGAGGAAACGATAAATGGGTAAACCTTCGTTAGTCGAGATGACCGTGGTTAAAGTCAGTCCCTATTTGCGCGAAGACCGACCCCTGGTGTGGTTGAGCGAAAAACAGGGCGAGCAGCCGCGGCTTTTGCCCATTGCCATCGGCGAATTCGAAGCCGCCGCGATCCAGATGCAACTCGAAAATGACGAGCCGATACGCCCCATTTCCTACGACCTGCTCTCCTCGATGCTCGACTGCCTGACCATCGGCGTGCGGCAGGTAGTGATCCACAATGTGCGCCGGTCGATCTACTACGCCAAAGTCGTCATCGAGAAAGACCGCTCGATCAAGGACATCGACTCGCGCCCCAGCGACGCCATCGCCCTGGCTCTGCGCACCAGCTCCCCGATCTACGTCTCGCGCGAACTGCTCGACAAGGTCGGCCTGGAGCCTTTGGAGACCGAACTCGACATCGAACATACCCTGGACCGCTTCTACGAGCTGGAGCCGCAGATTTCCGAGCCGCTCAACCCGGAGGCCGAAGCAGCCAATATCAGCGTCCCGCTGCCGCAATTCGAAGGGACCGGCGAAGCTGTCGAGGAGGAGAAGGACGAACTCACCCTGCTCCAACACCAGTTGCAACAGGCCGTGCTCTGCGAGGAATACGAAGAAGCCGCCCGTCTGCGCGATGCGATAGAAACCCTAGCCAACAGGCCCCAGTCCTAAATTGCCCCGGCGAGCGGCGGCGCCTCGCTATCCGTGCAATTGCCCGGTGCTCCCGAACTCGCCATACCGACTTTTACCAAGCTGACTATGTCTTACAAGGCCCTTTGCTGTATACTTTTACTCGCCTTTAGCGGCTGCGGCGAAAAAGAGACCAACGAACGCTTCGCCGATCCGGCATCGACCTTCCGCACCTACAAACAGGCGCTGGAGCAAGGCGATTACGATCTGTTGTGGGAGTGCTACAGCCTCTCGCAAAAAGGCGACGAGGAACGCCAGGCCTGGCTGGAGCGCTGGCGGCAAAAGCCCTCTGCGGAGATAAAAGCCCGGTTGCGCCGCGAGATCGCGCAGGAACAGATCATCAACGAGCGCATCGGTTACCTGCTCTTCGACGCATCGACGCTGAGCGATGAGCGGGCCTCGCCCTTCTTCTACTTCATCCGCGAAACCGACGGTTGGAAGATCACCTCCCACCTCGATAGCACCTTCCACCACGAGCTCGAACAGGCCATCGAGCGCGGCGAGTACAAACTACCCGACTTCTAACAGAACAGGACCGGCGTTGCCGCCGGTCCTGTCCCGGTACTACATTTGCAGTGTTTGCGCCCTAAAAAGATACAGGACGCATGTGTGCGCGCGCACCCGCGTGCGCCAGGCTGGGAAATTGCTCGGTCCCGCCGCCCCCCAGCTGTCGGTCGGCGGGGGGCACCGCCCACTCCGGCCCCGCATCGAGGGCCATTGCGACCTCGGCGCGCTCGGCTTCGGTCTCGGGCCAGAGCAGAATGGCCAGGGCTGCCGCCAAGGCCAAGCCCCAAGCCATCGGTCGCTTCCAGGCCCAGCGCCGGCGGTGCAATTCCTCTTGCAGGCGATTGCTCAACTGCAGCTTGAAACGGGCCGGGGGACTCGTCCCGCCCAGGCTGTGCAGCGCCATGCACACCTGGCTCATGCCCGCAAGGGTCGCCCGACACTCCGGGCAAAAGCGCAGATGCGCCTGCAACCCGAAAGTGGACGAGGGGTCTAAGATACCATCTATATAATCGGAGAATAACGGTTCAACGCTTTCGCAGTTCAATGCAGATATGACCTCCTTTCACATCAGCCATCAGGAAATAGGACTTTTGCCGCGGCCGGACAGTTCCCAAGCGAATTGCTGGAGGATTGGGCAAAATAACCGATAAATGGATATATGAGAGGCATTGGCTTAAATAGGCAGCCCGGTGTAGCGGTGCGCCGCTGGCTGGTCCTGGTCCTGGGTTCCGCGCTGCTTCTGGGGGCCTCTGGATGCGGCTTGCGGACCATTCCGCCCATTCGCTATGTCCCGATCATCGGCAAGGAGAAGGACATTACGACCACTCAAGTCCTGTCCAAAGCCCTCAAGGATCGCGATTTGGGCGTTAGGGCCCAGGCCGTGAAATTGCTGGGTATACTCAGCCAGAGCTCGGATAAGAAAATAAAGAAAGCCGCCGCCAAAATCCTCGGAATCGCTGCCAGAGACAGCGATCCGGGCATCCGCCTCCAGGCCATTGAGAGTCTGGGCAGAATGGAGGAAAAGTACGGCAATAAGTATCTGCTGGCAGCCTTAAAGGACCCCAATCCCTTCGTCCGCGAACGCGTCCTCCAGGTACTCAACGAGCGCCAGGCCCAGCTAGAAAACTCCTCCTAGCGCGCCTCATCAACCGGGCGCTTCGAGCCCCATCGTCTCGATCATACCCGTTATCACCGTCCACTGCTTGTCGTCCATCGCCTCCACCAGAGCGAGCAAACCCAGCACATCGCGTTCCCTCTGTATCTTGCGCGCCCGGGCAACCGCCCCCAACCACGGCTGATCGCCGAGCAGAGATCGCGTATCCGCATCGGCCAGCGCTTCGAGCACGGACGGTGCCAACGGCTCCTCGCTCGCCAGCAGCTGGTTGACCACCGGATCGGTCAACGAGCGCGCCATCTTGGCAAAGAGATCGCGACCCTCTTGCGAACTCACCTTGGCCTGATAGGCAGCCAGCAACACGACATCGGGGTCGAGTTCCAGCACCTNGGCCAGCTTGATGCACACCTCGTCGGAGGGGACCTTGTCCCCTTTTTCAATTTGCCCCACATAGNTCGCCCAAACGCCTTCGGGCTTTTGCGCCGTAGTANNCTGCTCGGCTAGGNCGCGCTGNCTGAGGCGGGCTTGCAGCCGAGCCTCCTTGANTNTTTCTGNAAACTGCATTGGCGGTTCCTCCGAACTTCTTTCTTAGAGCTAGGGGATGTGTTTAATCTGAACAGAACGGTACTCCATCGCAAGATAAGTATGCACACTAACAAGTGGGTGTGCAAGCCTAAGTTGTGGTTTTTAAAAAGTAAATTTTCTTCTTGACAACACAAGCTGGCGTGTGTATCTTTCCCACAGATTCGGTACATTAGCGGGCCGATTAGACTACACACACTAGAGAGTGTGTAGTGCAAGAGGCTATCAGAATTGAGTGTGGCGGTCCGCTAGCGTGTATAAAGTCCTGAGCCGCAAAGCTCGGATTCCCCTTTTCGGGCCTTTGGGATCTTCAAAATTACCTCCCCACACCGCCTCGTTTGAGGGTCTCATTTTGCGGTTCAAGATCACACCATCTGGCCGCCACACTCTTGTTTTTTTCCCCAAGCAGCCCATCTTTTAGGTGGGCTGCTTCTTTGTTCCCACTCATTCGCCGACTCCTCCGATCACGCCATGCGCATCTGTATGGTCGCCTTTAACGACCTGCACTTCGATTATCGCATCTTCCGCGAAGCCACCTCGCTGCACCGCGCCGGCCACCAGGTCACCATCATCGCCGCCGCCTTCGATTCGTCGCCGCTCGAGGGGTGGGACGATTTTGAAATCCAACTGATTCCCATCGACCGCAACCGCTCGCTGCGCCGGCTCTACCCCGACTTCTGGCGCCGGGCCTTCCCGCTGCTATTAGCCGCCCGCCCCGACGCCTACCACGCCCACGACCTCGACGTACTGTGGCCGGCGGTGCGGGCTGCCAAGCGTTTGGATCGGCCGCTGGTCTACGACTCGCACGAATTCTGGATCGAGCAATCCTCGCTGGTCGACCGGCCGCTGATGCGCGCTCTGTGGAGCGCGCTCGAACGGCGGCTGATCGGACGAGTCGACCGCGTTATTACCGTTAGCGCGTCGATCGCGCAGGACCTCGAGGCCCGCTACGGGCTTGAAGATGTGCTGGTTTTGCGCAATTTGCCGCTATTCCGCGAGCGAATCGATAGCGATTTGATCCGCCAGACGCTGGACTTGCCCGCCGATCGGCCCATAGTGCTCTATCAGGGCGGCTTTCTCACCGACAATGGGCTCAGCGAGCAAATAGAGGCCGCCGCCGCCTTTGAACAGGCGGCCCTGGTCCTGATCGGCGACGGACCCAACGAGGCGGCTTTGCGCGAACAGGTGCGGGCGGGCGGCCTGGAGGACAGGGTCTATTTTATTCCCCGCGTGCCCTTTCACCTGCTCCACAACTACACCTGTTCGGCCGATGTGGGGCTGTGTCTGATCAAGGGGTCGGGCAAGAGTTTCTACTACTCGCTGCCCAACAAGCTCTTCGAGTACATGATGGCCGGCTTGCCCGTCCTGGCCAGTAATTTTCCCGAAATGCAACGGGTCGTGGACGAAACCGCCGCCGGCGCCACGGCCGATCCGACCGATGTCGACGTCATTCGCGAACAAATCACCGCCCTACTGGAAGACCCAGCGCGGCGCGCGGCCAGCAGCCGGGCCAGTCTCGCGGCGGCGCGGCGCTACAACTGGGAGCGAGAAGCCGACCACCTTACCAATCTATACGCGACGCTGCTATGAGCGCCCCGCTCTCGATCAGTCTGGTCATGCCCACCTACGACGAGCCCGAGCGGCTCGCAGCGGCGCTGGAGAGCCTCTCGCGCCAGGACTATTCCCGCGCAGCCACCCAAATCATCGTCGTTGACGATGCCTCGCCCCAGCTCGAGGCCGATCGGTTGCACGCGGCGCTGGCACCCTTCGAGCTGCTCTTGATCCGCAACCGGCAGAATCTGGGCCGGTCGCGGGCGCGCAACTTGGCGCTGCGCGAAGCCACCGGCGACATCGTCGTCTTTCTCGACAGCGATATGACCGTCGAGCCCGACTTCCTCAGCGTCCACGCCAAGTGCCACCAGGCCCATGCCGAAGCGGCCTTCGTTGGCAATATCCGCTTCGCCAGCGAAATACCCGCCACGTGGCTAACGCGTTATATCGAGGGGCGGGGCGTCCACGGCGCCGAGGCCAACCAACCGATGCATTTCAAGTGCTTCGTCACCGGGAACTCCTCCGTGCGCCGGTCGTCTCTGCTGCGCGTAGGCTTTTTCGATGAGGACCTCACCGCATACGGCGGCGAGGACCTGGAGCTGGGCTACCGGCTGCACCGGGCGGGCATCCCGCTCTATTACGCCCCCCAAGCCCTGTCTCACCATCATCACCTGCGCGCATTGGAGCCACTTTGCCAGCTGATGCAGACGTATGGCCAGCATTCAATTCCCGTCCTCCTGCGCAAACATCCAGCCCTCGCTGCCGTGCTGCGGCTGGGCTTTCTCAGCGCATCGTCGCTTTCGCCGCGGCGTTGGGCACTGCAATTGGCGCTGTCCCCGATTGTTTATTTTCCCCTCCGCTGGCTCACGCGCCTCATGCTCCGTCGCTACGTGCCTGGTATTTTGTTCAGTTATCTGTTCTGGTCCAGCCGTACGCGGGGCTATTTACAGGCCCGCAAGCGGGAGGCTTGCTAATTTCCCGCCAGCTTCTATCTTTCGTGGACCAACCCAGCTCCGGGTCTTCTAATGCCCGGGCAAAGGAGGCATTCCGTTGAGAAATCTATCCTTGATCCTGCTCGCTGCCATTACCGCCATTACCGCTAGCGCCCTGGCATTCCCCGCCAGCGCCCAGGCCCCGCCCAAGAAGAAGGGACAGACCATTTTTGGCGAGAACCGCAAGGCGACGATGAAGGCGATGCGCAATATTTCCAAAGCCATCGGCGAAAAATGCACCTACTGCCACGTCAAGGAAGGCGGTAAGGTCGTCTACAAAAAAGAGACCCCAAACAAAGAAGCGGCCCGCCAGATGAAGCTCGCGTTTATAGATAGCCTGGTCGCCAAGAAGGTCGTCGAGGTTTCCTTCCCCCACCACGATAAAACCATGGTCGTCCGGGCCCAATACACCGCTAAAGGCGACGGTGCGGGTATCCTCCTCAGCGCCCAGGAAGGCGACGGTCCCCTGCGCGAGGGCTCGGTCGCCCTGCCGCCGGAGGGCGAAACGCTCAGCTGCAAGACCTGCCACAACGGCAAGGTCCACATCCTGATGCCCGAGAAAAAAGACTGATTACCCGCGCTTCTATCTATTGAGAAGAGCCTCCGGCGACGCCGGGGGCTCTTTGCACATATGTACGCTGCCTATCCCCATCTCGCCCAAATCCTGCGCGTCGGCCTGCCAGCCCTACTGCTGGCCCAGTTTATCATCTGGCCGATTATCGGTCTGACCTTCCCCCACGCCGGCATTATCGTCGCCGAAACCACCATCCTGTGGTTCATAGCCCTCTATATCCGCCGGCACCAGCTCGTCGCCGAAGATCTGCTGCTGCTCAATGCCACACCCGGTGTCGCGCTATTGCTAACCGCGCCCCTGGCCTTTTGCTGCAGCCTGATCGTCGCCGAACTCGACCTCTATCTGGCGCAGTTCCTCCGTCAGCTGGATTGGTCTATGCCGCTGTCCTTCCAGAAAAACTTGCTCGAAATCCAGCTCATACGCGATTACGCGGAAGCCCCGTTGGGCCTCGCCGCCCTGGTTTTGGTGCCCGCCCTTTGCGAGGAACTGTTTTTCCGCGGCTTTGTCTTTACCGGACTCTACGCCCACTACGGGCCGCGCTGGGCGCTGCTGGGCTCTTCCGTCTTTTTCGCCGGTTCGCACTTCAATCCCTGGCAATTCCTGCCGCTGCTGGTCTTTGGGCTCTTTTTAGGGGCTCTGGTCCATTGGACGCACAGCATCTACCCCGCGATCCTCGCCCACGCGATCAACAATCTGGCCTCCGTTGCGGGCATCAACCTCAGAACGTACTGGGGGCTGGAAGACTTCGGGCCCAGCCAGCATCTGCCCCTGCACCTGGCCCTGCTCGCCCTTCTGGCCCTGCTCGCCGGACTTTTCCTGCTCCGGCGCCAACCAACCATTATGCCGCTGCTGATCGGGCGAGAAGCGAGCGAGGAAGCGCCGCCCGCTCACCCGCCGAATGACAATTAGCCCCTTTTGGGGGAGCATGCTCCCGCCAAAATACAAAACCCCGTTGGTAATCCATTCGAACCAACGGGGTTTGTTATTTATCTAAGCACTTAATTAATAGGGGCTTATCCCAGGGCTCTCTCCACCGTCTCTCCAATCTCTGCCGGACTCTCGCAAACGTGAATTCCGGCATCCTGCATCGCTGCCATCTTGTCGTCGGCCGTGCCCTTGCCGCCGGAGATAATCGCCCCGGCGTGGCCCATGCGGCGACCGGGCGGCGCGGTGCGACCGGCGATAAAGCCGACGACCGGCTTGTCGTAGTGCTCCTTGACATAAGCAGCGGCTTCCTCCTCGGCGCTGCCGCCGATCTCGCCGATCATCACCACCGCATCAGTCTCCGCATCATCCTTGAACAGAGCCAGCGCATCGACAAAGCGCGTGCCGATGATCGGATCGCCACCGATGCCGATGGCCGTCGATTGACCCAGGCCGCGCTCCGAGAGTTGGCCGACGGTCTCGTAGGTCAAAGTACCGCTGCGCGAAATGATCCCGATGCGGCCCGGCTGGTGGATAAAACCCGGCATAATGCCGATCTTGCACTTGCCGGGCGAAATGATCCCGGGGCAGTTGGGGCCGATCAAGCGCGACGAGCGCGCCTGCACGTACTGGTAGGCCTTAACCATATCGGCTTCGGGAATGCCCTCGGTGATGCAGACAATCAGCTCGAGGCCGGCATCGGCCGCTTCCATGATGGCGTCGGCAGCAAAGGGCGGGGGCACGAAGATGACCGAGGCGTTGGCGTTGGTGGCCGCGACGCCCTCGGCGACGGTGTTGAAGACGGGCACGCCCTCGAACTCCTGGCCGCCCTTGCCGGGGGTGGCCCCACCCACAACCTGGGTGCCGTAGTCGATCATCTGTTTGGTGTGGAAGGACCCCTCAGCGCCCGTGATGGCCTGGACGAAGAGCCTGGTATTTTCATCGACTAGTACGCTCATGACCGCATCCTCTATTGAATGGCCGCCGCGACTTTTTCGGCCGCGTCTTTCAGCCCGTGCCCGACGGTGAAGTCCATATCGGAGTTTTCCAGCATCTCGGCAGCCACATCGGCATTGGTGCCAGCCAGACGCACGACCAGCGGCACGTTGACATCGATATTCTTGCGAGCCTGAATCACGCCCTCGGCAACGCGGTCGCAGCGCACGATGCCCCCGAAGATATTGATGAGAATGGCCTGTACATTGGGATCGGACAACAGGATACGAAAGCCGTTTTCAACGGTTTCGGCGCTGGCTCCGCCGCCGACATCGAGAAAATTAGCCGGCTCGCCGCCGGAGAGTTTGATAATGTCCATCGTCGCCATCGCCAGGCCCGCGCCATTGACCATACAGCCGATATTGCCGTCGAGCTTGATATAGTTGAGGTCGTGTTTGGACGCCTCAACCTCCAGTGCGGCCTCCTCGTCGAGGTCGCGCATTGCAGCGAAATCCTCGTGGCGGAAGAGCGCGTTGGCGTCGAAGTTGATCTTGGCGTCGAGCGCCAGCACCTGGCCGTCGGCCGTGGTGACCAGCGGGTTGATTTCAGCGATTGAGCAGTCGGCGCCGACGAAGGCCCGGTAGAGGTTGAGAATAAAGCCGGCGGCCTGGCGCACCTGCTTGCCCTCGAATCCCAACCCGAAGGCCAGGCGCGTCGCCTGGAAGGGTTGGAGCCCCACGCCGGGGTCGGCGGTTTCGCGCAGGATCTTTTCGGGCGTCGCGGCGGCGACCTCTTCGATCTCGACTCCGCCTTCGCGGCTGGCCATGACGACCAGCTTGCTCTGGGCGCGGTCGAGGGTGATCCCCAGGTAGAATTCGTGCTCTATATCGGAGGCCTTTTCGATCAGCACCTGCTTGACCCGCTGTCCCTCCGGACCGGTCTGGTGGGTGACCAGTTGCATGCCGAGTATCTCGGCGGCGGCCTGGCGCGCTGCGGCCGGGTCAGCGGCCAACTTAACACCGCCGCCTTTGCCGCGACCTCCGGCGTGGATCTGCGCCTTGACCACGACTTTGCCGCCGAGATCGCCGGCGGCGACCTCGGCTTGGTCCGGCGTAGTAACTACCTTGCCTTCGGGCACGGCAACCCGGTACTGGCGGAGGATCTCTTTGGCCTGGAACTCGTGGATTTTCATGGTGTATCGCCTTTTGAGTGGGAAGTAGAGAGGGTACGAAAAGTTCAGATTCTCGGCAAGATTTTCAGCGCACACCGGCAGGCGTATCGGGCGGGCGGTGCAATTGGCCACGGCAGAATTTGCCCTGCGCCGCAGCGAAGGGTGTTTCTATGGTGTTGTCAATAAGCAAACGAGGCCCGAGGCGCATGTTCATAAACGAGTAGTTTTATTGCGGATTGGGGATTGCAGGTTATCTTTCTATAGTACACCCCTAGGCCGGACGCGGAGGTAAGATAAGTATGCCGTCAACATTTCTCTCCTCGCCAATCGGCAAGAAGATGGGGATGGCCCTGACCGGGCTCATCCTCTATGGCTTCTTGGTCGGACACTTGTTGGGGAACTTGCTGCTGCTCAAGGACGACGGGGGCCGATCCTTCAACGCCTACTCGGATTTTCTGATCAACCACCCCCTGCTCATCCCTGCCGAAATCTTTCTCGTGGTCGTCTTCGCGCTGCACCTTTTTCTCGCCATTAGCGTCACGCGCGACAATCGCCGAGCGAGGCCCGTTGGCTACCAGACGACCCAGAGCGTGGGCGGAAGGAGTTTTGCCTCGCATACCATGATATACTCCGGGGTGGTGATTCTCGTCTTTCTGGTACTGCACCTAAAGACATTCAAATACGGCGACAAGCCCTCGGGCCTCTATGACCTGGTCCTGGCGACCTTCCAACAGACCGGCTATCTGATCTGGTATGCGGTGGCCATGCTGGTCCTGGGCTTCCACCTCTGGCACGCCTTCCACAGCGCGTTCCAGACGCTGAGCATCCGCTCCGATAAGATCAAATCTCTGGGCCTCGTTCTCTGCCTGGTCCTGGCGCTTGGCTTCGGTTTTCTGCCCGTCTATGTGGGCGTCCTTAAGTGAGGTAAGGCATGGCATTAGATGGACAGATTCCGAGCGGTCCGATCGCCGAAAAGTGGGATAAACACCAGTTCGAACTCAAGCTGGTCAACCCGGCCAACAAGCGCAAACACACCCTGATCGTCGTCGGCACCGGGCTGGCGGGCGCGTCGGCCGCGGCCACGCTAGCCGAGTTGGGCTACAACGTCCTCTCCTTCTGCTT
>PBOD01000137.1 GCA_002724215.1 Gemmatimonadota bacterium | reverse complement strand
CCAAGTGCTCTCCGGGGTCGGAATTGAATTTTAGGAAGCATAGCTTCTTGCGCCACAACCCTCCTTTCTCGGAAGAAACTCCCGTTTCTTCTTTTCCAAACTTCCCAACAGATAGTCTGTTTATAATACACTTCTCCACTAATGAGCACGATGCGGAGATTAATTATATAAACAAAGATGAGGGGTGTCAAGCATTATTTAAATGCTTTTGACCCCGTAAATTCAATCGACAAAATCGGCGTTTTTTGGACCCTGATACATCATCCAGGACACCTAGAACTCAGAAGATACATCGAGCGTGAACAACCCACTGTGATGACTATCACACGACTAAACGTAAGCATTAGCGCAGACTTTGTCAGCAGACAAATGATTAAATGCGGCCATACATATAATAGCGAGTGAATATAAACTGACCTTTATATGCCACAAGTAAAATATATATAGTGTGTTACAATCAATCACCCTTTGTGCAATAGGTGGGCGATCAATAAGGTCAATCCTTTGCGGCGCCAGCTGTAGTGCTTGCGTGAAAAAAGGTATAGGCCGTTGTACATCATGCGTTTACGCCTTTTATCTTCCACTGGGGCCTTATTGCGATAGTGCATAATGGTGGCGCCAGGAAAAAAACAAATCTGCAGCCCCATCGCTCGAATGCGATAGCATAAATCCACATCTTCATAGTACATAAAGATATCGCGATCAAAACCCGAAAGTCGCTCAAACGCATCGCGCCGCACCCACAAATAAGCTCCCGTCACCCATCCCACCTCTCTCCATTCTCCATAATTCCAATAGTGGTGGGCGCGGTGTTCGAGCCCGCTGCGCAAAATCGGCCATCGCGCCAGCAAGCGATCTAGGACTAAACTACATACCGTCGGCCACGTACCCGCCGAACGCTCTAGTTCGCCATCTCCATCGTAAATCCTACCCCCTGCCGCCCCGTATTCGGGATGCTCTTCCATAAAACTCAGCAGTTCGGCCAGAGCCCCGGGCTCGACTTCGGTATCGGGATTCAAAAAAAGCAGTATGGGAGCCGAGCTCTGCTTGGCCCCCACATTATTGCCGCGACCAAAGCCGAGATTTTCATCCGATGCGATCAACGCACAGGTCGGATACTCGCGGCGGACGAAAGCGACCGAATCGTCTGTGGACGCGCAATCGACCACCACCACTTCCAACTCATCTATAATGTCTTGTGCATATACCGTTCGTAGGCATCGCTGCAGCCATTCTCGCGCGTTAAAGTTGACGATTACAATGGCCAGGCGGGCACTCATACCCCTTCCTCCTCATTGAGTGCTCGGCGCAACTGTCCCCATTCCGCTACGACCACCTGCCGTTCCAATAGCCAGAGCGCGCTGCCATAGACGACAAGCAGCACACTGCTGCGCGCCACCAAGTCATACCATTGCGAAAATTCGAATACCCGGCTGCAAACAGCGCTCGCCAAAGCCGCCAACGCCAGGGCCATCAGGGGGGCGGCAAACACGCGTCGCCAGGCGATATCGACATAGCGCCGCAGCGCCGCAAAGACCCCGAAAACACCTATAGCGGCTACCATACCCATACAATACGCTACCCCCTCCACACCGCCCCACAATACGGCGACCGGTACTGCGACAAGCGCGAAAAGTGCCTGAACGCCCATGACGGCCGCGGTGCGGCGCGTATCACCGACCGCCCACAACAAGCCGACGCCATCGTCGAATAGCGGCCGCAAAAATGCATAGCCCGCCAGCCACAGCATCATCGGCGCGGCAGCGGCCCACTCGGTTTTGAGCAGGGCCGTAATCGCGTGGGCATTGGCCAAGAGCAGCAGGGCGACAAACGACGAACCGCGAAAGATAATCGCCATCATGGTGGAGAACAGTTCGCCGAGCCGCACCCGGTCGCGCTGGTAGCGCGAATAGAGGGTGTTGGTGTAGGCGAAGACGATGTGGGCAATAATCGCCGTCGGCAGATGCATCAGCCACCAGGCGTGCTCATAGAGGGCAAGACCCGCCGCGTAGCGCTCGTCTCCGATAAAAGCGAGTATCAGTTTATCGTAAAACCAGACGAAATTCATCAATATGCCCCAGGCTAGCCAGAACCACTTGCCATACGCCAAAAGGCGTCGCGCCCAGGTCCAGTTCAGCCGCAGCGGCCACAGGCGAATCGGTCGGCTGAACCACACCGCCGAACCATATATTAATGTATAGACTCCGCTAAAAACGGAGAAAGTGCTCCACCCGCCGACGATCAGACTCCACCGTCCCCACCCGTACCACGCAGCCACCAACGCGCAACCCAGCGCCGCGATGGTCGCCAACCCGTGATAGAGCCCGAGCCGCCCGAACTCAAAATCCATGCGTAACAGCGCTTCGGAAGTCTGGGTCAAACTGCGCAGGAAGTAAAAGAGCGAAAACGCCCCCATGACCACAGCCGGCCAGGCGTAGACTTCGGGCTCGTACCAATACAGGCCGGCGCCGACCGCGCAGGTCAGCAGGCAACCGGCGAGCGAAAATGCCAGATTGAGCGCGAAGTGGGTCTGGACGAATTCGTCCACCCGGTCCTGGAAGTGCAATAGCGAGTGCAGCCAGCCAAAATCGCGCAGGCTCGAGAGCAGGATGAAGAAGACCTGGCCCTTAATGGTCAGGTCGAAAATCTCCGGCCCCAACTCATCCTTGAGCAGAAAAGTAATGACCAGGCTACACAGCCTGGCCATATACCCGCTGCCGATGGTGTAGAAAAAACTGCGGACAATCTTGCGCGGGGCGCTCATGCGGCGGCGGCGGACCTCCGTCGCAATTGGCGAATGGCGATCCCTGTAACCAGCAATAGACTCAGGAAAGTCGCCGCCCGCGACCAGGCCAGAGGTCGGGAGAAGTAGCGGAATTCCACCTCGTGCGTACCGGCCGGCACTACGACCCCCTTCCACACGTAATTGGCCCGCAGCATCTGAGCCGCCTGGCCATCGACAGTGACCGACCAGTTCGTGTGGTAATTCTCCGAAACCACCAGGACGCGCGGGCCAGCGCTATGGGTGCGCAGGCGAATCACCCCGGCCGGCAGATCGTATTCGAGGCGTTCGATCCGGTCGCCGCCGGCATCGCCCGAAATGTCGAGCGCGATGGAGGGCTCCCGCTCCAGCAGCACCACGCGCTGCGGATCGACCTGGCCGCTACCCAACCGCTCGAGGACGGCCGGACCGTCCTTGTGGACTTCGGCCGTCGGCGCCAGATAAAACCAGGGCAGCGCCCGAGGATTCTCGTACAGCCGGAATCGCTCGGACTCAAAGCGGAGCGGAAATTGGGCCAACTTGAGTTCCAGTGGCTTGGGCACGACCAGATATTTGCCGTTGAGCAGATTTACCAACGGTTGGATCGCCGTCAGCATCTCACCGTCGCTATAAGGAACTTCCGCGCCCTGGAGATACTTGGCTGACAGCATCTGCACCACCGGCTCGAGTTCCTGGAGGATTCGGTCGTAGCGGCCGATGGTCAGATCGTGGAAACCGGTGATAACCGGCATACCGTGGAGGTGGTAGCCCGCCTGGTCCAGAATCTTGAAGCTGGGGACGGGAAAGAGGCGGAACAACTCGTCGTCGCTTTTGAGAAATTGCACATCGCGCGGATTTTCCTTGCGAATATCCGCATAGCGATCTGGATCTATATAGTGCAGGTAGACCCGATCGACGCGCCAGGTGTCGAAGAGCGTCAGCAGGCACAATCCGGCCACCAGCGCGGTGGCGGCGACCTTTTGCTGCAGCCGCAAATAGAGCAAACCCGTGCCCGCAGCGACGACCAGCGCCACGCTCAACCCACCCCTAGCTATCCAGTTGTAACCAGCGGCCAGAATTTGCTGCTGCCGGGGCGTTATATCAGCATAAAACACCGAAATCCAGGCACCGGTTACGGCCTTCGGCGCCAGCGCCAACAACAGGGCAAAACCCGTCAACGCGCCACCTGCATAGAGCAAGCGTCGTCGCAACACCACCCTATCTTCCTCGTCCGCATCCACGATCCGCTGCAACCCCATGCCAGCCAGCGCGCAACCGGCGAAGGCAAAGACGAACGAGCCCATGGCGATCGTCCGCTGCACCTTGGCGCCGGGCAAAAGGTGGAAGGCCAACCAGTGCACCGGGGTGTGCTGGCCGAGCATATAGGACAGCGCCAGCGCGAAAATCCCGGCCAGCATCGCCACCTGGGGTCGTCGTCGCACCTCGGGCAAAATCAACAGCGCCAGCAGCACCGCCAGAATGCCGAAATATTCGGAATTGATCTTGAAGGGATTGCGGCCCCAGTAATGGGTCTTGCCCTCGAGTGGAGCGTCGTAGCCGCCGAATTCGGGCACGATCAACGAGGCGACTTCCTCTGGGTGTAGCGACCAACTGCGGGCATAGGCCAGTTGTTGCTCAGGCGTCCGTCCCCCGGCCTCTTCGCCGGTGGCCCGCTTTGACTCGGTGCGGGTGTAGAGGAAAAGCGGAAAAGCCCCCTCCGCCCCCAACGCCAGGCCCAGTACCACTGCAAAGCCGAAAAAGCCGCCGCGCTGCGCCAAAAGCCGCGTGTTGGCCTGTTCGCGGTAGATGCGATACATCTTGAACAGGAAGTAGACACCCAGCCCCAGTAAAGCATAGTACATTATCGGCGGGTGCGAGTAGACGCCGATGCCAATAGTCCCGCCCAATCCCGCCAGGTGGATCAACCGCCCCCGCTCCATCCCGCGCTCGAGAAAGAGGACCATCCACGGGAACACCGCGATCACGCCCATCTTGGCGTATTGGCCAGCCATGGGAAAAGCCAGGAAGGTCGGCGCCGACATATAGGCGACCCCACCCCACAAGGCCACCTGGCGACCGAGGCCGATCTGGCGCAAATAGACGTACATGCCCAGCCCGGCGCAAAACATCGTCAGGATATAGCGCCAGCCGATATAGCGCTGGAAAGTGGTAAGAAAGTAGATGAAATAGGTGGGGAAATACTGCGGGCGGATCTCCTCCGACTGCGGGAAACCGCCCATTTTGGGGTTCCACATCGGCTGGGAAACAGTCTGGACCTTTTCCCAGAAACTCATATCGGCCCCCTGGTGATAATCGGTGCCGACATCGGTGCCGTAGATGATATCGCCGGAAAGGGGGAATTCGTAGAAATAGACCAGACTCAGCAACAGGAAAAACGCGGCGGGAAAATAGCGGCGCTCCCACAGGGGAACCGCCGCTGGGGCTGCAGGTGCCGCCTCCGCTTGGGCGGCGCGCTTGTTCTTCTTGGCCATAGGGCTCCTCTTGTGGCGAAGCCGTCACCGAATCCGGAGAGCCACCGACTTCTGCGGTAGAGATTAGAAGCTAAACGACGCCAGAAATCCCTCTTAAAGCCCTAAGGTAGACGCCTTCCTGTTCTTTAGCCAGTAAATTCCAATCAAAATTTCGCGCCCATTTTCGCCCCTCTGCCCCCAGCCACCGCCGCCGCTGATCATCAGCCACCAGCGCCCGCATTGCCGCGGCCAGCGCCGCAGCATCGCCCGCCGGTACCAGAAGGCCGGTTTCGCCGTCGCAGATCGCGTCGCGCAGGCCGCTGATATCGGTGCCGATCACCGCCTTGCCCACCGCCGCCGCCTCAACCGCCACCATGCCCCAGCCCTCGTAGCGCGAGGGCATGCAAACCAGTAGCGCCCGCCGCAACAACTCGCCCTGCTCCTCGTCGCTGACATTTGCAACGACCTCGACCCGGTCGGCGACCCCCTCGCGCCGGACCAATTCGCTCACCTTTGCCAGTTGCGCGGCGCTGCCGCGTCCGGCCAATTTCAAGGCCACGTGCGGATGGTCCGCGGCAAGGCGAGCGAAAGCCGGGATCAGCACGTCGAGGCCCTTGGTGTGAATGTCGATGCGACCGAAGTAGAGTACATAGGGCTCTTCCACCGACTCGAGCGCGAAATAGCGCTCGGCGACCCCGTTACAGACACAGTCCACGGGAAGATCGCGCCCTTTGAGTTTGCTGCGAATCCGGTCCTGCACACTGGGCGAGACCGTCAAGATGCGGTCGTAGGCGCGCAGCACCCGCTCCTCGGCCAGCCACGACACTCCACCTACCAGCGGGCGTTTGATCAGGGCGTGGTGACCCATAAAGTGCTGAAAAAAGAGCAATCCCCGCCGCCTGAGCGCCGCCGGGACGCGCAGGGGGGCGAAGGCCGAAAACTCGTTTACCCACAAATCCCAATCGAGCTTTCGCAGTTGGTCGATGGCGTTGAGACAATAGCCCAGACGGCTGCGCCCGTAGCTTGCCGCCGAGCCGACGCGGAGAATGCGAATCCCGTCGATTTCCGCCTCGAGATCGGCCCCGGGAAAGAGCCCGCAGATCAGGGTGATCTCGTGGCGCTCGGCCAGACGGCGATAGATTTCCATCGCCCGCACCGCGCCGCCGCCGCCCAACCAGGGGTTGGCGATATCGTCGTAGATCAGGTGACAGATCTTCAGGGGAAACCCCTTAGAGCGCGCCCTTAGTCGAAGGAATGCCCTGCACGCGATCGCTCTGCAGCGTCGCCGCATCCAGCGCCCGGGCAAAGGCCTTGAATAGCGCCTCAATACCGTGGTGGTCGTTGCCCCCGCGCAACAGATCCAGATGCAAATTCATCCGGCCCTGGTCGGCCACCGCGTAGAAGAATTCGCGCACCATCGCTACCGGCATCTCGCCGACCATTTCGTCATTGAAAGCCGCCTCCAGCACCAGATAGGCGCGGCCCGACAGATCGACCGCTGCCCGCGCCAGGGCCTCGTCCATTGGCACGTAGGCGTGGCCGTAGCGGGCGATTCCCGCCTTGTCGCCCAGGCTCTGCGCGATGGCCTGCCCGAGACAGATCCCGACGTCCTCGACCGTGTGATGCGCATCGACCTCAAGGTCGCCGTGGCATTTCAGCTCGAGGTCGAAGAGCCCGTGGCGGGCGAAAGCATTGAGCATGTGGTCGAAGAAGCCGACTCCGGTCTCGGCACGGCACTGGCCGCTGCCGTCGAGCCGCAGTTCCAGTTCGATCTGGGTTTCGCTGGTCCGGCGCTCAATGCGCGCCGAGCGCTTGTCCTCGCTCATCGGGCCCTCCTGTCCTGGCGGATGCTCACCGCCCGCGCGTGGGCTGCCAGACCCTCGGCCTCGGCCAGGCGGACGATATGCTCGCTGGCCGTGGCCAGCCGCTGGTCGGTATAGGCGATAATACTGGTGGTCTTGACGAAATCGGCCACCCCCAAGGACGAGGCGTAGCGCGCCGCGCCATTGGTCGGCAAGACGTGATTGGTGCCAGCGAAGTAATCGCCGACCGGTTCGGTGGACGCCGACCCGAGAAAGAGCGCGCCACAGTGGCGGACCTTGTCTACCCAGGCCCAAGGATTGGCCACCAGCAACTCAGCGTGCTCGGGCGCCATGCGGTTGAGCAGGTCTATCCCCGCGTCGAGATCGGGCACGACGACGACCGCGCCGTATTCATCCAGTGCCTGCGCCATGATTTCGCTGCGCGGCAGCGCCGCCAATTGCTCCGCGACCTCTTGCTGTACCGCCCGCGCCAATTCTTCGCTATCGGTAATGCACACTGCGGCCACGCCCCAGCCATGTTCGGCCTGCGACAGGAGATCTGCGGCGACCAGCGCCGGATCCGCGCTGTGGTCGGCGAGCACCGCAATCTCGGACGGCCCCGGCAGCATCGCAATGCCCACCACCCCGAAGACCTGTTGTTGCGCCGCCACCGTATACGGCGATCCCGGCCCGAGCACTTTGTGCACCGGGCGAATGCGCTCGGTGCCGTAGGCCAGCGCCGCCACCGCTTGCGCCCCGCCCACCGCATAGACCTCCTCAATACCCAGAATGTGCGCCGTCGCCGCGATCGTCGGATCCACCCGCCCGGCGGCCACCGGCGGCGAGACCACACAGATCTCCTCAACGCCGGCCACCTGCGCGGGGATGGCCGTCATCAACAAACTGGAGAAAAGCGGCACTTCTCCCGCCGGGATGCACAGGCCGATGCGCTCAATCGGCGCGATCTTCTTGCCGAGAATGACCCCGTCGCCATCTTCCATAAACCACGAGTTGAGCTTCTGGCGCTCGTGGAAGGCGCGGATATTGGCCGCCGCCGCCGCAATCGAAGCGCGCAAATCCGCGTCGAGCCCCTCGGCCGCCTCTGCGAGCGCGGTCGCTTGCATCCGCAGCGTCTCCGGCTGCGCGTCGATCCCGTCGAACTCCCGGGTCAACGCGCACAGCGCCTGGTCCCCCCCCTCGCGCACCTTGTGCAAAATATCGCGTACCGCTTGCTCGACCTCGGGCCCCACACCGCCCTGACGGCCGAAAATCGCCGCGAGCTTGCCGGGCGGCGGAGCGCTGGGGTAGGAGACAATCTCGATCATCAATACACTACTTTATTGAGCGGATATTCAATGATGCCCTCGGCCCCCACCCGCTTGAGCTGGGGGATCAGATCTCGCACTACGCGCTCGTCGGCGATGATCTCCAGCGCCACCCAGGCGTCGTCGAGTTGATTGGACACCGTCGGCGTGTGCAACGCCGGTAACTTGGCGATAACCTGGTCGATCTTGGCACGCGGCACATTCATCTTGAGCCCGACCTTGGGCTCGGCCGCGAGCGCGCCCTGGAGCAGCATCAGCAGATTCTCGGCCTTTTCGCGCTTCCAGTCGTCTTCCCAGGCCGCCTTGTTGGCGATAAAGCGCGTGGTCGACTCGCAGATCGTGTCGACGATGCGCAAGCGGTTGGCTCTGAGCGACGAGCCGGTTTCGGTTAGCTCGACAATCGCATCGACCAGCCCCGGAATGCCGGCCTTTACTTCGGTGGTGCCCCAGGAGAATTCGACCTCGGCCTCGATCCCCCGCTCCTGCAAAAAGCGGCGCGTAGCCCCCACCAGTTCGCTGGCAACGCGACAACCCTCCAGGTCCTCCACGCGCTGGATCGGCGACTCCTCGGGCACGGCAATCACCCAGCGTACCGGCCGCGAGGAAACCTTGCTGTAGATCAATTCGTCGATCTCGACCACATCGGCCTCGCTCTCCAGAATCCAGTCTTTGCCCGTCAGCCCGACGTCGACGACGCCGCGATCGACATATTGGGCGATCTCCTGGGCGCGAAACATCAGCCCCTCCAGCTCGGGATCGTCGATATCGGGCACATAGGCGCGCGAGGGCAGCCGGATTTTGTACCCCGCGCGTTCAAACAGGTCAAAAGTCGAATCCTTCAAGCTCCCCGACGGAAAGCCGATTTTCAATGCGGTCATGCTGGCTCCTGTACTAATTCACGGCGAAAAACCCTCAGCGCTTGGCCACGGGTTGGGGATTCAATTTGTCGAGCGCCCGCCGCGCTTCGAGCCGCTCCTTGTCCGTGCCTTCGCGCGCGCGCTGCTCCAGATGCGGTATCGCGCGCATATCCCGCAATTGCACTAGGGCACGCATGGCCTTGATGCGGATGCTCTGCAGTTCGTCGGGATCGAGGGCCACCAACAGCGTCTGGTAGATCTCCTCGCGCAATTTCTCGCCAACCGGGACGATCGGATCCTTCGGCGCGGGCGGGGCGTGCTGGCCGGAACCAATTTGGCCCAGTGCCTGTACTGCGACGTGACGCACCTCGGCCGAAGGATCGCGCGACATGCGGATCACGTCTTGCGCCGCGTCGCGATAGCCATATTCGCGCAGACTCTGCAGCGCTGCGATCCGCCACTTGGGCTTGCGCGCCGAGAGCGCGCGATGGACGACGCGATAGGCCGAATCGCTCAAGGCCGGCTCGAGCCCGTTGTCGTGGCACGGCCCCAGCGCGCCGAGCACGTACTGCCGCACCTCCACCGTCGGGTCGCGAGTGTACTTGAGCAGTGCCGGCAGCCCATCCGGCGAGCGGACCTGCCCCAGCGCCCACGCCGCCATCGCCGCAACCCGGGGCGATTTGTCCTTCAGCGCCGTTACCAGAGTCGGCACGGCGCGCTCGTCCTTGAAGCGCCCCAGTAGGTTAACCACTTCGAAGCGCACGCGTATATAGCCCGAATCGGCCTCGTCGATCAACAGCGGCACCACCTCGTCGGCGTCGAAGCGGATCAATTCGTTGGCCGCCTTGGTCCGCTCGACCTTGCGCATGCTTTTTAGCTGGTGGATATGCTCCGCGGGCGAGCGGCCCGAACAGGCGCCCACCCAGACGGCAACCAGAGCCAAAACAGCCCCGAAAACCAGGCCCCGCCGCGCCGACCACTGTCCAAGTGTAGTGGTTTCCATGCGGTTGAAACCTTTCAAATTACAGATATTTAAAGATAAGGACTGCCCGCGAATGCGTCCATATTACGGGTGGTTTGGCCCCTCTTGGCGACAGCGCACGATAGCTGATTCAGCCACCGCCGCCCATCCCGTGCGGCTGTATTCCTCGCGCAAGCGCCGATAGTAGGGCAAAGCCTGCTGGCAACCCCCTTCTTCGAGCGCCCGATCGGCCAATTGCCCCAGTGCATCGTCGGCGAGATCGCCGTCGGGAAAATCGCGGACCAGCTCGGCCAGATAGTCGCGGGCCCGCTGCGGTTCTTGGCGCGCATCGGCCAGCCGCGCAAGGTAAAACAACCCGTCGTCCCCTTCCTCACCCCGTCGTCCCAGGCGCAACAAACGCGTCAAGGCCCACTCGGCATCGTCCAGTTCGCCGCGCTGTAGGCGAGCGCGGGCGATGCGCACCAGCGCCGCGCCGCTGCGGTGGTTCCACGGCAGGGCGACGAGTTCGTGGTACAATTCCCGCGCCCGCGCCGCGGCAAAGTGCTTATCGGCTTCTTCCGCTTCGGCAAAGAGCATTTCGGCGCGGTGCGAAAAGCGCCGCCGATCCGTGTGATACTCCACCAGCTCCAGCGTATCGACCTGCGCCAGCCAGCCCATCAGCGATCCATTGAGCTCGCGCTGTCCGGCGGGCGTCAACGCGGCCTGGGCGGTTTTTATATGCGCGGCGGACACGGTTTCCGCCGCCTGCGAGGGATCGAGGTCGATCCATTCGCCGACGTAGACCTGGGTCCAGATATGCAAGCCCAGTTCACCCGCCGGCCCGACCAGAAAGCCGACCGCCGCCCGCGCCGGGATCCCCGCCGCCCGGCACAGCGCCATATAGAGCGCCGCGTATTCGCTGCAGGTGCCCTCCATATCCTGCAGCACTTCTAGTGTCGATTTGAACCGCACGTTGGTATCGCGGGGAATCATGTGGTCGAAAACCCACTGGCGCAGCCTGAGCGCCACTTGCCAGGCATCGCGCCCATCGCCGCGCAACCGCAGTGCCAGCGCGCGGATCCGCGGATCGTCGGCCTGGATGTAGAGCGAAGACGCCAGATAGGGTGCCAGCGCCGGGTCGCGAATGGGCAATTCGACCGCACCGGACCCGTCGTAGGGCACCGCCCGCACGGCCAATAGTCGCCGTCCCTGCGCCCCCACCGCAAGCGCCTGGCGCCGGTCCTCCACCCATTGCAATCCCGCAACTTCGGGCAGGGCAATGACCATTTCCGCGACGGCCGCCGGATCGTCCAGCGCGTGGCTCAACCGCACGCTGCGCCCACTGCCCGGCGGCACCCAGGCCCGCGCCGTTTCGGCATCGACCNGCACCTGCTCGGCGCCGGTGCGCGGATTCAAAACGCGACGCGGACGGCCCTCCGCGTCGATCCAGGCCAGTAATTCGGCCGCGTCGGCGCCGATGCGCACCGCCAGCCCGGCCCCTTCCGCAACGCCAAAGGCAAAACGAAGCCAGCGCGTGGTGAGCAGGTCGTAGTCGACGACCAGCAGCGAATCGACGCGCCCGGGCCGCGCCCGCCCCTCGGCCGCCAACTTGAGCAGGGCCACCTCTATGGGCACGGCCGCCGGCGCGATCTGTGCCCCATCTGCAATCGCATACCCGGCNAGGCGGCGCTCNACNNGCAGCGAATCGCCCTGCCAGCGCGCGGCGAATTCGACGACCTGGCTCCCCTCAATAACGCGCTCCTCGGCCGCCAGGGGCCGGAAGTCGCGCCCGACCAGAACCTGACCTGCGCTGCGGCGAAAACCGCTGCGCCACTGCACCGCCTCCTCGACCAACCACCACACCGGCTGCNCACCCGCGCGCCCGGCCAGCAACTGCTGGCGCCGATAACCGGTCTTGTCCCCCCGGTCGAGGACATTCCACCACATTTCCCACTGCACCGCCCCCTCGGNTTTTAACGGCGCGACCTCAGCAAAGGCGTAGAGATAGTCATCGTCGCCCAGNGCGTAAAANCCATCGCCGCCANCCGCCAGCCGCACCCCCCTGTCCGCCAGTAATTGCACATCCCAAACCGCGGCCCCGTCGGCAGCGGCGACCGCCAGCGCCCGCCCGGCCGCCGTCCCGACCGCGACCTCGCCGCGCGGCCCCACTATCGCCGGTCCCGTCGGCGGCGCCCCCAGCGACTGCTTCCAAACCAAGTCGCCATCGCGCACGTCGAGGCCGTAGAGCCAGCCATTGTCCGCCGCCGCCACCAACCTTTTACCCACCACGGTCAGCTCCGCCTGCGCCCCCAAACGCCTTTCCCACGCCAGCGCGAGACCATTTTCCCCATAAGCCCTGACGTAGCCGTCGCCAAACGCGGCCAGCAACAAGCCGTCCCGCCCGTGGACTCCGTCCGGCGCCAATGCCCCCACCTCCAGCGCCTGCAACACGTGACCCCGCGCCGCGTCGATCGCCAGCAGCCGGCCATCGGTNGTCGGCGCGTAGAGCCGCCCGCGCCGCACCAGCGGTCGCGCGGCCAAACGCGACCCCACCCGCACCCGCCACGCCTCCGCCCCGTCCTCCAACCCCAGCGCATACAGCCAACCATCGGCTCCCGACGCGTGCGCCAGCCCTGCCCCCAACGCCACCGCNGCATCCCCCCAACCCTGGCGCTGAAACGCCCAGACCTCCNCCCCATCAGCGCCAGCCAACCGCCGCACACCGCCCCAGGCATCGCCAAAAAAAACGTCGGCNCCGGCGATCGCCANACCCTTCCGCACCGGCCCCAAACCCCTTCGCTGCCACCGCCTGACCCCATCCGCCCGACCCACCGCCAGCACCCGCCCGTCCGTCGTCCCCACATAGACCAGCGAGTCGCGCCAGNCGACGGCCCCGCCGCCAATCCCGGGGACCAGGCGCTTCCATTGCAAGGNATAGGGGAAGGGGTTGGCGACGGCCACGGTCGGGCATTGCACGGCGAACACAGCCATCGCCGCAGCGAGCCGTATCCATAAGCGACCCAAGGCTTTGAAATCTTTGACAACCCGCATAGCGCCCATTATAATACTCCTAACCAGAGCCTATCCCAACAGGAGGACGGTCATGCGCATAGAATTGATCTACTGCTCTGCTTGAGGCTACGAGAGCAAAGCCGTCAGTTTGGCGGAACAACTTCTCGTCGCATACAAGAAAGACATCGCCGGCTTTACACTGGTTCCCTCCGATAAGGGCCGCTTTGAAATCAGCGTCGATGACGAGCTGATCTACTCCAAAGTCCAGGAGGGCCGCTTCCCCGAATACGCGGAAGTCAAAGCCAAAATCGACGCCNGCGGCTAAAGCCCGCGCGTCGCCCGGCGAAGGGGCTCCCCGCGGGTCCCTTCTTCTTTTGCCCGCTGCATCCGATTGTAACGCGCATGCCTTAGCTTTGCCCACCGTCCAGACATTTCATTCAGGAGACCTGTCTTGAAGTACGTCCGCAACTTAAGCCTGGTGCTGACGCTGTTGAGTGCGCCGGCCCTGGCTCAGGACCCGGAAGCTCTCAACCGCTTCCGCACCGGCTACGAGCTGATGCAGAAGCGCTCCTACCGCAATGCCGCCATCGAACTCGAACAAGCCGTCGCCATCGACACCTCCTACGGCAACGCCCACTACGTGCTCGCCCAAGCCTACAAGGTGCTCAACGAGTACGACAAGGCCATCGCCAGCTTTGCTACCGCCCGCGCTCTCGGCACCAAGCCCGAGCGCGCCGCCAGGGAACTGGGCCAACTCTACCACAAGGCCGCCATCAGCAGCTTCGGGCAGAAGAAATACCGCACGGCCATCGGCTACTTCCAAAACGCCCTAGAATTCAACCCGCAAAACGCCAAAGCCCACTACGCCCTGGGCCTGTCCTACAACGGTCTACGCCAGACCGCCAAGGCCAGGGCGGCCTTTGCAAAGGCCGTCGAAGCCGACCCCAAATACGCCAAGGCCCTCAAGGCCCTGGCCGATATCCAGCGCCGCAACCGCGACTACGGCCCCGCCGCCGCCACCTACCAAAAAGCCATCGCCGCCGACCCCAAATACACCGATGCCTACGGCGGGTTGGCGCGGGTCAAATTCGATACGCAGGACCTCGAGGGCATCATCCCGCTGATGGAAGAGGCCATCGCCACCAACGCCAAATACGCCGAGGGCCACCTCTTCCTCGGCAACGCGCTCAGCCAACTCGGCCGCCAACACGACGCCATCGACCCGCTGCGCCGCGCCACCGAGCTCGACGGCAAAAACTGCGAGGCGCCCTACCGGCTGGGCGAAGCCTATTACGGCATGGGCGACTACCGCCAGGCCGTCGAAGCCGGCGAGCGCGCCACGCGCTGCAAAAAGGACTATCCCGCCGCCGCCGTACTGCTCGGCGACGCCTATCTCAAATTGGTCCAGCTCGAAGACGCGCGCACCTGGTACGGCCGCGCCGTCGGCGACAGCCGCTTCAAGGACTACGCCACCCACCAGCTCAAAGAGGTCAATCGGCTGCAAAAGGGCCCCTGATGGCGCTGTTGCTGGCCTCCAATAACGCGGGGAAATTGCGCGAGTTGCACGCCCTGTTGCCCGGGGCCGCGATCGCCACCCCCGCCGAGATCGAGCTCGACCTCAACGTCGCAGAAACCGGCACTACCTTCGCCGCCAACGCCGCACTCAAAGCCCACGCCTTCGCCAAAGCCAGCGGCCATATCACCCTGGCCGACGACTCGGGCCTGGAAGTAGACGCCCTAAACGGCGCCCCCGGCGTCTACTCCGCCCGCTACGGCGGTCCCGGCTTAGACGACGAAGGCCGCTACCGCCGTCTGCTCGCCGAACTGAAGCCCTTTCCGCAATCCGCACAGCGCAGCGCCCGCTTCCGCTGCGCCATCTTCGCCTGCGCCCCCGACGGCCGCCACTGCCTGACCGAGGGCACTTGCGAAGGTCAGATCGCCCACGAGCCGGCAGGCGACCACGGTTTCGGCTACGACCCGGTCTTCTACGTCCCCGCTCACAAAGCGACCATGGCCCAGCTCCCCCCAGAGGTCAAAAACACCCTCAGCCACCGCGCCCAAGCGTTAGAATCCATCCTCCCCCTCCTCCAAACCACCTTCCCCGAATTAAACATAGAATAAACCCCGATCTCCCTCTCCCAATCCAACGGTAAACCACCCAAGTATCCAGGATGGGTCGAGGGGGCATACCGCAGCGGTTGTGTCCCCGATTTCACAGGATGTGAAATCGGTAGGACACGCCTCGGAGCGAGGCAGGAGCCGAGCGAGAATAAGTGAAGGTATGCCCCCTCGACCCAACCGCCCACCCGCAGCTTGACCGGACCACTTATTTAGCAGTTTTTATATACTCTCCCCGCAAAACACCATGCTCTTCGGCCCATTCGAAAAATACGTCCGCCCCTACCGGGGCCGCATCCTGCTCGGCGCCCTCGCCATCGGCATAGGCCAGGCCGCCGCCGCGCGCATCCCGCTACTTGTCGGCGATGCCGTCGATGCCATCCCGACGGCCGACGACGGCACCGGGCTCAACGCCATTCAGCCCTACGTCATCTACATCCTCGCCATGGCACTGACCGTGGCCCTGGGCGGCTACGCCATGCGCATGCTGCTGGGCTACTCCTCCAACCGCATCGAATACGACATCCGCACCGAATACTTCGCCCACCTGCTCAAGCTGCCGCTATCCTACTACCAGCAGCACCGCACCGGCGATTTGATGGCGCGAGCGACCAACGACCTCAATTCGGTCCATATCTTCTTCACCTATGGGATCCGCGGCATCGTCGATACCGCCCTCGGGCTATCCTTCACCATCGGCTATATGTGCTATCTCGACTGGCAACTGGCGTTAATCGTGCTGGTGCCGATGCCGCTATTCATGGTGGTAATGATCCGCATCGCGGCCATCATCAACACCCGCTATAAAGCGATCCAGGAAAACTTCGGCCAGCTCAGCAACTTCATCCAGGAAAATCTCTCGGGCATCCGCGTGGTCAAGGCCTACGTCCAGGGACCGGCGCAAAACGCCGCCTTCGCCAACCTCAACCACGACTACCTGGACAAGAACCGCGACTATATCCGCACTCGCGCCAATTACCGCCCGCTCTCCTACGTCATCGCCTCGCTATGCCTGGGGCTCAATCTGTGGTTCGGAGGCAAGGCGGTCATCGACGGCGGGATGTCCTTAGGCGCCTTCGTCGCCTTCAACGCCTACCTAACCCAGCTCATCCGCCCGATCATGTACACGGGCTGGGTCATCGACCGCACCCAGCGCGCGCTGGTGTCGATGCGGCGCATCAACGAGGTCCTCGCCGACGAACCCGAGATCCAGGATCGCGGCCTACCTCCCGCTGGCGAACGCAATATCGAGGGGCATATCGAATTTCGCAATCTCAGTTTCTCCTATGACGACGAGGAGGTCCTGCGCGGCATCGACCTCGACATCCCGCAGGGCACCACCCTGGGGATCATCGGCCGGGTCGGCGCGGGCAAGACCACCCTCGCCCGGCTCATCCCCCGCCTGGTCCAAACCGACAGCGGCCAGTTGCTCATCGACGGCGTGCCGGTCGATCAGTGGCACCTCGAGACCCTCCGCAATGCCATCGGCTACGTCTCGCAAAATCCCTTTTTGTTTTCCAATACTATCAGTGCCAATATCGCCTACGGCGCCGCCGACGCGGAGGCTGGACAAATCCACACTGCCGCCGAGCAGGCGCGGCTGCGCCAGGATGTCGACGAATTCGACGAGGGCTTCGACACCGTCATCGGCGAGCGCGGCGTCACCCTCTCGGGCGGCCAGAAGCAACGCTCGACCCTGGCCCGGGCGCTGATCCGCCTGCCCAAGATTCTTATCCTCGACGACGCGCTCTCGGCCGTCGATACCCATACCGAGGAAGCCATCCTCGGCCATTTGCGCGAGATCATGCGCAACCGCACTACCCTGATTATTGCCCACCGCATTTCGACCTTGCGCGACGCCGACCACATCGTCGTCCTCGACGAGGGCCGCATCGCCGAGCAGGGCACCCACGACGACTTGCGCAAAAACGGCGGTTTCTACGCCGAATTGTGCCAGCGGCAGGAGCTCAGCGCCGAATTGGAGACGCTGTGAGCGCAGAAATCAATAAAGAGGAAGAAGTTCAAGAGCGCCCCTTCAACCTCGGCCTGACGCTGCAACTCCTGGGCTATCTCAAGCCGCACAAGGGACAGGTGGTCCTCGCCTTCAGTACCATCGTGGTCGCCGCCGTCTCCAGCCAGGTCGGCCCCTGGCTGACGCAGATCGCCGTCGATGACCACATCGCCAACGGCGATTGGGACGGGCTCAAGTGGATAATCGCCGCCTTTTTCTTGAGCGTCGCGGTGCAATACGTCGCCCAATACGCGCAGACTCTGGTCACCGGCATGATGGGCCAGCGCGTGATGTACGACATGCGCCGCGACATCTTCGCCCACTTGCAGAGATTGCCGCTGCGCTATTTCGACCGCACGCCACTGGGGCGGATTATGACCCGCGCCTCCAACGATGTCGATGCGCTCGATGAATTCTTCAGCGAAGGTGTGGTCTCGGTTTTTATGGATCTCTTCACGCTCTTCGCCATCTTCGGCTTCATGGCCTATATCGACCTGGAGCTGACCCTGGTCTGCTGCACGGTAATCCCGGTGATCGCCATCTCGACCTTCTACCTGCAGGGCCTGGCGATGAAGGCCTACCGCGAGTTGCGAATGCGGCTGGCGCGGCTCAATGCCTATTTGCAGGAGAATATCACCGGCATGGAAGTGGTGCAGCTCTTCAACCGTCAACTGCGCAACCTGCGCGACTTCGACGACGAGCACCTGCCCTACCGCCGCGCCGAAGACCGCGAGATCCACTTCTACGCTCTGTTCTTCCCCTTCACCGAATTCGTCGGCACCGTCGGCATGGCGCTGATTATCTGGTACGGGACCGGATCGGTCATCGACAGCCGCATCGAGCTGGGCGTGCTCGTGGCCTTCCTCCAGTACATCCGCCGCTTCTTCCGTCCCATCATGGATATCTCCGACCGCTACGCCCTGCTGCAAAGCGCCATGGCCGCCTCCGAGCGCATCTTCGAGCTACTGGCTACCGAAGCCGAGCCCGAGGGTGGCCCCCGCCGCGAAGAAGCCCGGCACGCCCGCGGCGGCACCATCGAGTTCCGCAATGTCTATTTCAAATACGACCCAAACGCCGAGGATTGGATATTAAAGGACGTCTCGTTCAAACTGGAGGCGGGCCAGAGTCTGGCACTGGTGGGAGCAACCGGCTCGGGCAAAACCACCATCGTCAGCCTCATTTGTCGCTTCTACGACATTCAGGCGGGGGAAATCCTCGTCGATGGGCTCGACGTGCAGCAGTGGCACGCCGAGGATTTGCGCCGGCGCATCAGCATCGTGCAACAGGATGTCTTTTTGTTCTCGGGAGATATCTCCGGCAATATTCGGCTCGGCGAAGAGGCGATTGACCAACCCGCAGTCGAGCGCGCCGCCCGCTACGTCAACGCCGCGCCCTTTATCGAGCGCCAACCCCAGGCCTACGCACAGGCCGTGGCCGAGGGCGGCTCGACGCTGTCGGCGGGCCAGCGCCAGCTGTTATCCTTCGCCCGCGCCCTAGCCTTCGACCCACAGGTCCTGGTCCTCGACGAGGCGACCTCCAGTATCGATACCGAGACCGAGCAACTCATCCAGGACGCCATCGCCAAATTGATGCACGACCGCACCTCAATCGTCATCGCCCACCGCCTCTCCACCATCCGCTCCGCCGACCAGATCCTGGTGTTGCACCACGGCGAGATCCGCGAGCGGGGCCGCCACGAGGAACTACTCAAGCAGAACGGTATCTATGCCCGCCTGCACCGCCTCAACTACAGCAGCTCATAACTCAGAACGCGGTTTAGCTAGATTCTTTACCGTCTTCCTCTCCATCGCCATTGGCCGGTTCGCGCCGCTCGATCAAATCCTCCACCGCCTCCATCACCTCGTCGCGCTTCTCCCCCGCCTGGCGCACGATCTTGCGCCGGGTAACATTCCCTTTGTGCGGCGCCATCAACACCCCGGCCGCCACCCCAACGATCGCGCCGATGGCAAAACCGGTAATAAAACTGCCGACGCCACTACGCTGCTGTTGCTGCGGATAAAACCTTTGATATGCCATAACTATCTCCTTCTCCATCACTTGAAAAAAACAACGACGATTTCATAAATACTGGAGGTCGGGTCGCGGAGGCTCATCGTAGCGGTTGTGCCCCAGATTGCACAGAAAGTGAAATCTGGAAAGCGCTCATTCTCGCCAGACCAAGATGGTCTGGCGAGAATGAGCGAAGATGAGCCTCCGCGACCCGACCGTCCCCTCGCTTCCTTTACAATTACAATATAAAACACCCGCGCATATTGCTAAAATAACTTCAATGCCTATGTTATATCGCTCAATATCCCTCCCCTGACTGCAACTCTCAAAGAGGACGACTATGGCTCAGGTTCTAAACACCCCGTCGCATAGCCTCAAAGAGTTCCGCATCCTGCCAGGGTACACGCCCCCCAACGGCAACGCCCCCAACGTCTCGCTCAAAACCCGCCTCTGCCGTAAGGACGACGATTTTCTCCACCTGCACGCGCCCTTCCTCAGCGCCGCGATGCAGGCGGTGACCGGCGGCGATATGGCTATCGCGCTGGCCCAGCTCGGCGGCATCGGCATCCTTCCCGTCAGCCAGCCCACCGACGAGCAATGCGCCAAAGTCGGCCAAGTCAAGCGCTTCAAGGCCGGCTTTCAGACCAACATCCTGACCCTGGCCCCCGACCAGCCTATCGCCGAGATCGTCGAGATCATCCACGAGACCGGCTACACCACCTTTCCAGTGACCGAGAGCGGCCAATTCCACGACAAGCTCATCGGCATCCTCACCGACAAGGACTTCGATGAACGCCGCGACCTCGATTGCCGCGTCGCCTCGCGGATGAAGACCGACGTCCAGGCCGGCGTCGAGCTCAACAGCCTCAGCGCTGCCAACGAGCTGATGATCCGTTACGGTCGCGGCTTTCTGCCGATCCTGTCCAAAGACGGCGTATTGCAAGCCGTGGTCTTCAAAAAAGACCTCGACAAACACCTGCGCCACCCCAACGAATCTATCGACGAGCAAAAGCGCCTGCTGGTCGGTGCCGCCGTCTCGACCCATCCCGAAGACCGCGAGCGCGTCGAGGCGCTCATCGCCCACGAAGTCGACGTCCTCATCATCGATGCCTCCGATGGCCACACCGCCTACCAGCGCGAGATGATCCAGTTCATAAAGGCGCACACCTCGGCCCCGGTCATCGGCGGCAATGTGGTCACCGCCGAGGGCTTCCGCTTCCTCGTCGAATCCGGTGCCGACGCGATCAAGGTCGGCATGGGCATCGGCTCGGGCTGCACCACCCAGGAGGTCAAGGCCACCGGCCGCGGCCAGGGCACCACCCTGATGGAGATCTGCGCCGCCCGCAACGAGTTGGAGCAGAAGCAGGGGGCTTATATCCCGATCATCGCCGACGGCGGTATCTCCGGCCCGGCCGAGATGTCGGTGGCCCTGGCGCTGGGTGCCAACGCGATCATGATGGGCAACTTCTTCGCCCGCTACACGGAGAGCCAGGGCAACCTGGTCCGCAACGCCGCCGGCGAGGTCGTCAAGGAATACTGGATGGAGGGCTCGATGCGCGCCCACAATATGCGCCGTTATGCCCAGACCAGAGAAAATTTCTTCGAAGAAGGCATCTCCGGCTATGTACCGCACGTCGGCTCAATCCACGACAAGCTGCCGACCATTATCCACATGCTGCGCGCGACCCTAGCCACCGCTGGCTGCTGCACCATCGACGAACTGCACGAGCACGCCGTACTCGAGATGCAGTCGCACACCGCACTGATGGATAGCCAGATCCACGATATCGTGCCCACCAATATCGACCAGCGGATCCTTTAGGCCGATGCGCGTACTCATTACCGGTGCCACCACCTCGCTGGGCCAGGCCCTGAGCGACGGCCTCGCCCAGGCGCACCTACTGCGCCTGAGCGATCGCGACGGCCTAGAGACCCAGCGCGAATTTGTCCCCAGCGAGCTGGGCCACGACGAATCGACCGGCGCGCTGGTCGAGGACATAGAAGCCATCGTCCACCTGGCCTACGCGCCGCGGCCCGGCGACAGTGAAACCGAGTGGCTCGACCACAACTCGCGCCGCACCTACAACCTGCTGTGGGCCGCCGCCGAGGCCGGGGTCAAGCACGTCGTCGTCGTCAGCACCCTCGATCTCTTCGCCCCCTACGACTCCCACCTCACCGTCAGCGAAAACTGGAAACCGCTGCCCAGCTGCGACCCGGCGATCCTGGGCGCGCACCTGTGCGAATTCACCGCCCGCGAATTCGCACACAGCCGCGCGCTGCCAGTCACGGTCGTCCGCCTCGGTCACCTGGTCCACGCGGAAGAGGTCGAGGGCCAATCCTACGACCCCGTGTGGGTCGATATCGACGACGCCGTCCGCGCCATTGGCAACATTCTCGACAAAATCACCGCCGAGCGCGACCGCCCGTATGGCGTGGTGCACATTCAGTCCGACTCGCCGCGCGCCCGCTTTTCAGTAGCAGCGGCCAAGAGCAGGCTCGAATTCGCCCCCGAGCAAAACTTCGAGGCCAACCCGTGAAAGTCTTATTGCTGGGCGGCAACGGCTTTCTCGGCCCGCACGTCGTCGAGGAACTCCAGAGCGACTACGAGCTGCGCATCACCGACATTGTGCCCATCGACAGCGCACACGAGACCATGCAGGTCGATATCGCCGATATAGACCAGGTGCGCCGCGCCGCCGAGGGCACCGACATCATCGTCAACTGCTCGGTGCTGCGCCCCGACCGCAAGCTCGCCTTCGACGTCAACACCACCGGCACCTACAACAGCATCCGCGCCGCCGTCGAGCAGGGCCACACCCGCTTCGTCAACACCGGCCCCCACTTTACCCAGGTCGGCCCTTCCTACGAGTTCTTCGACTTCGACATCAACGAGGAAGTGCCCCTGCACTCGGGAACCAACCTCTACGCCCACAGCAAGTCGGTCGGCCAGGAGATCTGCCGCGTCTTCGCCGCCAACTACCCTATCCACGTGCTAACCACCCTGTTTTTGAGCTTCCGCAACGCCCAGCCCGAGGACGACCAGTTAGGCGGCGACACCAACCCCTTCTCGGTCACCTTCCCCGATGCCGCCCGCGCCATCCGCAAATGCCTGGAGATCGACCTCCAGACCCTACCCTCGCGCTGCGAAATCTTCCACATCACCACTGACACGCCGCACGGCCGCTACAGCAACGCCAAAGCCCGCCGCCTCCTCGACTGGGCACCGCAGGACCTGTTGGAAGGCTACTGGCGCAAACCCCAGGGATAGCGCAAAGACGGTCGCATCCTATGCCCACGGCCACGGTCCAGGTCTTTACCGGCCCCGACAAGCCCCTGCGGCGGCGTGACCTAGCCCTGCCCGACCGCCTGGAGCCGGGCGAAGTCCTCGTCGCGCTGGATCTGGCCACCATCTGCGGCTCCGACCTCCACACGCTGTCCGGCTTGCGCCAGGAGCCGACACCTCTGGTCCTCGGCCACGAGGCCGTCGGCCGCGTCACAGCCTCCGAACGCCCCGGTATCGCACCCGGTGAACGCGTCAGCTGGAGCATCGCCGATAGCTGCGGCCAATGCTCGCCCTGTGCCGCGCACTTCCTACCCGAAAAATGCGACCGCCTGTTCAAATACGGCCACGCCGCCCTCGCTGATGGCAGCGGCCTCAACGGCTGCTACGCCACGCACCTGCTGCTGCGGCCCGGCACCCATATCGCCCCGGTCGCCGACCAATTGGCCGATGCCCTAGTCGCCCCGGCCAATTGCGCCCTCGCCACCGCAATCAACGCCTGCGCCCTGCTGCCCGTGCCCTGCGAGCGGGTGCTGGTCCAGGGCGCCGGTCTGCTCGGGCTCTACACCTGCGCGCTGCTTTCAGAACGCGGCGTGGCGGAGATCTACTGCATCGACTTCGACCAGCAGCGCCTGGCTCGCGCCGCCGAGTTCGGCGCGTTGCCCTATGACGCCCAGACCGGCTTCGACGCCGTGGTCGAGGTCGCGGGCAATGCCGCGCTCGTGCCCGCAGGCATCGCCGCACTGCGCCCCGGCGGTTTTTATATCTTCGTCGGCATGGTTCATCCCGATACCCACTTGCAACTGACCGGCGAACAGGTCATCCGCAAGTGCCTGACTATCCGCGGCGTCCACAACTACAGCCCGCGCCACCTTGATGAGGCCCTGGCCTTTCTGGCGCAAACCGCCGAGCGCTACCCCTACGCCGCGCTGGTCAGCGATCCCTTTCCCCTGGCGGAACTCGAAAGGGCCGTGGCCCTGGCCGAAACCCGCCGTCACTTCCGCGTCGCCATCGGACCTCAACTATGATCAACGTAAACAACCGCTCCTATCGCCCGCGCGACAAAACCATCGTTGGCGTCTGCATCGACGGCTGCGCCCAGGACTACCTCGACGCGGCGGCGGACGTCATGCCCAACCTCCGGGCCATCGCAGCGCGCGGCGCCAGCGGGCTAGTCGATACGGTCATTCCCTCCTTTACCAATCCCAACAACGTCGCCATCGTCACCGGCGCGCCGCCCGCAGTCAACGGCATCCCCGGCAATTTCTACTACGACACAGCAGCCGACGAGGAAGTGCTGATGAACGACCCGCGCTTCCTGCGCGCCCCGACCATCCTCGCCGCCTTCCACACTGCAGGCCACCAGGTCGCCGCCGTCACCACCAAGGACAAACTGCGGCTCTTCCTCTCCCAGGGCTGGCTGGGCATCAATTTCTCAGTTGAAAAGGCGCGCGAAGCAACAGCAGACGAACACCATATAGCCGACGTCATCGGCCTGGTCGGCCGCGACAATCCCGGCATCTACGACCCCGAGGCCAGCGTCTACTGCCTCGAGGCTGGCGCACGGCTCTTGGAGCACCACGACCTCGACTTGCTCTACCTATCGACGACCGATTTCGTCCAGCACAAATGGGCACCGGGCGCGCCCGAAGCCAATGCCTTCTACGCTCGCCTCGACCGCTTCATCGGTGAACTCGACGCACAGGACATCCTGCTCGGCCTCACCGCCGACCACGGTATGAACGCCAAGACCAACGCAGACGGCTCGCCCAAAGTGCAGTTTATCGAGACTATACTGGTGCAAGAGGGCATCGCCGAAGCCCGCGTCATCCTGCCCATCACCGATCCTTATGTCGTCCACCACGGCGCTCTGGGCTCCTACGCCACCATCTACGTCGAGGCCGACCACGTCGAGGCCGCCGCCGCTATACTGCGCACCGTCCCCGGCATCGAAAAAATCCTCAGCCGCGACGAGGCCGCCGCAACCTACCAACTCCCGCCCGACCGCATTGGCGAACTGGTAGTCCTCGCAGACCGCGACACCGTCCTCGGCCGCACACCTGATTGGCACGACCTCGCAGATGTCGCCGCAGGCTTGCGCTCGCACGGTGGCCTGCACGAGGGCGTAGTGCCGATGATATTCAACCGGCCGCTGCGCGACGACTACGCCGCGCAGCTGGCTTCGGGACAAGCGCGCAACTGGGATCTCTTCGACTTTCTGTGCAATGGGGTAGTGGACTGATGCACCAATTCGGCAGCATCATCGGCGGCGCCCAAATCGAATCTGGCCAGTGGCTCGATGTCCACAATCCCTATAGCAACGACCTCGTCGGCCGCGTCGCCGCCATCGATGCCACAACCGCAGGGAAAATCCTCTACCAGACCCATGCGACTACATTCGACCTCAGCCGCCACGACCGCGCGCAAATTCTCAACCGCATGGCAGACGAGATCGAGGATCGCAGCGACGAGATCGCCCGCCTGATCACCGACGAATCTGGCCTCTGCCTCAAAGATACCCGCTACGAGTCGAGCCGCGTCTGCGACGTGCTGCGCTTTTCGGCAATCAAGGCCCTTGACGACGACTCCGAAGTCTTCCCCTGCGATATCACCCAGAACGGTCGGCGCCGCCGCATCTACACCACCCGTCAGCCCCTGCACCTCATCGCCGCGATCACGCCTTTCAACCACCCGATGAATCAGGTCGCGCACAAAGTCGCCCCCGCTATCGCCACCAACAACGCCGTCGTCCTCAAACCCTCGGAAAAGACGCCGCTCGCCGCCTACTACCTAGCGCAACTCGCCCTCGACTGCGGCCTGCCCTCCGATATGCTCAATGTCATCAACGGGCCGGACGTGGCGAATCTCCTAGTCACTTCCGACCTCGTCGACCTGATCACCTTCACCGGCTCGAGCGCCATCGGTCGCTCCATCGCCGAACGCGCCGGCTACAAGCGGCTGGTACTCGAACTGGGCGGGAGTTCAGCACTGCTGGTACTGTCGGACGCCGACATCGCAGCAGCCGTCGAAATCACCGTCGCCGGACTGTTTAAGAATTCAGCTCAGCGCTGCACCGCCATCCGCCGCATCCTCGTCCACAGTTCATCGGCCGACGCCTTTGCCGCAATGCTGGCCGAGCAAACTACCAAGATCACCTACGGCGACCCCTACGATCCCCAGAACGACATGGGCACCGTCATCAGCGTAGAGGCTGCTAAAGAAATCGAATGCCGCGTCGACGACGCCCTCGCCCGGGGCGCGCGCCTGCTCACCGGCCACAAACGCGACGGTGCCCTCTACCCACCAACCGTCCTCGACTGCGTCGAAAACGACTACCCCCTCGTCGCGCAGGAAACCTTCGGTCCCGTCGCCCCCATCATCCGCTTCGACACCCTGGACGAAGCCATCGCCATTGCCAACGACACCCCCTACGGCCTCTCATCTGGCGTCGTCAGCAACCACTGGCCGTCGATACAACGCGCCATCAGCGAACTCGAAGTCGGCACCGTCAATGTCAACGAAGCACCCAGCTACCGCCTCGAATGGACGCCCTTCGGCGGCATCAAGGCTTCGGGATTAGGCTATAAGGAAGGAGTGATCGAAACGATGAAGGCGATGACCAACGTCAAAACCTATTCGCTGCCGTGGGACGCACCGTGAGCGAGCGCAAAGCCGACATCGCCATCGTCGGCACCGGCATCGTCGGCCTGGCCCACGCTTTAGCAGCGAGCAAGCGCGGCCATTCGGTCGTGCTGTTCGAACGCACCCCCCAGGCCCAGGGCGCCTCGATCCGCAACTTCGGCATGATCTGGCCCATCGGCCAGGCCCCCGGCCAGGTGCACCAGCGCGCCCTGCGCACCCGCGAAATCTGGCGCGACCTCGCCCCGAAAGCCGGCTTCTGGCTCGCCGAAACCGGCTCGTTGCACCTGGCCTACGCCGACGACGAATACGCCGTCCACCAAGAATTCGCCGCTCTCGCCCCCGACCTCGGGTACCAAGTCACACTCTTCGACGCCGATGCAGTCCTCACTCGCAGCCGGGCCGTGCGAGCTGACAACCTCAAGGGCGGCCTGTGGAGCCCGACCGAGCTCTGCGTCGATCCCCGCGAAGCCATCGCCGCCCTGCCCTCCTATCTCGAACGCGCCCACGGCGTCAGCCTGCGCTTTGCCACGCCCGTCCACCACATCGACCTGCCCCGCATCCACACGCCGCGGGACACCTGGACCGTCGAGCGCGCCATCGTCTGCAGCGGCGCCGACTTCGAATCGCTCTACCCGGACATCTTCGCCGACAGCGGCCTGACCCGCTGCAAACTGCAGATGTTGCGCACCGCCCCCCAACCCGACGACTGGCGCCTCGGGCCCATGCTCGCAGGCGGCCTGACCCTGCGGCACTACACCGCCTTCAAAGAATGCCAGAGCCTCGCCGCCTACGCCCGCCGCATCACTGCCGAGCACCCCGAATTCGACGATTGGGGCATCCATGTCATGGCCTCGCAAAACGGCCGCGGCGAAATCACCATCGGCGACTCGCACGAATGCGGCTGGAGCATCGATCCCTTCGACAAACCCGAGATCGACCGATGGATCCTCGACTACCTGCAAACCTTCCTCGCCGCCCCTTCGCTGCACATTGCCCAGCGCTGGCACGGCATCTACGCTAAACACCCCGACCGAGCCGATTTTATCGCCGACCCGGCGCCCGGCGTCAAAATCGTCAACGGCGTCAGTGGCGCCGGTATGACGACCGCCTTCGGCCTAGCCGAGGAAGTCTTCGCCGCATGGGAATAGAGCCATGAGTTTCAAACAACGCGTCTACTACTTCATCGAACCCCGCTACGAGCCGGGCCGGATCGTCGATATTACCATCATCACCATGATCCTGCTCAATATCGTCGCCCTGATTCTCGAAACCGTCGAGCCTATCTACAATCTCAACCGTGCCGCCTTCGAGGCCTTTGAAGATTTCTCGCTGACCTTGTTCACAATCGAGTATATCGTCAGGCTGTGGGCCATTACCGCTGAGCCGCGCTTCGCCCATCCCGTCTGGGGCCGCCTCCGCTTCTTCTTCACCCCCCTGGCCTTGATCGACCTGCTGGCGATCCTGCCCTTCTTTCTACCGATCTTCGGCGTCGATATGCGCTTCGTCCGCGTAGTGCGGATCTTGCGCATCTTCCGCGTGGTCAAGCTCGCGCGCTACTCACGTGCGCTGCGCCTGTTAGGTCAGGTGGTCATAGAACGCAAGGAGGAACTGGTCAGTATCTTCTTCGTCCTGCTGACCCTGCTGGTGATTTCCTCTTCGCTGATGTACTTCGCCGAGCACGACGACCAGCCCGACACTTTTGCGAGCATTCCCGCCACCATGTGGTGGAGCGTGGTCACCCTGACCACCGTCGGCTACGGCGATACCTATCCGGTTACCGCCATCGGCCAGACCATCGCCGCGATTATCGCGATTCTGGGCATCGGGATGTTCGCGCTGCCGGCGGGCATATTGGGCGCGGGTTTCGTCGACGCGCTGGAGAGCCGCCGCAAAGAGGAGAACGGGCTCACCTGTCCCCATTGCGGCGAGGCGTTGGACGAGCACTAGCCAATTCTTGCAGGAAGACGGACTTTGCGATCCCGCTCCGCGACGCAATGGGCGCCGCAGCGCACAGCGGGCCAAGCGACTGGCTGCAAACTGGCAATCGACGCTACCGCGCCGCTGCACCCGCCCGCTCGCTAAATGCCCACAGTAGAGCGGCAATATAGCAAAAAGCAAACGGCCAGGACCCGAGCCCTGGCCGCCTATAAAGACCGCTCTCAAACAACCTGTCCAGCTAATCCAACGGCAAATCTACCCGCCGCCCCTCGGCCATACTGATCTGCACCGCCTCGGTGAATTCCATGTACTTCACCCCGTCGGCAAAATTCGTATGCGTCACCGGCCGCCCATCGCGAATCGCATCGACAAAGTCTTCCTCCACCTGCCAGCCATTGCGCGGGTGCGCGGGCAACTCCAGCGGCTGGTAGTCTTCGTCGCCCGCGCCGGCAATCGACACCCCACCAGGCGAGACGGCATCGCCCTCGCCCATCTTGAACGAACCCTTGGTCCCGTAAAAGGCGAAGGAGAAATTCGGTCCTAGCCTGGCGACACTGCTCAAATGATAGACCGCAGTCGCCCCACTCTCCAACTCGGCGATCACGCCCAGGCTCTCCGGCACGTCGGCTGCGGCTTTCTGCCCGGTCTCCTCGTCGATCCGCTCGGTAGTAAACGTTTTGCCATTGGCCATCACCGACTTCTCGTGGCCCGCGTAGCGGCGCACTGTCTCGTTGAAAATCCCCATGCCCATGATGTTGTTGCCCGAAAGCTCGCGGCGCTGCCGCCAGTGCAGGGGCGCGTCCGGCGTCCAGCCCCCAGTCAGGCCATTGATGTGGATCTCCAGCAAGTCGCCGAAGAAGCCATTGGCCAATTTATCGAGCAGAATCGGCTCGGCAGTCAGGTAAAATGGCGCCGGAACAATCATGGTCACGCGGTCGGTTTGCTGCGACGCCTGGTACATCTTGCGCGCTTCGGCGAGGTTCATACACATCCGCGCCTCGGTCAACACGTGCTTGCCCGCATCGATGCCCGCCAGCGTCATCGGGCAGTGCATATAGGGCCAGGTGCCGATGCAAATGGCATCGACATCGTCGCTCTGCACCAGATCCTGCCACTGGTCGAACACCCGGGGGATACCGTATTCATCAGCGATCTTCTGACCCGATTCGCGCGAGCGATTGCAGACGGCAGTGATCTCGACCCCGTCGATGCCCTGGAAACCAGGAATGTGCTGCAGGCGGGTATTAGCCCCCGCGCCGATCAGGCCTATGCGCAATGTCATGTCCATTCTCCTGTTTTGAAATCGACCGGTCTTAAGCTAGTCTCGGTTACCGGGCATGTCAACGCCACTCGTAGAGCGTCTTGCGCGCCAGTTCGTATTCGCCCGGGTCGCGGTCGATCGCCGTCGCTCCGCCGGAGGCCACCTCGATCAGCCGCGCGCTCACCGGCTCGTACGCCGCCCGCGGCGCCACCGCCCCCTTGGCCACCATGATCTTCTGCTGCTCGGGCGCAATGCCGGCACAGGTGATCTGGTGAATGCTATTGGGGCAGGCGCGCTCGCTGTTGAGCAACAGCAGCCCGCGACCGCCTCCTGTGCCCACCGCGACTACCGCCGTCGGTCCCTGGCTGAAGTAGCGCCCGCCGCCGTGCCGCCGTTGGTGTTCCTCATAACTGCCGTCGTGCAAGGTCCGCACCCGACCGGATATATCCAGCACCGGTCCGTGCATGTCATCGGTCTTGCCCCCCACCTTGAGCTGTACCTCAGCCCCGATGCCCGCCTCAAAACACGCCTGCACACTCTCGACGTCCCACACCGATACGACCCAGCCATCGGCGCCCTGCGCCAGCAACTGCTCCAGCACAAAGGTCGAATCGCCCGACGAACCGCCGCCGATATTGTCGCCGAATTCGAGCAGGCATACAGGCGTCTGCTCGCTCTCGATCGCCAGCTTGACCGCTGCCGCCGGATCGGGCACATCGAGCCGGAGTTGTTCGCGAATATCCCACATCGCCGCGCCGATCTTTTCGGCCTCGGCTTGCGCCCGCTCCTGGTCGCCGTCTGATACGACGACTATCGACGGACCCATGTGCGGCACATCCGCATACTGATACCCGCCCGCGATGCTGCACCCGAGAATCCCGTCCGCCGCCTCCAGATCGATCGCCCTCTGCATCAGCGGCTGCATCGGCGCCACACTGGTGTTGTGGAAGTAGATATTGAACACCACCTCGGGCTTGACCAGCGCCATTTTCGGCTCGACCTCGCCGCGAATTTGCCGCGATAGAATCAACGCGGCCTGCAAGCCGCACTCGGGCTGGTCGATGTGCGGGTTGGTCTTGTAGATGAGCAGCACGTCGGCCGCTTCGACCAATTCCGGCGGCACGTTGGCGTGATAGTCGTGGGTCACCGCGATCGGCAGATTCCCGACCAATTTGCGCACCCGGCGCACGGTTTCGCCGTCGGCTTGCGGAATGCCCTCGGCGACCATCGCCCCGTGCAGCGCCAGCAATATCCCGTCTAGCGCGGGCGCGTCCTCGATCCCCTTGAGGATGCGCCCGACGAAGTGTTCGTAGGCCTCTGCCGTGACCGGACCGGCCGGCATCGCGTTGGCGGCAAGGGTCGGATGGATCTCGAAGTCGTATTCTTCGGCGCCCTTGATATAGCCGGCGATCTCGTGGAAGGTCGGCCGGTAATAGTCGATAATCGCCGCCCCCTCGTGGACGCCGAAGTCTTCAATTCGGGTCGGCTGCGAATAGAACGAATTCGACTCGTGCGAAAAACTCGCTACGCCAATGCGCATGTCTTCTCTCCTCTCAACATTGCCCTGTAAGCCCACATCCTTAGATTTACAACAAATACTCAATGAACAGATTACGAAAAATCTTCACCCATAAAAAGACCAAGCGCCTGACGCAGATGGTCGCCTGCGGCGGCTGAGCCTCCAAGTTGCGCCCCGACGAACTCGGGCGCGCTCTGGCCGGGCTGCCGGAGAATGACGATCCCAACCTTATGGTCGGCTTCAATTTGGCTGACGACGCCGGCGTTTACCGCCTCGGCGATAGCCAGGCCCTGGTGCAGACCGTCGATTTCTTCACGCCCATCGTCGACGATCCCTTTGCCTTCGGAGCCATCGCTGCCGCCAACGCGCTGAGCGATGTCTACGCCATGGGCGGCCGACCGCTAACCGCGCTCAATATCGCCAGCTTCCCCGCCGGAGCATTAGAACCGGAGGTGCTAAACCAGATTCTCCTCGGTGGCCAGTCCAAGGTCGCAGAGGCCGGCTGTACCCTGGTCGGCGGCCACACCGTCCAAGACCCCGAGCTAAAATACGGCCTCGCGGTGACGGGCCTGGTGCATCCCGACCATGTCTACACCAACGCCGGAGCGCGATCGGGAGACCTCCTGATCCTCACCAAGAAACTCGGCACCGGCCTGATTGCCAATGCCTTCAAAGCTGACGAGATCGGCGAATCCGATCTGGCGGAAGCCGTCGAATCGATGACCGCCCTCAACAGGGCCGCTGCCGACTGCCTGTCCGACTTCGCCGTCCACGCAGTCACCGACGTAACGGGCTTCGGCCTGCTCGGCCATGCCGCCGAAATGGCCGAGGGCAGCGGTGTCGGCCTAGTCTTCCACGCGGAGCGGGTGCCAGCCCTGGCGCTCGCCCTCGATCTAGCCGCCCCGGGCCTCCGGGGCGGCTCCCGCGATAATCAGGTCTTCTTGACGCCCAAAGTCACCGTCGCCGACAGAGTCGATGTCGCCCGCCTCAATCTTCTCTTCGACGCCCAAACTTCCGGCGGACTGCTCATCGCCGTTGCGAGCGCCGATGCCGAAGCCCTGCTACAAGCCCTGCATCAAAACGGTGTCGAAGCCGCTGCCCTCGTGGGCGAAGTAAGCGAGGAAAATCCCGGACGCCTGCTCGTAAATCCCTGACTGGACTGTGGGAGGTTGTAAAAGTGCGACGGAAGTGTGCAACGGACCCCCCTGCCCAGCAGGAAGTACTTGTATCNTTCATTTGTGCCCGTATCCGCGTCTGGTCGGTATCTTCGACGGCCNCCCATCTAACACCCTCCTCTATTCCTCCNTCATCACCGACTCAATCAACCCCCGCATATACCCCACTGCAAAGATCTTCCCCAACATAGTGTACCCCGTNNGATCCCCCTCATCCCCCGCCCCCTGCAAAAAAGGCGCGTGATCCGGTCGCATCACCCCTTCGTAGCCGATCTCCCGATACGCCCGCATCGCCCCGTGCATATCGGTCTTGCCATTGTCGTGGAAAGTCTCCCTGAAATTGGNCACCTCACCCGCTACGTCGCGAAAATGCACAAAGTGAATCTTATCGCCAAAATGCCGAATCACCTCCGGAATATCCGCCCCCATCTCGGAAAAACACCCCTGGCACAGCGTAATCCCGTTGCACGGACTATCGACGATCGACAATAGCCGGTCGAAATTCTCGACGCTGCGCATAATNCGCGCCTGCCCCCGCAAAGACAGCGGCGGATCGTCTGGATGCATCGCCAGCTTGACCCCGGCTCCTTCCGCGGCAGGCACCACCCGCTTGAGAAAGTACTCCAGATGCTCCCACATCTTCTCGTCATCGGCAATCGCCCCCTCCACCGGCGGCGCATCCTCAATCTGCGCCCTGTCAAAGCTACTGACCCACGCCCCGCCGCGATCGCGCGTTGTCATCGACGTTCGCACCACCCCCAAACCCGCCGTCCACCACATAAAATTGTAGCACAGTGCGCCGATCCCGGCCGCGCCCATCTTGTCGAGGCCGCGCTTGAAGTTTTCGATCTCCTCGTCGCGCCCAGTCGTGCCCATNACCACCTCGTTCATCGGCACCAGCCCCTCCAGCACATTGAGTCGTAGACCCGCGTCTTCAATCCGGCTCTTGAGCAGCGCCAGATCGGCATAATCACCCGCGGGCATACCGGTGACGACCTCCGTCGCGCCCAACTGGGCCGCCAGCCGCATATTTTCGTCCGTAAATGGTTGTAAAACAAGCCCTATTCTCATCTTATCGCCCTCCGGCTAAACGCTCATTGCGGCTCAAAATAGCTCCATCAAACCCGCTCGGCAAGCAACCAANATACACAAAAGCGATTCTATCCTCGGCATTATCAAGAATGATTCTTGACAGGAATCAAGCGACTTGGTATGATCTACCGCNTAAGGTACGCCAAAAGGTTAATATGACGACACAGACGGTCCAAACGCGCTTGCGCAACGCCGGTTATCGCGTCACCAAACAGCGGGCGGCGATCTACGAATACCTGCTGTCCACCGACGCGCATCCAACCGCCGAGACCATTCACCAGTCAGTGCGCCGCCAGCTGCCCAGTATCAGCCTAGCGACGGTCTACAAGGCAGTGGACTCGCTCGTCGATGTCGGCCTGGTCAACCGCATCCAGCGCGGGGCGTCCTCCNCCCGCTACGACGCNGCCGTCGCCGACCACGCCCACTGTCGCTGTCTCTCTTGCGACGGCCTTTGGGACGCTCCACACGACACCATGTCGCACGAAGCGCCAGAGGCCTTTGAAGTCGTCCACGTCAATGTCGAATACGTCGGCTATTGCGCCGAGTGCCGCCGCCAGAAACTCGGACTGGCACCGCTCGGTACATCGGCCCCCTCTTAGGAGTCTTCTCTAATCCCCTAACCCCATTCAGTGCGAGGAGCATCATGACTGAACAAAATAGCAGTGTAGGTAAGTGCCCGTACTCGGGCGCCAATACCTCGATGAGCGACCGGTCGAACAAAGACTGGTGGCCCAACCAGCTCAACCTCAAAATTCTCCATCAGAATCCCCCGGCGGCCGACCCGATGGGCGGGGACTTCAATTACGCCGAGGAATTCAAGAGCCTCGACCTCGCCGCGGTGAAGAAGGATCTCGAAGCGGTGATGACGGATTCGCAGGACTGGTGGCCGGCCGACTACGGCCACTANGGCCCTTTCTTCATCCGCATGGCCTGGCACGTCGCCGGCACCTACCGCATCGGCGACGGCCGCGGCGGCGCGGGCACCGGCCAATTGCGTTTCGCCCCCCTCAACAGCTGGCCGGATAACGGNAATCTGGACAAAGCGCGCCGCCTGCTGTGGCCGGTCAAGAAGAAGTACGGCCGCAAGCTCTCGTGGGCCGATCTTATGGTGCTCACCGGCAATGTCGCCCTGGAGTCCATGGGCTTTGAGACCTTTGGCTTCGCCGGCGGTCGCGAGGACGTCTACGAACCCGAAGACGACGTCAATTGGGGCATCGAGGGCGAATGGCTAGACGACAAGCGCTATCGCGGCGACCGCGAGCTCGACAATCCCCTCGGCGCGGTGCAGATGGGGTTGATTTACGTCAATCCCGAGGGCCCCAACGGCGATCCGAATCCCCTCAAGGCTGCCCGCGACATTCGCGAAACCTTCGGCCGCATGGCCATGAACGACGAGGAGACCGTNGCCCTGATCGCCGGCGGGCACACCTTCGGCAAAGCCCACGGCGCCGGCGATCCGTCCCATGTCGGCCCCGAGCCGGAAGGCGCCGCCCTTGCCGAGCAAGGCTTCGGCTGGACCAGCACCCACGGCAGCGGCAAAGGCGGCGACACCATCACCAGCGGCCTCGAAGGCGCCTGGACCCCGACGCCCATCAAATGGGACAATAGCTTCTTCGAGACGATGTTCAAACACGAATGGGAGTTAACGAAGAGCCCGGCCGGCGCCCAGCAGTGGATTCCGGCCGGCGGCGCCGACGCAGACGCAGTGCCCGACGCCCACGACGCGTCCAAGAAACACGCCCCCATCATGCTCACCACCGACCTCGCGCTGCGCGAAGACCCGGCTTACGCCGAGATCTCGAAGCGCTTCCACGACCATCCCGACCAATTCGCCGACGCCTTCGCCCGCGCGTGGTTCAAGCTGACGCACCGCGACATGGGCCCGCTCGCGCGCTATCTCGGTGCCGAAGTTCCGTCCGAGGAGTTGATCTGGCAGGATCCGGTACCCGCCGTCGATGGCGAGCTGATCGGCGATGCGGATATTGCCGCCCTCAAGGAAAAGATCCTCGCCTCGGGTCTGTCCGTCTCCCAGCTGGTCTCCACCGCCTGGGCCTCGGCGGCGACCTTCCGCGGCACCGACAAGCGCGGCGGCGCCAATGGCGCGCGCATTCGCCTGGCGCCACAGAAGGACTGGGCGGTCAACGATCCCACCGAATTGGGCAAGGTGCTGGAGACCCTCGAAGGCGTCCAGCAGGACTTCGGCAAGCCGGTGTCCCTGGCCGACGTGATCGTGCTGGGCGGATGCGCCGCCATTGAGANGGCCGCCAAGGACGCCGGCCACGACGTGCAGGTGCCCTTTTCGCCCGGCCGCACCGACGCGTCGCAGGACCAGACCGACGCCGACTCCTTCGCCGTGCTCGAGCCGGCNTCCGACGGCTTCCGCAACTACCTGGCCAAGGACCAGACTATTCGCCCGGAGCAACTGCTGATCGACCAGGCGCACCGGCTGACGTTGTCGGCCCCCGAAATGACAGTACTCGTCGGCGGCCTGCGCGCTCTGAGCGCCAACGCCGGGGGGTCCAATTTCGGCATCTTCACCGACAGGGCCGGAACACTGTCCAACGACTTCTTCGTCAATCTGCTCAGCATGGAGACCGAGTGGAAGGCNACATCTTCTGCCGAGGACGTATTCGAAGGCAGCGACCGCGCCAGCGGCGAGGTCAAGTGGACCGGCACCGCCGTAGACCTGGTCTTCGGNTCNAATTCCCAGTTGCGCGCCATCGCCGAGGTCTACGCCTGCNACGACGCGCAAGGGGACTTCGTCAACGATTTCGTGGCNGCGTGGNCCAAGGTAATGNATCTCGACCGCTTCGACCTGGCCTAAGCTCGAAACCAATCTTCCCGCGCAGATTCGGCACTGGAAGAATATCGCAATGAAAACGGCTGGTGCCTCCTTGGCACCAGCCGTTTTCATTTACACCTGGCCTAAACGGCCCCTGCATTGCAAATTATGCCTAACGAAAATTGCCNCTGTCGTTTAGCCAAAGGTTTCGGNGGTTTTGCCCTGTGCCCGGCCCCCGAAACTCGTCTCCGCGGAGCATCTCTGGCCCAACGCAACAATCCGAACCACCTACCCACTCATACACATGGCCGACCCCACCCGCATTCTCTTCCTCGCCCGCCGCTACCCACCCCATATCGGCGGCATCGAGACCCACTGCTACGAACTCTACACCCGGCTCAAAGACCGGGCCGAGGTGCGCCTCATCGCCAATGGCCGCACCTCGCTTATCCATCTGGCCTGGTTTATTCCCTATTGTTTCTGGGTAGCCTTCTGGGCAGTGCTATTCCGCCGCGTCGATGCGGTGTATTTCGCCGACGGGGTCGCCGGATCGCTCGCACCGCTGTTGCGCCCTCTGGGGCCGGCGCGCTTCGTGCTCACCGTCTACGGCCTGGAGATGACCTACAAGAACCCGCTGGCCCGCGCCCTGATGCACGCCGGAGCCCGCGCCTGCGAGAAGGTGGTGGTCATCAGCCAGAACAGCCGCCAGGTCGTCTCCGACAGCGGCGTACCTGCTGGNAAGATCGAAATCATCTATCTCGGCGTCGAACCGCTGCTATTGTCGCAAGAGCAGAGCGCGCCGGTCCAGGCGCGCTTCGAGGAAAAACACGGNGTGCTCTTCGGCCGCGANCGCACCCTGCTGCTCTTCGGCCGCNAGGTGCGGCGCAAGGGCATGGTCGAATTCCTCGAACAGGGCATGCCNCTCTTAGCTAGGTGCGGCGCAAGGGCATGGTCGAATTCCTCGAACAGGGCATGCCCCTCTTGGCTGATGATGTCCGGCTCTTTATCGGCGGCGGCAGCGGCGGCAAAAACCGCGAGACCGAACGCATCGCCACCCGCCGCCGCGAACTGGGCCTCGAGGACCGCGTCACCCTGCTCGGCGAAATTCCCGACGACGAATTGTCTATGCTCCGCGCCCGCTGCGATCTCTTCCTCATGCCCAATATCCGCGTGCCCGGCGATGTCGAGGGCTTCGGTCAGACCCAGCTCGAATGCATGTACTCGGGCACGCCGGTGGTCGCCTTCGCCGTCGATGCGCTAGTCGAGAGCGTGCGTGAGGGCGGCTATCTCATCGCACCCGACGACTACCCCGCCTTCGTCGAACAGATCCACCACTTCCTGGCCCTGAGTCCTGAAGAACGGGCCGAGGAAGGCCGCCGCTGCCGCGCCTATGTCGAGCGCGAATACACCTGGGACAAAACCGCTGCGCAATACATGGACCTCTTCACCGGAAGGATCTAAAGTCATGCACTTTTGCGAACTCGACACCCCCGCCCTCTGCGTCGATCTCGATGTCTTGGATAAGAACATCTCCGACCTGCAAAGCGCCTGCGACCGCCTCGACATCCCTCTGCGCGTCCACACCAAGACCCACAAAACGCCCGCCATCGCCCGCCGGCAAATCACCGCCGGCGCCATCGGCATCGTCAGCCAGAAGCTCGGCGAGGCCGAGCCCATGGCCGAGGGCGGTATCGAAGATATCTTGATCCCCTATAATATCGTCGGCAAACCCAAGCTCGAGCGCCTGACCCGTCTCGTAAAAAAGGAGCTCAGCACCATCACCGTCGCCTGCGACTCCAGCGCCACTGTCGATGGCCTGGCGCAAGCCGCAGCAACCGCCGACTGCACGATCCGGGTAATGGTCGAGATGGACACTGGCGGCGGCCGCGTCGGGACCCAGTCCCCCGCCGACACCCTCGCACTGGCCCAGCATATCGACCAGTCGCCCGGCCTCGACTTCATGGGCGTAATGACCTATCCCAGCAACGAGCGCGCCCGCCCCTTCCTCGACGAGGTCCGCGACCTCACCACCAGAGCCGGCCTGCCCCTGCACATCATCAGCGGCGGCGGCACCGGCTCGGAGGAAATCTCCAAGTCGCTCGGCTGCACCGAGACCCGCATCGGCTCCTATGCTTGGGAGGGCATGACCCGCGTCGGCAAGCGCGAGGACCTCAACCCGGAGCGCTGCCCTTTGCGCATGGTCGTCACCGTGGTCAGCACCTCGCGCCCCGGCCAGGCCATCGTCGACGCCGGCATGAAGGCCTTTACCAGCTATCCCCCCATCCCGCACGGCTACTGTCTCGAACACCCCGAGATCTTCTTCAAGGGCATGTCGGTCGAACACGGTCACCTCGACCTCAGTGCCAGCGACCACGACTTCAAAGTCGGCGAGATCCTCTCCTTCATCCCCCTGCACGGCGGTATGACCACCAACCTCCACGACCGCCTCTACGCCATTCGCGACGGCGAGGTAGTGGAGGAATGGGCCGTTGAGGGACGGGGACGGGCGCAGTAGGAGTTGTGCTGTAATTGGCCGCAGATATTGCGCGTGGACGGTCGGGTTTGGACATTTGCCACATGAACTGTGAAAAGTGGTATATTGTGTGCGAAAAATCTGGGGTCGCGCTCAGTTTAGATACACCCGATATTATATACTTCCTAGTGCGACTGACTCTGCTACACGGCACTAATTCTACTGGGAATTTCTGAAGATGCTGAGGCGTGCCCCGAACCCCCACCGTCCAACCGTACAACCACTGGAAATATCAAAATGGAAATCCAACCCCAACCGCAAATTTTCGACGTCGATGAACAGAACTTCGAAGAGTTAGTCCTCAAAGGTTCACAGGAGCGCGTCGTCGTCGTCGACTTCTGGGCCCCCTGGTGCGAGCCCTGCAAAGTCCTCGGCCCCGTGCTCGAGGAAGTCGTCACCGAGCTCGGTGACGGCATCGCCCTGGCCAAAGTCAACGTCGATGACAACCAGCAACTAGCCATGGCGTTTCGAGTCCAGGGCATCCCCGCCGTCAAAATCGTCGCCGACGGCCAACTGGCCCAGGAATTCACCGGCGCCCTGCCCAAGGAACAGATCGAAGCCATCCTGCGCCCGCTAGTCCCCGACGCACCGCTGCCCGAGGCCGAAGTCATGGCCTTCGAGGCCGAGGATCTGGCCGCCTCCGGCGACCTGGGCGGAGCCGCGCGCCAATATGAGAAAGTGCTCGAGGAGAATCCCAACGACGGCCCCGCCCTCCTCGGCCTAGCTAAGATCCACCTGATGCAGGGCAATGTCGAAACCGTGCAGGAGCTGGTCAATCTCATCGAACAGGGCACGCCCGAACACCCCCAGGGCCAGGCCCTGCTGACGCAGATCGACTTCGCCAGACAGTGCCAGCAGGCCGGTGGCCGCGCCGCCTGTGCCCAAAAGATGCTCGCCGACCCCGGCGATCGCGATGCCCGCTATCACTTCGCCTGTTGCGCCGCCACCGAGGGCGACTACGAAGCCGCGCTGCAGGAGTGGTTGCAGATGATCGAGCACAAGCCCGGTGATGAAGAGGCCAAGCAGGCGATGGTCGCGGTCTTCCATTTGTTGGGTCGCGAGGACCAGCTGGTTACCGACTACCAGCGCAAGCTCTACCAAACACTGCACTGAGGTCGGGGTAGACCCGCGCACCTGCCGCCACCCTCAGGAACTCTTTCTGCCCCATAGCTATATCTGCTACCGGGTATCAGGGTCCATCGCCACCGACGGCACCCTCGACAAGAGTTTCCGCTGCGCGAAGGAGGCCCGATCGTGATCGTCACCCGGCTGGAGCGCACCGTCTGCTGCGTGCCCTTCCTCCCCGGCATCCTGCCGACGGGGAAGTACGATGAGGCGACGCCCGCCTATCCCGAACCACTGTCGGCCCGCCGCCAGGACGTATTGCGCATCCATACCGATGCCGGGCCGGTGGGCTTGGGTATGAGCGGACCGTACTTCGGCGATCGCGACGAGACCCCGCCAGATCTGATCGGCAAGGACATCCGAACCTTCGAGCCACGGCATCTGGGCGGCGGCGGTTGGCAGATCGCGCTGCTGGATCTGATCGGCAAGCACATCGGCTGGCCGCTGTGCCGCATCTTCGGCGGTCGTTTACAGGAAAAGGTGCCCGTCGATTACTGGATCGGACGCATGAGCACCGAGGACACCGCCGCCGCCGCGCGCCGCGCGCGCGAGCAGGGGTTTCACGGCCTCAAAATGAAATGCAAGTGGGAAGACGCGAATATGGAGGACCGCACGCGCGCCGCGCTGGAAGTCGCACCGGACCTGCGGATAGTCCTCGACCCCAACGAGCGCTTTTACAATCTGGACAACGCGCTGGATTTGGCCCGGCGCCTCGACGGTCTCGACGTGATCTTCGAAGATCCGTTCCCCAAGTCCAATTTGGCCGAGTACCGGCGTTTGAAAGAGGAGACCAGCGTCGTTGTCGCCCCCCACTTTCAGCAACCGCGACAGATCGTCGACGCAGTACATCTGCAGGCTGCCGACGCCTTCAACATAGCCCCGTCGGACTGGGGTTTCCTCGACATGGCCCGCGTCGCGGCCAGCGCCGATATCCCCGTCTGGCAAGCCTCCAACGTAGACCTCGGCGTCTTCGATGCCTTCCGCCTCCACGCCGCCGCCGCCGCCCCCAACTGCACCCTCGGCTCCGACCTCTGCGGCAACTTCGTGCACGAGCACAGCCTGCTCGCGACGCCGCTGGTCGAGGACGGTTATGCCCGAGTGCCGCCAGGCCCCGGTCTGGGCGTGGACCTAGACGCAGAGGCCGTAAGCCGCTACGCCCTCTGCTGCCAACAGTGGCCCGATTGAGCCGCGATTCCTCCCCTACGCCGGCACCAGTGCGCCCGCGCCAAATATCATCGGAAACAACTCCCCCGTGCGCACCGAACGCGCCGCCCCGTCCATATAGGCGACACTGAACGCCCGACGCGACTGCGCGGTCGAATTGACTCCGGAGCGGTGCAGCAGGAGGTTGTTGAGCAGAATCACTTCACCCGGATCGGCCTCGAGATCCATTTCGGATCCCGGTGGTGCACACTCGGCCAACTGCTCTTGCGACGGGAAGTGCCCTTCGCATATCACCCCCCGCTTGTGGCTGCCAGGCACGATCTGCATGCAGCCGTTGTCGATCGTTGCCGGATCGAGTGCTGTCCAAACCGTCACCGTCGGGTTGTGCCCCACGCCCCAGCCGACGCCGACATCCTGGTGCCAGGGCAGGATCGTGCCCCGGTCGGCGGGCTTGTTCATAAACATCGCGCGGAAAATGGACACGTCCGCGCCGATGTGTCGCCGGGTGATCTGGCGGAACAGCGGGTGCTGCATATACTCGAGAAACAGCGGGTCGCACTCGAGGCCCATAATTTTGCGGTAGGCCAGCGTCGCCCCCTTGTGGCCGGGGGAAACCTCGGGCATTTTGGCGTATTCTGCCTCGTCGCCGTCGAGCTGGAAGTCCAGTCCGGGACAGTCGATCTCGCCGAGCATAATCGCGTCGATGCGCTGCTGCAACTCGGCCAGGTCCGCGGCTTCGAGAAGGCGCCCTAGGCGCACGTAGCCGTGTTCTTCATAGTGAGAGCGATGCTGATCGGTATATTCCATGGCTTGCTCCTGTTCCGCTATGAGATCGCCAATTTTCCTCCCGGCGTCAACTCCGCCTGGTTTTGGCCCCCATCAACCAGCGGAACATATCCCCGGACGATTGCAATACAATAGACGAAGGTGAATGGTCGGGTCGGCACCAGGTGATGGCCTGCACCACAACCGCCCCCGCTTCACCATGGCCACAGAAGCCCGGCCGGACCGTACATTATTACCCATAAGACACGATCCGGCCCGGTACTTCCCGCCTTGAACAGTGTCACCTTTCCCCCTATACTAGCCTCATGCCTGACCCCGCCGTCACTGCCCCGCCGCCCGAAGCCCTCGCTCTACTCCCTCCCGACGAAGAGCTCCGCCTCTCCGTTGCCACCGATATCCAGCTCGACGGTCTCTATGGCCCCGCCTGGCTTCTGGCCACCGACCAGCGCCTGCTCGCCTACAGCCCCGACGGCGGTGGCCCGCCCGACATCGTTGATCTGCCCCTGTCCGAAGTCGAAAATCTCGAAATTCAGGACCTCTATGGCAGCGGCGCGCTCAAGGTCCGCACCCGCGACAGCGGCCAGACCGTCGCCCTGTTCTCCAAAACCCTCACCGCCCGCTTCGCGCCCCTGCCAGACCAGCTCGAAGAATTGGTGCGCCGGGCGCGGCCCGTAACCGAGGACGAGCAAATCACCCGCGGCCGGCTCGACCGCGCCTACCTCAAAAGGCGCTGCGAGCGCTGCGGACAGGTTATCCCGCGCCGCATGGGGGTCTGTCCCAGTTGTCTGGAAAGCCGCAAGCTGCTCCATCGCTTTTTGGGCTACTCGCTACCCTACTGGCCGCTGGCCACCGCCAGCCTGCTGATCCTGCTCACCGGCACCTTCATCGGCCTGACGCCGCCGCTCCTGCTGCGCACGCTTATCGACGACGTGCTGACCCCGGTCGCCAAAGAAGCGCTGCCCGCTGTTTCCCTACCGCTGCTCGGCCCGACGTCGCCGCCCGGTGCGCTCGCCTGGTTGGTCTTCGGCCTGCTCCTGATCAATGTCCTGCGCAATATCCTCAGCGCCGTGCGCTCCTATCTCCTGGCCCGCCTCGGCGAGCGGATCACCTTCGACATGCGGCGCCAGGTCTACCGCCACCTGCACCGTCTCTCGCTCAATTTCTACAACGACCGCGACACCGGTCGCATTATGGCCAGTGTCACCCACGACATCGGACGGCTGCAGGACTTTCTGAGCGACGGATTGCAGGAGACCATCCGCAATATTCTCACCATCGGTATCATCTGCTCAATCCTATTCTATCTCAACGCACCGCTGGCCGCCTATGTGCTGCTGCCGACCCCACTGATCGTGCTGGTCACGATCCGCTTCGGCAATAGACTCCGCCGCATCTACGCGCCGCTGTGGCGGCGCTGGTCCGGGCTCAGCGCGCTGTTGGCCGATGTGATCCCCGGCGTCCGCGTGGTCAAGGCCTTCGCACAGGAGCACCGCGAGGTCGGCAAATTCGAAAGCCGCAGCCAGGATCTGCTCGAGGGCGAGTTGCGCGCCGCCCGCACCCGCAGCCTGTTCAGCCCGGTGATGTCGTTTTTGACCTCGCTCGGCACACTGATCGTCTGGTGGGTCGGCGGCAACAAGGTCATCGGCAGCGCGATGAGCCTCGGCGAATTCGTCGCCTTCACCAGTTACCTGTGGCAGTTCTACGGACCGGTCGAAAGCCTGTGCCGCCTCAACCACCGCTTCCAGCGCGCCGCCACTTCGGCCGAGCGCGTCTTCGAGGTCCTCGACAGCCAGCCCGACGTCGATGACGAGCCCGACGCCGGCCCCATGCCGACGATCGAGGGCCGGGTCGAATTCCGCGGCGTTAGTTTCGCCTACGAGCCGGGCAAGCCCGTCATCCGCGATCTCACCTTCTCGGTCGCGCCGGGCGAAATGATCGGCCTGGCCGGCCATTCCGGGGCGGGCAAGTCGACGCTGATCAACTTGATCTGCCGCTTCTACGAGATTGACGAGGGCGAGATCCGCATCGACGGCATCGACACCCGCGAGGTCCAGCTGCGCACCCTGCGCGACCAGATCGGGGTGGTCTTGCAGGAGCCCTTCCTCTTCAACGGCTCGGTCGCCGACAATATCGCCTACGGCAAACCCGAAGCCACGCTCGCTGAAATCGTCGCCGCCGCCCGGGCCGCCAACGCCCACGACTTCGTCTGCGGCCTACCCGACGGCTACGACTCGATCGTCGGCGAGCGCGCAGTGCGGCTGTCGGGCGGCGAACGCCAGCGGCTGTCGATCGCCCGCGCCATCCTGCGCGACCCGCGCATCTTGATCCTCGACGAGGCCACCGCCAGCATGGACACCGAGACCGAAGCGCAGATTCAGGAGGCCCTGGCCCGGCTGGTCAAAGGCCGTACCACTTTCGCCATCGCCCACCGGCTCTCGACCCTGCGCAATGCCGACCGGCTCTTCATTATCGAAAAGGGGTGCCTCGAGGAGATGGGAACCCACGACGAACTCATCGCCCTCGACGGCATCTACGCCCGGCTGGTGAGCATGCAGACCGAAATGAGCCGCATCCGCGCGGTATAGCTATGGCCATGGAACTCGCGGCAGAATTGAATCTACTAGACCCCGGATCGACGCGTCTCTACCGCGACTCGTTCAACGATCTGGTGCTGGAAATCGCGGGCGGAGAGCCAGTGGTCGGCATCCGCGTGGTGCGCTGTTTTCCCCTGACCGCCGGCGACCGCTTCATCGCCCTGCGCGACCGCGACAATAGTGAGGTCGGTATCGTCGAGGACCTTGCTGCGCTGGACGACGAGAGCAGCGCCGTCCTCGCCGCAGAGCTCGAACGCGCCTACTTCCGCCCCGAGATCACTGCCGTTCACGCCATCACCGAACAATACCACGTCCCCACCTGGCAAGTCGACACCAACCGCGGTCCCCGCCGCTTCGAAATACGCTCCAGCCGCCGCGATATTCGCGTCATGCCCCACTGCCGCATCCTGATCCGAGACGCCGACGGCAATCAGTACGAAATCCCCGATTACCGCCGCCTGGATCAGGCCAGTCGGGTGCTAGTAGAAAATCAGGTATAGCGAGTAACGCGATACTAAGAGGAGGGAAAGGTCAGATTCTCGAGGGCCCGGACACTGTGGCGAAACCGAGCGCAACCGCTGCTATTCGCTCACTCCGGCACCACGCTCCGCAACGGCACGAAGCCCAGTTCCCGCTCGATTAATCCGATAGAATATACCGCGTCCCGCTCGTGCCCTCGACGCTCGTAATGCGACAGGTCGATCCGCTCCGCCTCTTTCCCGTACCACGCCCGCATCATTTCCGGCACCGTCCCCTCCACACAGGCCTGCTGTCCCGTCGCGTTCATGATTCGCACGCCCGGTTTGTGCCGCGACTCCGCCGCCAGCCGGAAACACCGCACCGCATCGCTCAAATACATGCACGAAATCGCCCCCATGCTCCACTGCCCCACCGGCCCCGGCTGCCGCAACACCGGCTCGCGGTCCTCCGGCCACACAGAACTCAGCCGGATATTGACAATGTCCAGCGCGGTATTTTGCCGCGATAAATACCGCGCGGTCTCCTCCATCATGTATTTGGAAAAGCCGTAGCCGTCGCGATCGAGACAAGGATGCTCATCGGACATCGGCAATTCGAGCGGACGAAAAAGTGGTGACTGCATGCCCACCGCTGCAATCGAGGAGGCCAGCACCAGTTTGCCGCAGCCGCGGTCTGCCATATAGCGCAACAGAGTGTAGCTCCCCAGCACGTTGACCGCCATCAAATCCGCCTCGCTGCCCGCTCCGGTCAGTGCCGCCAGATGCACCAGTGCGTCGAAATCCCACCCGTCCAGCCGGGCCAATACCGCTGGATCTGTGAAACTCCCCGCGATCTTTTCGACACCGTCTACCGCAGTCGGCTGGCGCGACAGGCAGACCACCTCGTGCTCGACTGCCATATTTTCGGCTAGCGCGCGACCGATAAAGCCGCTGGTACCGGTGATCAACACCCGCATCTCAGCCTCCCGGCGGCGCAATCCGCTGCAGTTCCAACCCTTCGGGCCGCACGAAATCCCGATAGCGCAGCAAAAGCTCAGCGCCGTTGATCGAGCGAACGAAGCCGGCGCGCTCGTCCAATTTTTTTACTTCGATTTCAATCCGATTGGCGCCGCGCCGTATCTCCTCCGGCGCCAGCCGGAAGCGAAACCAGTGCGCCGAGAAACCCAGCGGCGCCTGCACCGACATGCTGCCAGCCAGACTCAGAGGGATTGTCAGCGCTCGCTCGTCGTGGATCTCGGCTTCGGCCCGGTCGAGCACCCGGCCGTTGCAGCGCATCTCGATCTCGTCCTCGATGCAGAAGAACGAAAAGCGCAGCGTCAGCAGCGCCCGGCGCATCTCGCCATCGCCGCGCGCGGATTCGACATCGTCGGCTATAGGAATGTCGAAGACCACGGTCTCGCCCGCGACGAGCGGCTCGGGCAGCTGGCGGTCGGGCGTAGTCGTCTCCTCGCCGAGGACGCCCTCGCGCGGTTGCAGCAAGTAGCGCTTATCGCTGCGAGCGTGCACCTGCGGATAGCCGGCCTCGCGCAAGATCTGGTACTCGCGCTCGGCGAAGGGCCAGGGCATATAGCCCAGGTACATCCCCGCGTAGCCCTGCGCCGCCAGGGTTTGTCCCAGGGCGCGGTACATTTCGATACTCGGCAGGCCGACCCGCTCGTCGTAGACCCGCCGCGGCGGCCGGTAGTAGGCCGCCGCCCCCGCCTGCCCGGCGCATGCGGCCAGCCACGGCGCCTGGATCACCGGATCGACCAGCACCAAGGGATCCTGCCCCACCACCCAGTCGAGATAGCCCGCTTCGAGCCAGGCCGCCACGTCCAAGCCCACGGCCAGATTGTCCGTCTCGGACAAATGCACCCGCGCCATCAGCGGGATCTCGCGGCCCTGCCGGGCACCAATCTCGTCGGCCAGCGCCCGCACCTTGCCGACGAAAGCAGTCATCAGCGGCGTGTTTTGCTGTATTTCGGCCTGCTTGAAGTAGAAGTTATCGAAGCAGAAGTCCAGCTCCAGCCCATCGGCGCCGTAGTCGTCGAGCACCTCGGCCACCAGCGCCAGCTTGTAGTCCTGCACCGCCTCCTGCGCGTAGTCGTAGCACCACTCCGCCCGCCCCTCGTCGCCGATGCAGACCTCGGCCTCGCGCTCCTGTTTGAGCCGACCGAAGCGCTCGCTTCCGGGTTTGGCCGAATCCTGCAGCTTCAGGCTGGGAAAGACTTTCATCCCCGTTTGCCGCCCGCGCTCAATCGCCGCCCGCAACTGATCGGTGCCCAGTTCGCGCGCGACCTCGACCATCCGCATGATCCGCCAGTCGATGTAGCTCTCCCACACCTCTTTGTCCTGGCCAACCACGCGGCCGACCTTGCTCTGGTGAAAGAATACATCGCTATAGCCCAGGCCCAGCACCAGCAGATCCACACCAGTGCCCAGCACCTCATCGACCGGCCAGTGCAGCAGATGGCGGCTGGTCGGCGGCTCGAGGCGCTTGGCGTGGAAGTGGTGGGCGTCGTTGTAGTGGATCAGCCGCGGGCGGTTCATGGTTAGCCTCCGAAGTTCCAGAAGTTGAGCGCGGTCTTGCCGAGTATCCATTCCTTGTCCTCGTCGTTGAGGAAAGCCATGTGCTCGCGGAACAGATCCAGCGCTCGACCATAGCCGAGGTCGCGCATCACATGCGGGAAGTCGGTGCCCCACATGATCCGCTGTGGGCCGAAGGCGTCGTAGATCTTCTCGAAAGTGCCGTGCGTATCCGCGAAGGGATAGTCTTCTTTCGATTTGTGGCCCTGCGGCGTGAATTTGATGTAGGTATTGGGATACTGCGCCATCTTCAGCACATTGCCCAGCAGCGGCGCGTCGTCACCCTCGTCGGTCGGCGCGCCGCCGATGTGGTCGATCACCACCTTAACGCCGGGATAGCGCGCGATGATCGGCTCGATCGCCGGTTGCTTGTCGGCCGGGCCAAAGCTCTGGAACAGCGCGCCGACCTCCTCGGCCTTGCGCCAGATCGGGTCCTGGTCGGGCGCGGCCCACTCGGCCGGATCGTCGGGGCGGCCGAGGTGCATCCGCAACCCCGAAAATCCGTGCTCTTTGACCAGGATTTCCAGCTGATCGGGCGTGTCTGGGGCATGGCGATCGAGAATCCCCACCGCCGCGAACTTGCCCGGATATTTCTTCAGCGAGTCGATGACATAGCGGTTGTCGTAGAGATAGTAGATCGGCTGGACGATCACCGCCTTGTCCACCCCGTGGGTCTGCATCGTCTCCAGCAGCAACTCGGTCGAGCCAGGCGCGGCGTCCGTGCGCCCGTCGGCCATGGGATAGCGCGTGTAATCGTCGCTCCACACGTGCAAATGCGCATCGATAATCATGGTTTCAGTCCTTTTTGTGAGATAGTACCTGGTGCATGTATTGTTCGCGGCCGAAGATCGGCTTCTTGTTGTACATCCGCCCCGGGCTGGGAATGATGCGCAGGTTGCGGTCGGTCAGGGGCAAGCGCACCGGCGCGCAGCCTTGTCGGTGCGATTCGCGCAGGCCGATGGCCATCTCCAGCACGATGCGCCCATTCTCGCCACTGCCCGGCGGATCTTCGCCCCGCTCCAGCGCGTCTATAATCGCCTTGCAGCTGGCCACGTTGCGGTCGCCGGGCCACTTCCAACCCTCGTCGTCGTAATCGCGCGCTTCCCCGTAAATCGGCCCTTCGGGCAACACGCCCTCGACCTTTTCCAGCTTGTCCCAACTCGCCCCGTCCCCATCCACAAAGCGGTACAGCCCCGCCAGATTGTCGTCGCAGCGAAACACACCCCCTTCGCAAGCAACCTCGTAGCCCCTCCCCCGCGCATCCTTCTCGCCATAGATAAAACCCTCCACCCCATTGGCAAATCTCACATAGCCGGCCCCGCCCTGATCGTGGTCGCTCAGCGGATCATTGCTGACCCACCCCACGACCCACCCCACCTCCGCACAGCCGGCAAAATGCCGCATCAACGTAAAGCGCTGACATCCACCCCCCGACATCTCGGTCCCCGGGCCGCCCAGCACACTGACGCTCTTGACCGCCCCAAACGCCCCCGTCTCGATAAATGCCATCGCCTTTTGGTAGACTGGCAAATTCACATCCAGATCCCCCGCCCCAAACGAAATCCGCCGCTCCTTGCACACCGCCACCATAGCGTCCACCTCCGCCAGCGAACTCGCAATCGGCTTCTCGCACAAAATTGCCTTCACCCCCGCCTCCGCACACCCAATCACCACCGCCGCATTGGCGCTGACCGGCAAAATAGGCGCCGCAATATCAATCTCTTCCTGCGCCAACATCTCCCGATAATCCGCATACCCCGGCACCCCGGTGCGCTTCTGAAATAGCGCCAGATTCTCCGGGTCGCCATCGGCCACGGCGACGACTTCCGCCCGGGGATCCAACATATAGGCCCGGGCGTGCTGCGTCCCCTTGCGCCCCGCCCCAATCAATCCCACTCGATACTTAGCCATATGTCCCTCTCTCTTTCCATTGCTGTATAGGCACCCCTCGGAGGACCGCAGGATCGCGGTCCGAGAATGAGCGGAGACATATCCCCTCACCCCAGACCGTCCACAGCACAATCACTTATACGCGTCGGCAATCACTCCCCGCAGATGCGCTACCGCCAACCGCCGACACTCCTCCTCCGAACACCCATTGCGCTCCCCCAACTCAAACACCAGCCCAATAGTCCCATTAAAATCCACCCCCCGCAAAATTTGCAGAATCCGCGGATAATCCAACCACTCCTCCCGACCCGCGTCGATCTTGTAAATCTTCGCCCGCACATAGGTCGCATGCGGTGCCGTCGGCTCGATATAATCCCGGTACAAATCGACATTCTCGTCCCACTCCCCGCGCGGATGCGAGCCGATTGCCCCTTCCCACTGCCCCGTATCGAGCAAAAAACTGAAATTGTCGCGTCCGACCTCGTCGAGAATCCGCAATACCTGCTTCGCGTTCATGGCGAAGCTGCCATTGTTGTGATTTTGCAGCGCGACCTGCACGCCCTGCTCCGCCGCGTAGTCGGCGATCTCCTGAAAACTCTCGATCATCGGCCCCCACAGCGCCTCCTGCGCCTCGACCGTCTCGGGCCACTTGTAACGGGCGAAAAGCCGGATTACCTGCGCGCCCAGGAAAGCCGTCGCGTCAATGTCGGCGCGGCCCTGCGCCATGCGCTTTGCCCGCTCCTCCGCCGGCCCCACGAAAGAACCGCCGCCGGTATAGCCAATCGCCAGTCCCGAGCGCAGGCAGGTCGTGCGCACGTGGCGCAGATAACCGAGGTCGCGGTTCATCCCCGACAGGTGTAAATCCACCGCGTCCAATTGCAGCGCCCTGGCCTCGGCCAGCACCGAATCGATGGTCGTCGTGGCCGTCTCGCGCGCCATCATACCCAGTCGTATCATGTCAACATCTCCTCTATTTCGCGGCTGACCCCATCGAGTACCGCGTCGAGAATCAGGCCGCCTTTGGGCAGAGTCGCCTTCAGCGCGTTGTCGTAGTTGATCTCATCGCGGCGAATCCGCTCGGGAAAGGCCAGCATCGCAAACGACGTTTCGAACTCTCCGGCATGGCCGGCGCCCTTTTCGAGTTCGAGATGCTGGTCGTAAAAAGACTCGGGACAGGTGAGCCAGTAGGTGATATACACCACCCCCATCGCATCGAACCGCGCAAATAGCTCCGGGCACTTCGGCTCGAGATTCTCACGCTTGTTGCCGCCGTGGCCATTGAGGACCATGACCTGCGGAATCCCCAGTCGCTGCAGGCTGTCGCAGAGATCGTGGACGTACTCGAGGAAAATCTCGGGGCGCGTGGTCAGCGCGCCGCCGCGCGCCATGTGGTGCTCCGACACCGACACCGGCACCGTCGGCGTCACCAGCACCTGCGGATAGAAGCGCTCGGCCGCGCGCCGGGCGATCTCGCTGATGCTGGCAGTGTCGTGGATCATCGCCAGATGGTCCTGGTGTTGTTCGGTGGCACCGGTGGGCACGATCGCGGCGCGCACGGCGCCGCTCTGGACGGCCGCGCCCAATTCTTTGCGCGTCAACTCGCCCAGCAGCACGTTGCGGTGGTCCATGGTTATCCCTCCTTTACGCTTGCAGGCGCCAGCGCCCCTACGGCCAGCCGCGTCAACTCGGCGATTGCCGCCGCGCCATCGGCAGCGGCAGCGGCCAGTGCAAAAGCCGAGACGACCAGTGGCCCGCCCGGCAGATAGACGATGCCCACATCGGCCTTGATCCGGCCACTGGAGCCGAACTTGTGCGCGATGTCCACGCCCGGATCCAGATAGCGCGGGATCATATCGCGGTTGGCGGCGAGCCCGAGCATCTCGACCATCCCCACCGAAGCCTCCGCGTCGATGATTTCGCCGCGACACAACCGGCCCAGCAGGCGGCCCATCTCGCCGGACGCGGCGAGATTGTTGGCCGGGTCGTCGGCAAAGGACGCACAATCGCGGTCGATCCCGTATGCCTGGATGCGCTCCATCATCCGCTGGTCGTTTTCCGGACTGCCCGGCGCGTCGGCCATGCCCGCCATGGCGTAGTGGAAGCGGGTCAAGGTCGCGCCGGTGTGCAGATTCGGATAACCCAGGGATTGCATGGTCGCATTGATCGCCTCCAGCCCCAGCAGCCCGATCAGCGCATCGGTCGCCACATTGTCGCTAATTGCCATCATCAGCCGGCAGTAGTCGCGCAAGCTCAACTCGGGGCCGTCCACCGCCCATTTGAGCGTACCCGATCCGTGCCGCGAAATCGACCCCGCGAGCCGATGGCGGTCGCCGAGAGTGCACGCACCCTCGGCCACCTGGCGGAACAGTTCGACCATCACGCAGACCTTGCACACGCTGGCGGTGGGGAAGCGCTCGTCGGCGCAGTAGCCGTGCGCCACGCCACTGTTGATATCCTCGACGTAAAACCCCATTCGCCCGTCAAATTCGGCGGCAAGCCGGTCCATCGCGCGAATCGGCAGGTTTGCCATATCAGGCCTGGCGATCGGTGTCGATCGGCGCCTCTTCGTTGTTGAGGAAGCGCTCGACGGAATTGTGCGTCGCCGGGCTGGTGCTGAAGTCGGCAATCCACGGCTCGCGGAAATAGGCCTGCTTCTCGCGCGGCAGCGAGCGCATCACTTCCGGCTCCACCCGCAGCCGGTGCCAATGCGTCGCCAGATGCGCGTAGGCGTTGAGCACGGCGTAGCGCGGGGTGTCGCGCTGCCAGACCGGACCGGCGTGGCACAAATTTTCAGTGAAGAACACCGCACTGCCCGCCGGGCACTCGTAACTGGTGAGGAATTCGCTGCGCTCGCCCTCACCGAGTGAACTGTGGTCGGGATGCATCGGAAAATTGGCCTTGTGGCTCCCCGCGATAAAATGCGTCGCCCCGTCGTCCTTGCCGACAGCGGTCAACTCGAAGACCACCCGCACCATCCCGGCGTGGATGCGCCCGTTCTGGAAGCGATAGCCAAAGATCGGATCGATCTGGTTGGGGCCGCCGCCGTGCAATTCGCCGTGCTGCTGGCCCTTTTCGCGACGAATGCAATACGAGCCCTCCAGTCGCAACTCCGGACCGATGATCTCGTGCAGCACTTCGATGATCCTGGGGTGATCGATCAGTAGGCTCGCCGCACCGCCGGGCATCGAACGCTCCTCTGGCGCCAGCGACTCCGGGTCGTCGTGAATGCGATCGATTTGATCGATGATCCCGGCGGTCTCGTCGGGCGTCAGTATCGCCGGCCGCACCAGAAAGCCGGTCAAGTCAAAGCGAAACTTCTCTTCGTCGGTCATGCCCGACATGGTTTTTTCGGCCATAGCTCCTTACTCCGTCAGTGGATCGACGACTTTGTTAAAGCCCATTGGGTCCCGTCCCGAAATCTGTACCAGCGCGTGCTCGGGCGCATCGTATTTCAACACCGAAACGATCGGCACCACCACCCGCACTGCCAGTCCGATGCGCCGCTTCTGCGAGCGGTTGCTCTCGGAGTGGTGGACAGTGCGCTCGTTGAAGAGGATAAACTCGCCCGGCCGCATTTCGAGATCGACGGCCTGGCTCAAATCGAGGTAGTCGAGATCGCCCATCTCCGCAAAGCCCATATCTGCGGTGGCCCTGACATGCGGCAATGTCCTGCGATGCGAGCCCGGAATCACCTGCAGACAGCTATTTTCCACCGTCGACTCATCGATCGCGATCCAGGCCGAGGCAATGATCGGCGGCTCCAGCGGCCAGTAGTTGTGGTCTTGATGCCAGGGAATCTCCTTGGCACCGGGCTCCTTGACGAAGAAGTTGGTCCGCCACATCAGCAGGTCGTCGCCATAGAGGCATTGCATCCGGCCGATGATTTCGGGATCAGTTGCCAGGTCCCAGATCAGTCTGTGGTCGAGGTGGCGATTGTGCACTTTTTGGCGGTGGTCGGGCGGTTCGCTCTCCAGCACCGCCTCGATCGCAGGCCGTCTCGCCCCCATTTCCTCTGGACTGCACAGGGCGAGGGGCCCGAGAAATCCCTGAGTGCGAAATTGGTCCATTTCCTCAGCGCTCAGGGCGGTGTTGGTTTGCTCTGCGGCGGTCATGATATTCCCCCTCACAAATCATCTGCAAAATGCAATCGGCTACATAATAATCAAGGGAGGTGCATCCAGGCAATCGAAGGATTATGCAGGAGAAGCAGGCGACCTCCGAAAGGGCGGACTCGCAACGCGAACTCGTGCGCCCTATAGGCGAGCGGCAGGGAGCACGTGGTTTGCACCCTTTCGNGATGTAGCACAGCATCGCCAATCGCATATGGAACGATGGNGCGGAAAAAACATAAGCAGGAGCCCGGCGAGCCGGCNCCTGCTTATGTATGGGGATGGCTGGCGAATCAGTTGACCANCTGCATCAGGCNCTGGGTGATCGAGCCCTCCTGGGTCAGTGCGAAGATGATAATATTGACCGCTAGCTGCAGCTGGCGCGTCGAATCGCCGCCGCGATTATCGTTAGCCCAGCCCCAGCCGCCGTCGCCGGGCGTGACGCCAGCCAGGCGCCCCTTGACGAAGTAACCGCGCACAAAGTTCCATGAGCTCCAACAGCACCAGTGCCAGTGCGATGGTGGCGGTGCACATTCCTGCATCGCAGCGCGAGGGCAGCCCCCAANCCGTCAATCAGCCGGCCAGTCTACCCCGTCGTAGTAGCGCGTGCCCTGATGGCCCTTGCGCGGAATCGGCTCGTCGAGCCGTTCGCCCGGCGCCGCGACAAAGACCAGCGTTCGCGGCTTGCCCGACTTGGGATTTACCGCCCCGCCGCGCAGTTCTTTGATTTTGAGCCGACCCCGGATGTGATGCTCGAAAATAGTNTAGACGTAGTCGCCGACTGCGAGTTTGGACGGTTTGCCCGCCATNTGGAACTCGTATTCTTTAACGCTACCGTCGTACAGGCTNTCGACCCGCTCTATGCCCTCGTCGGCCGGGATCNTCTTGGTGATGCCGAAACTCATGGTTCNGTCCTTTGTCAAGTAGCCGCNCGGCGCCTGGCCACCGCCGTCGCCAATTCNTCCAACACCGCCACCGTCTCGTCCCANCCCATGCAGGCGTCGGTGATGCTCTGACCATACACCAATTCACCGACGCCCAGTTGCTGGCTGCCCGCCATCAGGTGGCTCTCCAGCATCACCCCGAAAATATCCTCCGACCCGCCGGCGATCTGCGCGGCGATATCGCGCGTGACCGCCGGCTGCCGCCGGTGGTCCTTATCGCTATTGCCGTGGCTGCAGTCGACCATCACCCGGTGCGGCAAACCCGCCTCCTTGAGCTTGGCCGCCGCCGCAGACACGCTGCCAGGGTGGTAGTTGGGCCCCTGGCTGCCGCCGCGCAAGATCAGATGACAGCAGGCGTTGCCCGCCGTCGCGACGATCGCCGAGATCCCCTGCTTGGTGACCGAGAGGAAGTGGTGCGGATGCCGCGCCGCGCCAATGGCGTCGAGGGCAATCTGCACGTTGCCGTCGGTGCCATTCTTGAAGCCGACCGGCATCGACAGCCCCGAGGCCAGCTCGCGGTGGACCTGGCTCTCGGTGGTGCGGGCGCCGATGGCGCCTCAGCAAATGAGGTCGGCGATAAACTGCGGGGTGATGGTGTCGAGGAATTCCGAGGCCGCCGGCAGCCCCACATCCGCCAGTTCGACCAGCAGGCCGCGCGCGGCGCGCAAGCCACTGTTGATGTCGAAGCTGTCGTCAAGGCGCGGGTCGTTGATCAGGCCCTTCCAGCCGACAGTGGTGCGCGGTTTCTCGAAATAGACCCGCATCACCACGCACAAATCTTCCTTCAGCGCCGCCGCCCGTTCGCGTAGTTTATCGCCGTAATCTAGCGCTGCTTGCGGATCGTGGATCGAACAGGGGCCAACCACCACCGCCAGCCGGTCGTCCGCACCAGCCAGAATCGCGTCGAGCTCGCGGCGACCGGCAGCAACCGTGTGCGAGGCCTGCTCCGACACCGGTAGTTCTTCCATCAGGATCGCCGGCGGAATCAGCGGCTTGAGTTGGTCGATGCGCAGGTCGTCGGTCGATTCGAACAAGAATATCTTCTCCTCTTAGAGTAATCCGATATGCAATACCAGCCGGCCGCCGGTGACGGCGACCTTTTTCAGCACCATCTTGGCCAGCGATTCCTCGAAGTCGTCGGAATCGAGCCGGTAGACCGCAACCCGGTCCAAATAGCGGCCGGTGAGTTGCTCGGCCAATTGGCGCGCCAGGGACCGGTAGCGATCGGGCACCTCCTCGAGCTCCAGCTCCCCAATCTGCGGGTCCACCAGATAAAACTCGCCCTTTTCGGCATTGTAGTCCAACGCCGCATCAAAGGCCATCTGCCCCAGGAAGCGCCGCCCCAGCGCCGGCGCGATCTCCACCGCCGCGCGCAACCCGACCCGCTCGGAATCGGCCGCGAGCACCACCTCGGGGTCGCGCAACACCACCCTGGCCAACTTGCCCTTGCGCTCGAGTGGGAATTGCCCGGCGATTTTGGCCTGCAATTCCTCGGCGGTAAACGAAATTTCGTGGCGAAAAGTCTCCCTGCACGCAGCCAGCGCGAGCAGCGCGCACAAACACCACAGCGCCCTCCTCAAGCCGATTCCCCTGGAGTCCAGCCCAGCGCCGCAAAGTCCTTGCCCATAAACTTGCGCATAAAGTCCCGCCGCTCGCGATCCTCGCGCAACTCCTCGTGTAGATCTTCCGGACGATAGGCCACACCGGCCCGCACCGTCAGCGCCGGCACAATCTTGCGATCGCCCTTTTCGGTGCGCCCGCCCACGTCGCGATACTCGAAATCTCCGCTC